>CAZDOH010000029.1:0-22663 GCA_964507005.1 uncultured Prevotella sp. | reverse complement strand
CGTTTTACAAATTGACATTGATAGTCAGACACTTACGCTCGAGGTGTAAAAAATTCCCGCAAAAACGAAATCGCCGCCCCCTGCCATAAGTGCGCCAAATTCGTGTGATTTCTGAGGTTCGTGTCCTCTCTTTGCCGAATTGCGTGCTCCAGGTGCCGCATTCCGCGCCGCCGCTCGCCGCATGCGCTTCCGGCGCAAAGCATTGCCGCGTTTCGGCTGCGGTATATCGTTTTTTATGAAAAATTAGTAAATCAGCTATTGCAAAGTAAGGTTTTTTGTAGTATCTTTGCATTTGAAAAGTTCAACCCCTTAAAACCATAAAACCATGATCTACTACAACGTAAACAAGCGCAAGAACCCGCAGACCGGCACCGACAGCATTTTCCCAAGTTTTTGCACATTTTACGCTTAGCATTACCGCAATTACTGTTTTTCGCCCGGGCAACGCCACATTATTCAGCATATTATATATTTTTGCACAAAACCAAACGCATCAACCAACAATGGAGAAAATTAAGAACATCGCCACAGTAGCCGAGTACAACAATTATTTGGGCATAGAGACGCTGCATCCGCTTGTGAGCGTAATCGACTTTTCAAAAGCGAGGCCATTACACCACGCCCGCATGACGTTCGGCTTCTACGCCGTATTCCTGAAGGAGTGCGAAAACTGCGAACTGCTTTACGGCCGCAAGCGCTACGACTACCAGAAAGGCACCGTGGTGTGCCTGGCGCCAAACCAGGTGACAGGCGTGGAAGACAACGGCGAGGTTTTCCAGCCCAAAGGCTGGGCACTGGTATTCGACCCCGAGCTCATACGCGGCACTTCGCTGGGGCGCAACATGCGCGAATACACTTATTTCTCCTACGAGGTAAACGAGGCGCTGCACCTCTCGGAACAGGAACGGGAACTGTTCAGAAACTGCCTGTCGAAAATCCGGGAAGAGCTGAACCACTCCATCGACCGCCTGAGCAAACGCCTCATAACAAACAACATCGAACTGCTGCTCAACTACTGCCTGCGCTTCTACGAACGCCAGTTCATAACCCGCCAGAACGCCAACCAAAGCTCCATCGCCCGCTTCGACACCCTGCTCGACAACTACTTCAAATCGGGGGAAGCCACGAAAAAAGGCTTGCCTTCGGTGAAATACTGCGCCGGAGAACTTTGCCTTTCGCCCAACTATTTCGGCGACTTGGTGAAGAAGGAAACAGGCAAGACGGCGCAGGAATACATACAGCTGGCAGTGGTGGGCATGGCCAAAGAGCGCATCCTCAGTCCCGGCACCACCATAAGCCAGATAGCCTACGAGCTGGGCTTCCAGTATCCCCAGCACTTCACGCGGATGTTCAAGAAAGTGACCGGAAAAACTCCCAACGAATACCGCAGCGGGAGCCAGACGGCATAACTGCATCTACAGTCAGAGAAATGCTTTTGGCACAACGTATTTCATATACCGGTCATACACCGGCAAAACATGGAAATTGTCACCGCGAACTGCGGTTTTGCGCATAAAGCAGGTGATTTGTGCAAGGAAAACGACGATTTTCACATAAAAATTTTGCCATATAAATCGATAACCTTAATTTTGCAGCCTAATTAGTAAAATTATTATCAAAATCAAAAGATTATGTCTGATATCGAATCAAAAGTAAAAGCTATTATTGTAGACAAGCTCGGTGTAGATGAAGCCGAAGTAAAGAACGAAGCAAACTTCGCTAACGACCTTGGTGCAGACTCTCTCGACACAGTAGAGCTCATCATGGAGTTCGAGAAGGAATTCTCAATCCAGATCCCCGACGACCAGGCAGAGAAGATTTCCACCGTCGGCGACGCAATCGCATACATCGAGGCAAACGTTAAGTAAGCAATTACTTACGTTTACCCTTAACATTTCAAGATGGAATTGAAAAGAGTTGTCGTAACCGGCATTGGCGCGATAACTCCGCTGGGCAAGACGGCTCCCGAAACCTGGGAGAACGCCAAGCGCGGAGTAAGCGGCGCTGCCGAGATTACGCATTTCGACACTTCCAAGTTCAAGACTCACTTTGCGTGCGAAGTAAAGGGCTACAACCCCCAGGACTATTTCGACCGCAAGGAAGTGCGCAAGATGGACCTCTACGAGCAGTATGCCGTTGTGGCAGCTGCCGAAGCCATCAAAGACTGCGGCTGGGACCTTGAAACCGTTGACAAAAACGAAATCGGCGTTGTGCTCGGAGTCGGAATAGGCGGTATCCGCACATTCGAGGAGGAGTCGGTGAACTATGCCAAGACCGGAGAGGAATTCGGCCCGCGCTACTCACCTTTCTTCATCCCCAAAATGATTTCCGACATCGCAGCCGGACAGATTTCCATCAACTACGGCTTCCACGGACCCAACTATGCCACAACCTCGGCATGCGCATCTTCCACAAATGCCATAGCAGACGCATTCAACCTCATACGTCTCGGAAAAGCCAACGCCATCGTGGCAGGCGGCGCCGAAGCTGCAATCTGGCCCACCGGTGTGGGCGGATTCAACGCCATGCACGCCCTCTCGACACGCAACGACGACCCCGAGCACGCTTCGCGTCCGTTCAGCGCTTCGCGCGACGGATTCATCATGGGTGAAGGCGCCGGCATTCTGATTCTTGAAGAACTGGAACACGCACTGAAACGCGGCGCACACATCTACGCCGAAATAGCAGGAGCAGGCATGTCGGCCGACGCACACCACATCACGGCTTCACACCCCGAAGGACTCGGAGCAAAACTCGTGATGACACGCGCGCTGAAAGACGCCGGCATGAAGCCCGAAGACATTGACTACATCAATGTTCACGGAACTTCAACGCCCGTGGGCGACCGCTCGGAAGCACTTGCTATCAAGGACGTATTCGGCGAGCATGCCTACAAGCTCAACATCAGCTCCACAAAGTCAATGACAGGCCACCTTCTCGGTGCTGCCGGAGCAGTTGAAGCAATGTTCTCGGTAAAGGCTGTTGAAGAGGACATCGTGCCTCCCACCATCAACCACACCGAAGGCGACGACGACCCCGAAATCGACTACAACCTCAACTTCACGTTCAACCAGGCGCAGAAGCGCACCGTGCGTGCAGCATTGAGCAACACATTCGGATTCGGCGGACACAACGCCTGCGTCATTGTGAAGAAATTTGCGAAATAACACGTTTTAGCCAAAAGCTTCACATCTCTATATCTGGATGACAAATATCATAGATAAACTAAAGCTCCCTTTCCGCAAGGACAAGGAGCTTTTTTCATCGCTTTACAACATTCTCGGGTTCTACCCCCGGGACATCATGCTCTACAAGCTGGCATTGGCCCACAGTTCGTCGGCTCTGCTGACAAAGGGAGGGAAGCAAATCAACAACGAGCGGCTGGAGTTTCTGGGCGACGCCATAATCGAAGCTACCACCAGCGACATCCTCTACCGCCATTTTGAGGGAAAACGCGAAGGGTTCCTCACCACCACGCGCAGCAAAATCGTGCAGCGCGAAACGCTCAACAAAATGGCGATGGAAGTTGGGCTCGACAAGCTCATACGCTACAACGGGCGGCAAAGCGGCCACAACAGCTACATCGAAGGCAACGCATTCGAAGCCCTGGTGGGCGCCATCTACCTCGACCGCGGCTACCGGCGCAGCCTGTGGTTCATGAAGCAGCGCATAATCGCCGGCCACCTGAACCTCGAAAGTGTGGCGAAAAAAGAAGTGAACTTCAAGAGCAAACTGCTGGAATGGGCGCAGCGCAACCGCCTGAAAACCGAGATACTCTGCGACGAACCGGCCAAGAACGCCTCTACAAGCGAAACCCCGGCATTCAAGTCGACAGTGGTAATCGAAGGCGTGGCATGCGGCAAGGGCACCGGCTTCTCGAAAAAGGAAAGCCACCAGAATGCGGCACGCGAAACTCTTGTGATGCTCAACAACGACAAGCAGAAGATTGCCGAAATACTGGGCGCCAAGGAAAAACGCACAGCCATGGAAGCCGAACTCGTCAGCGTTCCGCCGCGCGTCAGCAGCGAAAATGCCGACAAACGGCAGCACCGGCAGCGCCGCCACAGCTCAGGGCCCCAGCGGGCCAAGACCGACAGGCCCCAAGACGCCGCCACCGCAAACCCAGAAGAAAGCAATGCGGCGACAAGCGCAGGAAACCGCCGGCGCCGGCCACGCAAGCCGCGCAATGCGCAGCAACAGCCGTCGGCACAAAGCGCGCCACAGGAAAAGCGCAGCGACAGCGCAAGCCAAGACGAGGCTTAAGCCAATACCAACCAACCTTTTACCCTGCCCAGCGAAAACGCAGCAGGAGATTTTCAAAAAGGGCTGTACCGCAAATTCCGGCACAGCCCTTTTCTCAAAAATGCATAAAAGTATCTTTCTATTCCGTCTCGTCGCTTTCGCTCCCGGCTTCCGACTTGGTTTCCGGCTGAGACTTTTTCTTCAATTTCATGATTACTATAAACGCTGCAAGCAGTCCGATTCCAAATCCTACTGTAGCGCCGATCATAAACATGTGCTCGTTTCCATCCTGAAACGGCTGAAAACCTGCCAGGGTGATAACCAGCAATGCCAGTCCGAATCCCAAAAG
This sequence comes from uncultured Prevotella sp., assembly GCA_964507005.1. Lineage (GTDB taxonomy): Bacteria > Bacteroidota > Bacteroidia > Bacteroidales > Bacteroidaceae > UBA6398. The sequence continues at coordinate 18,072 of CAZDOH010000029.1, read as the reverse complement.
CGCGAGCCCCCAGGTAAGCGTGCCGTAGTGGTTACCATCTACTTTTTTTGCAGAGGGCTTTTCCAACAACAATCTGGCAGTTTCGGCATCAATGTTGTTTTCCACAATCGTCTTGCGCAACTCGGTGTCCGACTTCTTTTTCTTGATCAGCCAAGAAAAACACATCACCACCGTTACAATCGGCAGGCCCAATCCCAGGACCTCTCCTACAACAGCTTCTAACATTTTCTTATTCTTTTATTTGTTAAACTTCACTTGTATGACAACCGCTGCGGCGTTTTATTACAGTTTCTCGCACACAAATTTTTTTATAATCCACACATACGACGCTGCCACTATCAGGAAGAGCGCTGCAGCAACCGCCCCCCCCCATGCGCTTACATTCTTTTCAACCAAGAACCTGAACACAAACCACCCGTAGTTCACCAGCAGCAGCGGCAATCCGAAGGCCACCGCCACCATCTGCAGCAGTTTGCCCATCCGGCGCCGGCGAGTGGAGCGCCTTACGGTTTTCATCACATTGCGGTTTATGGTCTCGAGCATTGCTTCCCGCCCGACGGCCTCGCCCATTAGCTTGTCGAATTCCTTATCGTTCATAGTTGACGCTGTTTATCCGGTTCTTAAGTTTTTCGCGTATTCGGTGAAGCTTCACAAGCACGTTAGCCGTAGACATCCCCAGCCGGCGCGCTATTTCTTCAGTCTTCAGTTTCCTGTAATAATGCATCACGACAATCTCGCGTTCCTTCCCGGGGAGGCTCTTCACTGCTTCGCGCAATGCGCTGACCATCTGTTCCCGTTCCTCGCTGTAATCGTCTTCCTCGGGAATGTCAGTCTCAAGCGGCACCCGGTTCTCTCGCCTGTTCTTTTCCTGCATATTGACAGCCAGATGGGCCGCTATCACCGAGAGCCAAGGCGCCAGGCTCTCGCCGCCGCACCACGAGTCGAGCTTCTCCCAGGCATTGATGAAAGTCTGCTGCGCCACATCGGCAGCAAGGTCGCGGTCGCGGATTATGCCCAACGCCTTCGAGAACACCAGGCCGGAGTATTTCGCCACAACCACACCGAAAAGGGCGGTATCGCGGCGGCGCAGTATTCTCTCTACAATCTGGGAGTCGTTCATTGCTTCGTGTTGCTTTTTACCCTATAGACAAGGGAAAGGCGAAAACATTACACTTTCAGGGTGTAAAAATAATTGTTTGCATTAAAGCCGGTCCACAATCCCCGCGGCTTTTTGCATTGCACACAAAAGCGAGGGCAAAAAACTGTAATGTTGAAACTTTCAAGTAAATTTGCGCTTTGAACGCTTCCAGCGTTCAGCACAAGCATTAAGAAGATGAGTTTAACAAGTATAGCAAGACCGCTGTTCATGCCCCGCGTGCGCCAGATAGAGCGTTATGCCACCGATGCCGAGGAAATACAGCGCCGTGTGCTGCAGCAGCTCGTCGGCAAGGCTGCACAAACCGAATGGGGCCGGAACTACGGCTATGCCGATATCCACGACTACAGCGATTTCGCCGGTAAAGTTCCGGTTAGCACCTACGAGGAAGCCAAAGGTTTTATCGACCGCATGCGGCATGGCGAAAGCGACATTCTGTGGAAAGGCAAAGTGAAATGGTATGCCAAATCGTCGGGCACCACAAACGACAAGAGCAAATTCATTCCGGTCAGCCGCGACGGGCTCAACCGCATCCACTATGCCGGAGGGCGCGATGCCGTGGCTTTGTATCTGCGCAACAACCCCAAGAGCCGCATATTCGACGGGCGCTCGCTGATACTCGGCGGCAGCCATGCCCCGAACTTCAACCTTCCCGGAAGCCTTGTTGGCGACCTTTCGGCAATTCTCATCGAGAACATCAGCCCTCTGGTAAACCTCATACGGGTGCCACGCAAGGAAACCGCACTCCTGGCCGACTTCATGACCAAGCGCGACCGCATTGCGCGCGAATCGCTGAACCGCAACGTCACCAACATAAGCGGAGTGCCGTCGTGGATGCTTTCGGTGCTCGACCGCGTGCTTGAAATTTCGGGCCAAAGCCATATCAACGACGTGTGGCCCAACCTCGAGGTTTTCTTCCACGGCGGAGTGGCCTTCACTCCCTACCGCGAGCGCTACCATCAGATAATCGACAGCGAAGGCATGCACTATATGGAGACATACAATGCCAGCGAGGGGTTCTTCGGACTGCAAGACGACCCTGCCGACCCAGCCATGCTGCTGATGATCGACTACGACGTGTTCTACGAATTCATACCGCTGGAGCAAGTTGACGACCCCGATGCCAAGGCCGTGCCCCTGTGGGAAGTGGAAACCGGAAAAAACTACGCGATAATAATCTCCACCTCGTGCGGGCTTTGGCGATACCAGATAGGCGATACGGTGAAATTCACATCAACCAATCCGTATAAATTCATAATAAGCGGCCGCACCAAAAGCTTCATCAATGCCTTCGGAGAAGAACTTATGGTAGACAATGCCGAAAAGGCGATAGCCGAAGCGTGCCGGCAGACAGGCGCACAGGTAGCCGAATACACTGCGGCCCCCGTATTCATGGACGTACACGGCAAATGCCGCCACCAATGGGTTGTGGAATTTGCCAAAAGGCCCGATGACGTACAGAAATTCACCGACGTTCTCGACACCACACTGCAGCGAATAAATTCCGACTACGAAGCCAAGCGTTCAAACAACGTCACCCTGCAGAAGCCGGAACTTGTGGAGGCAAAACCGGGGCTCTTCAACGAATGGCTCGCCAGCAAAGGGAAACTCGGCGGGCAGCACAAAGTGCCACGCCTCAGCAACTCACGCAAAACCATCGACGAAGTGCTCGCGCTCAACACTCCCAACCAATAACAGCACCGCAATGACTATACGCAGACTGCCGGTATACCTGACCGTAATCGTGCTTGCCATGGCTGCATTCTCGTGCGCCAACCCCGACAAGCCCGACGGCGGCCCGTACGACGAAACACCGCCAAGCGTCATAGGCTCGATACCACGCGAATACACCACCGGCAACAAGCAAAGCAATATTTCACTACTTTTCGACGAGTACATCAAAATCGACAATGCCACCGAAAAGATAGTGATTTCCCCACCGCAGCTGGAGCAACCCGAAATACGCGCTTCCGGACGCAAGATATATGTGGAGCTGAAAGACTCGCTCATTCCGAACACCACCTACACCATCGACTTCTCCGATGCCATACTCGACAACAACGAGAGCAATCCCATGGGAAGCTATGCTTTCGTGTTCTCTACAGGCGACAACATCGACACGCTTGAAGTGTCGGGAAAAGTGCTCAACGCCGAAGACCTGGAACCGGTGAAAGGCATTCTCGTGGGGCTTCACTCCAATCTTGTCGACAGCGCATTCTCTACAAGCCCGCTCGAAAAGATAGGGCGCACCGACGGTGCGGGAAAATTCACAATCAAAGGCGTTGCTCCCGGCAAATACCGCATCTACGCCCTCAAGGATGCCGAAAGCGACTACGAATTCCACCAGAAGAGCGAAGACATTGCCTTCAGCGAAGAAATAATCGTGCCTTCGTTCGAACCGGCCACCAGGCAGGATACCACATGGATTGATTCCGTCAGAATCGACACCATAAAGACCGTGAAATACACCCGTTTCATGCCCGACGACATCGTGCTGCGGCTGTTCAAGGAAACGCAGACAATGCACCACCTGCTGAAAACGGAACGCAAAACTCCCTACTCCTTCACGCTCTATTTCACCGCTCCCACCGACAGCCTGCCGAAAATCAAAGGAATCAACTTCGACGAAACCGACGCATTTCTCGTTCACAACAGCGCAAAGAACGACACAGTAACATATTGGCTGCGCGACACGGCACTTATAGCAAAAGACACGCTTGAGCTGCAACTCACATACGCCGACACCAACGACTCCACAGGGATTGACGAAGAGCGTACCGACACACTGGAACTGGTTTCACGCTCGCCGTACGCGAAAATCGCAAAGGAATTCAACGACAAGATGGAGCAATGGGAAAAACGCCGCGAGCGGGCCGAAAAGAAAGGCAAGAAATTCAACGAGCGGCAGCCGCGGCAATGGATCCGCATGAGATACGCTGCACGCAACAGCCTGGCGCCCGACGAAAATATCACGATATCCGTTAACGAACCGCTTACGGCCGTCGACACCTCGCGCATACACCTGATGCTTGGCGTAGACTCGCTATGGGAAGAAAAGCCTTTCATCGTGGCACGCGACAGCGCCAACCTGCTTGCCTACACGATATACGGCGAATGGCGCAACGGGCAGAAATACCGCCTGCTAGTCGACTCGGCAGCATTCACCAGCATCTACGGCAACAACAACATACGCATGGAGTTGAATTTCGAAGTGCCGGCAGTAGAGAGGTTTGCCGCGCTTTTCGTGACGCTGCGCAACTACGACAACGGCCAGGCTTACGTGCAGCTGCTGCGCGGCGACAAGCCGTTCCGCACCGTAAAAGCCGACGGCGACCATGCCGATTTCTTCTACATAACTCCCGGGAAATACTACCTGCGCATGTTCGTTGACCAAAACGGAAACGGAACGTGGGACACGGGACTGTTCGGCGAAAGGCGCCAGCCCGAACCCGTATACTATTATCCGCAAGAGATAGAACTGCGTGCAAGCTGGGACACCGAGCAGGACTGGGACGTGCGCTCCACACCGCTTGTCAGCCAGAAGCCGGCAGCCATTACAAAGCAGAAAGCCGAAAAGAAGCGCGAAATAGTGCGCCGCAATGCCGAACGCCTTCTCAAGAAACAGAAAGAGCAGCAACAACGCAATAAAAACAAGAGATGAGAAAAATACTGCCGCTGATTTTCCTGGCATTATGCCTCGATGCCACTCCTACCGCATCGCAATGCCCCATCAGGAACACCGCGTTCAAAAGCGGGGAGACCTTGCTGTTCGACATGTATTTCAACTGGAAGTTCGTGTGGTTCAAGGTAGGCAATGCCACCCTTTCCACAAGTCTCACCAACTGGCAGGGGAAGGAAGCGTTCCGTAGCAGCCTCATAACGCGCACCTCGTCAAAAGCCGACAGATACTTCACCATGCGCGACACGCTGAAGACATACGTCACCAAAGACCTCGTGCCGCTCTACTACACCAAACGCGCCAAGGAAGGCGACCGCTACCGCACCGACGAAGTGTGGTATTCCTACAACGGCGGACAGGCACAAGCCAAGATGCGCCACCGCAACCGCAAAGGCGAAACAAGCGAACACACGGCATCGAAAGCAGGGTGCATCTACGACATGCTCAGCATCATGCTGCGCGCACGGTGCATGAATCTCGACAACGTAAAAAAAGGGTTCACCTATAACTTCACGATGACCGACGCGGGCGAACTGCATGAAGAAAAACTCGTTTTCCGCGGGCGCAGCACTTTCCAGGTGGAACATTCGTCGACAAAATACCGTACGCTGGTATTCTCATACATCGAAAAGGATGAAGATACAGGCAAGGATGTGGAACTGGTGCGCTTCTATATAACCGACGACAAGAACCATCTGCCCGTACGGCTCGACATGAATCTGAAATTCGGTACGGCAAAGGCATTCCTGGTAGGGGCGCACAACATTCTCAATCCCCAGACTGCCAAACTGTCGGCAAAATAGCCCCGAAAACCGCAAAAATCAAAGTTGCCCGCTTTCCACAAGGCGCACTACCCTTTCGGTATCTTTGTCTTCGCCTTTAGGGTCGTAGGATTTCTTCAGGCTGCTGCCGAATATGCCGGCAAAAAACTGATAATACGCAGCCTTGAACGAGCCTAGAAACGCCTGTATCAATTCGTAAGACGACTGGTCGCACTCGCGGTAAATGAGTTTAATGAGAAGTTTGCCCTGCGAGCGGCTCATCCGCTTCACCACAGGCTTGTACTGCTCCTTTATGCCGTCTTCCACAAGTTTCAGATGCGCCTTGCGTTCCTTTTCGTTCGGAAGTGTTTCCACAAATTCATAGGTTTCCATCAGCGTCTCCTTTGCAAGCTTGGCATAGGGCAGCACCTTCTTCACATTTGCCACCAGGCGGGTGTATGCCCGCCTTTCGCCTTCGTTCCTGAACGTCATCGGGGGATATACGTAGCACGGGGGAGTTATGATGTCGGGAATGCTGTCGCCGTTGTAAACAGTCTTGCCCACCTGCACATACAAAGGTAGCGGAGGCACGCTGTCGAGCCCCTTTCCGCCGTTCTGCGCCCGCGCGCTGCGGGCCGGAACAAGCGCCAGAATAACCAGAACTATACAGGCATATTTCATTGTCGGCCACAAAAGTAAAAAGAAATGCCGACACGCTGCGGGCTTTTTATATTCTTTAACCGCGCAGTATTGACATGTGAAAAAACATCTGCCGATTGCTCATTTTTGGCTAACTTTGCAATCCGAACAACAACAGATAGAAACATATGGGATTACAATGCGGAATAGTGGGATTGCCCAACGTCGGGAAATCCACCCTGTTCAACTGCCTTAGCAGCGCCAAGGCGCAAGCCGCCAACTTCCCCTTCTGCACCATAGAGCCCAACGTGGGCGTCATTTCAGTGCCCGACGAGCGCCTCAACCGCCTTGCCGAGCTGGTGCATCCCGGGAGAATTGTTCCGGCTACCGTAGAGATAGTAGATATAGCCGGAATAGTCAAAGGGGCCAGCAAGGGCGAAGGATTGGGCAACCAGTTCCTCGGCAACATACGCCAGACCGATGCGATAATCCACGTGCTGCGCTGCTTCGACGACGGCAACGTAGTGCACGTCGACGGAAGCGTTGACCCGGTCAGGGACAAGGAAGTAATCGACACCGAGCTGCAGCTCAAGGACCTCGAAACCGTGGAGCAGCATCTCAAGAAAGTGGAAAAAATGGCGAAAGTCGGCGGCGACCAGCAGGCACAGACCGAATATGCCGTGCTGAAAGCCTACCACGAAGCCCTTTCGCAGGGCAAGTCGGCCCGCACCGTAAAGTTCGAAAAGAAGGAAGAGATGCAGGCAGCCCACGACCTCTTTCTGCTCACCTCGAAACCCGTGATATACGTGTGCAATGTAGACGAAGGCTCAGCCGTTACAGGCAACCGGCACGTCGACGCCGTGCGCGAGGCGATAGCCCCCGAAGGTGCCGAACTGCTCGTGGTGGCCGCACGCACCGAAGCCGACATTGCCGAGCTCGACAGCGCCGAAGACCGCCGGGAATTCCTTGAGGCTGCCGGACTGGAAGAATCGGGATGCAACCGCCTCATACAGTCGGCCTACCACATACTCAACCTCCAGACGTTCATCACCGCCGGCGAAATGGAAGTGAAAGCGTGGACTTTCCGCCGCGGATGGAAAGCACCCCGCTGCGCAGGCGTAATACACACCGATTTCGAAAAGGGATTTATCCGCGCCGAAGTCATAAAATACGACGACTACATAAAATACGGCAGCGAAGCGGCCGTACGCGAAGCCGGCAAACTCAACGTCGAAGGCAAGGAATACGAAGTGCAGGACGGTGACATAATGCACTTCAGATTCAACGTCTGAAAAACCGCATGCAATGTCAATGTCAGCAATCACAGCGCTTTTCATACACTGGAATCCCGACCCGATAGCATTCACCCTGCTTTCACACGAAGTGAGATGGTATGCACTGTGCTGGGCCATGGGCCTGCTGTTGGGATATTTCGTGATGCATCGCCTTTACAGGCACCAGGGGCTGAGCGACGAAAAGTTCGAACCGTTGTTCTTCTACGTCTTTGTGGGCGTAATAGCCGGGGCAAGGCTAGGCCATTGCCTTTTCTACGAACCGGGATATTTCCTTTCCCATCCCGTGGAAATGATATTCCCCATCACGAAAGGCGCTGAAGGCTGGCGCTGCACCGGATATGCAGGGCTCTCGTCGCACGGGGGCATAATAGGAATCCTGATAGCGCTGTGGCTCTACATACGCAAAACCGGCGTAAACACCATGCGCGTTCTTGACAATATGGGAATCTGCGGGCCGCTCACCGGGTGCTTCATCCGCCTCGGCAATCTCTTCAACTCCGAAATTGTGGGCATGCCCACCGACCTGCCGTGGGGATTCGTGTTCGAGGCCAACGGCGAAAACTTCGCACGCCCCCCCGGACAGCTTTACGAATCGCTTGCCTCCCTGCTGATATTCTTCATCGGCCTGGTCCTCTACCGCCGCAACCCCAAGAAAGCGGGCACGGGATTCTTCTTCGGGTGGTGCATAACCGCTGTGTTCGTGTCGCGGTTCATGATAGAGTATGTGAAAGACGTGCAGGAGACGTTCGAACAAGGAATGCTGCTCGACATGGGGCAGATTCTCAGCATCCCCTTCATCATAATTGGAATATACTGCCTTGCCGGAGGCAAACTGTGCAGAAAACTCGGAGAAAAGCCCGGAGAAAAGAAATCCTAACACGCGGCAGTTCCGTCTGCCGGAACTGCAGAAAACTGCAGGAATCCTACCAAAAAGCAAAATTGGTATCTCCACCGGGAATCGAACCCGGATCAGCAGTTTAGGAAACTGCTGTTCTATCCATTGAACTATAGAGACAACGGCGCCGCCCGTGCCCGGGGGCAAGTGCAAAGTTAAGCATTTTATTCGTTCCCGGCCATACGGCTGCAAAACTTTCGGCCGGTGCCACTGCCCAATACCTTCGCGGTTCTTCGCAGTTTTCGTTATCTTTGCACGGCATTCATTGCCGCAAAGCCGTTCAACAATGAGTCTGTTTATCCGTAAACCTTTCGCTGCCCTGCGGGCCGAAGCCGCCGAAACGGGCAGCACGTCGCTAAAACGCGCACTGGGCCCCCTGAGCCTTGTGGCATTCGGAATAGGCGTGATTGTAGGTGCCGGACTTTTTTCCATCACCGGCATAGTAGCAGCCAACTATACGGGGCCGGGCATTGTGCTGTCGTTTGTTTTGGCTGCGGTGGGATGCTGCTTCGCCGCTCTTTGTTATTCGGAATTCGCATCGATAATACCGGTTTCTGGAAGCGCATACACCTACTCCTACGCCACGATGGGCGAACTTGTGGCATGGATAATCGGATGGGACCTGGTGCTTGAATACACCGTGGCAGCAACCACGGTAAGCATCAGCTGGAGCCGCTATTTCACTGTCTTTCTAGAGCATGCCGGCATAAGCCTTCCTCCCGAACTTTGCGCATGCCCCTGGGACGGCGGCATCGTCAATCTTCCCGCTGCGGGGATTGTGGTAGTAATGAGCCTTTTCTTGATACGCGGCATCGAAAGCAGTTCTGTTGTAAACACCATAATAGTAATACTAAAGGTTTCGGTAATAATAGTGTTCGTGGTGCTTGGCTGGCGCTATGTAGACGCTGCCAACCATCACCCCTTTATTCCTGCCAATACGGGGAAACTCGGCGAATTCGGCATATCGGGCATACTGCGCGGTGCGGCCATCGTGTCGTTCGCCTTCCTGGGCTTCGATGCCGTAAGCACCGCGGCGCAGGAATCGAAGAACCCCCGCCGCGACATGCCGATAGGCATTCTCTGTTCGCTGCTTGTAGTTACCGTGCTGTATATCGCCTTCGGCTATGTAATGACCGGTGTAGCCAGCTACAAGGAATTCGGAGGCCTCGAAGGCATCGCACCGGTGGCGGTAGCCATACAGCACATAGGCACCACCGATGCCGCAGGAACGCTGCACCCGGCCTACCCGTGGCTTAACACGGCTATCACGCTTGCCATTCTCGTGGGCTACTGCTCGGTAATAATGGTGACACTTATGGCGCAAAGCCGCGTGTTTTTCAGCATGAGCCGCGACGGACTGCTTCCACCGTTCTTCTCGAAAGTACATCCGCGGTTCCGCACCCCGGCCCACAGCAACGTGCTCTTCATGGCCGTGGTGGCAGTGCTCGCGGCAATTGTGCCGGCAGGAGTGGCGGGCGAAATGACGAGCATAGGCACGCTGCTTGCCTTCTCGCTGGTTTGCGCCGCGGTAATCATACTGCGCAAGACAATGCCCGATGCCGAACGCGCGTTCAAGGTGCCGCTCGTGCCGCTCGTGCCCATTCTCGGCATTCTCACCTGTATGGGACTTATGGTGTTTCTCCCGGCCGACACATGGATACGCCTTGTGATATGGATGGTAATAGGGCTCGACGTCTATACTGCCTACGGCATACACCACAGCAAACTCGAAACCGGAACGGCCCTGCGCAAAGGCAACTCCACGCTCAACGCCCTGGGCATCACACTGTCGGTGCTGTGCTTCATCACCGGGCTATGGCACCAGCAGAGCGCAGGCTGGAACTCCGGCAAAACGCTCCTCATACTGGCTTTTGCCACTGGCGCCGCGCATTTTATATACTACATGACAAGAATTTACCGTCAGGCAGCAGGCAAATGAAACGGCCACGCCCGGTTCGCCCCCGGGGGGCAGTAAAATTTCCCCAAGCGAAATGCCACGGTTTCGGCGCTTTGAATTAACTTTGCACTAACTTTCAGCAAGTTTTCAATCCATTACTTAATGAACTCCAGCGAGATTAACCAGCTCTTGACCGAAACGACCGAAAAGTTGTCGCAGACTGCAACGATAAAGAAACTTTATCACCGCCACCGCCATTGCGATGCTTTGCCTTCGGGGCAGGTGCTGGGAGAAGTTGTGGACCTGTGCCGCGCCGTGCTCTTCCCGGGCTACTACGGAAAGTCCACCATCAACGCCGAAACAATGCTCTACACTGTAGGCGTAAACGTTGAACGGCTCTTCGACCTCATTTACCGCCAGATAGAAGCCGCGCTCTGCTTTTCCGACGAAGAGCAATGCACCCGCTGCCTCGACGACATCGACAAATGCGCCACCGAAGCCGCTGCAAAGTTCATCGAAAGCCTTCCGGGCATCCGCGCCACTCTTGCCACCGACGTGGAAGCCGCATTCCTGGGCGACCCTGCCGCCGAAAGCTATGCCGAAGTCATAAGCTGCTACCCGGCGATAAAGGCATTGTCGAACTACCGCATCGCCCATGCGCTCTACAATATCGGCGTGCCGCTACTGCCGCGCATACTCACCGAAATGGCACACAGCGAAACCGGCATCGACATCCACCCCGGAGCACAAATAGGCGAAGGGTTCATGATTGACCACGGCACCGGCGTAGTGATAGGCGCCACATGCATCATAGGCTCCGGAGTGAAACTTTACCAGGGCGTCACACTCGGCGCACGCAGCTTCCCGCTCGACAGCGACGGCAACCCCATAAAGCGCATCCCACGCCACCCTATTCTCGAAGACAACGTAATTGTCTATTCCAACGCCACCATCCTCGGGCGCATCACCATAGGACGGGGGGCTGTCATCGGCGGCAACATCTGGATTACCGACAATGTGCCTGCAGGCGCACACATCACGCAAAACAAACACACCACTCTCAAATAATTTAATGGAAAACGAATTCGAACTCATCGCCAAGACTTTTCAGGGACTTGAAGACCTCTTGGCACAGGAGCTCGCCGAAATCGGCGCAAACAACATAAAAAAAGGAAGGCGAGTAGTGCACTTCACCGGCGACACCGAAACAATGTACCGGGCAAACTACATGCTCCGCACCGCCATCAGGATACTCAAGCCGCTGAAGCACTTCAGCGCAAGAAATGCCGACGAGGTATACGACACCGTGAGAAACTACGAATGGCGCAATATCCTCGACCTCAAGACTACCTTTGCCGTCGACTCGGTGGTTTATTCCGAAAACTTCAGCTATTCGAAGTTCGTGGCCTACAAAGTGAAAGACGCCATCGTTGACTATTTCCGCGAGAACTGCGGGAAACGCCCCAACATAAGCATCGCCAACCCCGACATCCGCTTCCACATTCACATCTCCGACGACGACTGCACCTTGTCGCTCGACTCCTCGGGCGAAAGCCTGCACAAGCGCGGATACCGCGTGGAAAGCGTGGACGCGCCCATAAACGAAGTGCTTGCAGCGGGAATCGTGAAACTCACCGGCTGGAACGGGGAATGCGACTACATCGATCCGATGTGCGGTTCGGCCACCATTCCCATCGAAGCGTGCATGATGGCACGCAACATCGCCCCCGGAAAGTTCCGCAAGGAATTTGCTTTCCAGAAATGGGCCGACTACAGCGAAAGCCTTTTCCTCTCGATAAAAGACAGTTGCACCGCACAGGAACGGCCGTTCGAGCACCGCATGTATGCCTACGACGTCGACGCCAATGCCGTGAAGGCCGCAAAGGCAAACATCATCGCTGCCGAACTCGATGAAGATTTCGTGGTAGACCGTCGCGACTTCCGCGATTTCAAGCAACCGGCAGAAAAGGCTATCATGGTGATAAACCCGCCCTATGGAGTGAGAATAAAAAGCGACTCCGCACTGCCGCTGCTCTACAAGGCAATAGGCGAAAGGCTCAAGCACCAGTTCACCGGCAACGAGGCATGGATAATATGCAACAGCGAGGAACTCTTCCAGAATATCGGACTTAAACCGAGCATAAAGATTCCGCTCTTCAACGGCTCGCTTGACTGCCAGCTTCAGAAATACCAGATCTTCAGCGGCAAGTTCAACGAATTCCGTCAAGAGGGCAACGACATAAAAACCGACCGCGAACGGCGCCAGATGGCCGACCCCCATCGCTTCAAGGTGCACCGCGAATTCAAGAAACGCCTTGACGAAGACGAGCAGGCCGACTATGGCGACATTCCCGATTACGTGATACGCAAGCACCGCGAATTCGAGGAGAACCAGCGCCGCAAGGAACGCCGCGCCGCGCGAGACCAGCGCCGTCCGTCACACCCCGACAACGACGGCGGGCGCTCCTTCGGCCCCGACGCACGCAAGCCATACGCAGCAGGAGGACGGCGCTTTGAGCACAACGGCAACCGCCCGGAACGCCAAGACCGCCGCAACTTCCACGATGGCAAAAGCTACGGGCGCAATTCCTCGCACGACGGCTCACGCGGCGACTTCCGTGGAAAAAGCGGAGGAGGATTCCGCAAAGGCGGCGAGCGGAAAGGATACAAAGACTGAAAACTAAAACATAAATGGCATGACTATAAAAAGACTGATATTCGCAATTCCGTTTTTCTGCCTGATGTTCACACCCTCTATTATGGCACAGAAAAAATCATTCACCCTCGACAACCTTCTGTGGGGCGGCGATTCGTATTGGAACTACCAGCCCGCATATTTCAACGCCACCTGGTGGGGCGACCGTCTGGTAAGGCTCGACGTGGAAGAATGCTCGGCCGTAACCGACGACAAGGGCAGGCAGACGAAACCGCAAAAGCTCTTCACCCTCGAAGACATAAACTCGTGCGAAGGCATCGACACCGAAGCAAAACCGTATAGTCTGCAAAGCATCACCTTTCCCGACGCAAGCAAGACCGAGATATTGATTGAAGCTACAGGCAGGATTTATCTCGTCGACTGGAAAGCGAAGAAGGTAGTCAGAAGCCGTGAAATCCCAGCGGGGGCAAAGGCACGCGACCTCAGCACAAAAAGCGGCAACGAAGCGTATGTGCTGAAAGACAACCTCTACATCATCACGCCCGAAGGCAAGAAGCTGCAACTCACCCAAGACGGTTCGCACGACATTGTCTACGGGCAAAGCGTTCACCGTGACGAGTTCGGCATTAGCAAAGGCACTTACTGGAGCCCCGGCGGTACCAAGCTTGCTTTCTACAAGATGGACCAAAGCATGGTCACCGACTATCCGCAGGTAAGCATCACCCCGCTGTGCGCCGACAACGACAAAGACAGCGCAGGCGTATCGCGCATTGCCAAATACACTCCCGACAAATACCCCATGGCCGGAGAGACAAGCCACAAAGTGTACGTCGGCGTTTACGACACCAACACCGGCAAAACCGTATACCTCAAGACGTGCGACCCAACCGACAGGTATTTCACCAACATCAGCTGGTCGCCCGACGAAAAGACAATCTATCTGTTCGAGCTCAACCGCGACCAAAACCACATGCAGCTCTTTTCCTACGATGCCGCAACCGGCGAGAACAAGGGCATGATATTCGAAGACCGCAACGAGAAATACGTCGACCTAAAAGCGCCGCTCAGATTCCTGCCGTGGGACAGCAGCAAATTTGTATACGAAAGCCGCCGCGACGGTTTCAACCATATCTATCTTTACGACCTGGCTGCAAAAACCTCAACGCAACTCACCAAGGGGCAGTTTGAGGTAATCGACGTGCTGGGCTTCAATAGCAAGGCAAAGAACGTAATCTACCTGTCGAACGAAACAAAGCCGATAAACGAGAACCTGTATGCCGTTGACACGAAAACGCTCCGGCGCACACTTCTCGACGACGGCGAAGGGGTGCACGGCGGAACATTGTCGGCCTCGGGGAAGTTTTTGCTCGACCGCGGCAATTCGCCGAAAACCGCACGCTATATAAGCGTGGCAAACACCGCTACGGCAAAATCCACACGCCTTGAAACCATAGAGAAGCACCCTTGGGAAGAGCAGTTTGAAATGCCCGAAATAACATGCGGCACCATAAAGGCCGCCGACGGCACCACCGACCTCTACTACCGCCTTGTAAAGCCGGTGAACTTCGATTCCGCAAAAAAATACCCTGCCATTGTCTACGTCTACGGCGGTCCGCGTGCCCACAATGTCTACGGCAACCATTTCTACGGCACGCGCGGATGGGAAATCTATATGGCCCAGAAAGGCTATGTGCTGTTTGTTGTCGACAACCGCGGATCGGAAAACCGCGGCATGGAATTCGAAAGCGTAACGTTCCGCCATCTCGGAGTTGAAGAGATGAAAGACCAGATAAAAGGTGTGGAGTTCCTGAAGTCGCTGCCCTACGTCGACGGCGACCGGCTAGGCGTTCACGGCTGGAGTTTCGGAGGATTCATGACAACAAACCTCATGTGTTCCTACCCCGATGTGTTCAAGGTAGGCGTTGCCGGCGGCCCGGTCATCGACTGGAAATACTACGAAGTGATGTACGGCGAGCACTACATGGACACTCCACAGCAGAACCCCGAGGGCTACGAAGGCAGCAACCTGCTGCTCAAGGCCAAAAACCTCAAGGGCCGCCTGCAGATTATCAACGGCTACAACGACCCTATCTGCGTGCCGCAACATACGTTTGCATTCCTCAGAGCCTGCGAAGATGCCGGCGTGCAGTGCGACTACTTCACCTATCCCAACCAGGGCCACAACATGACGGGAAAAGACATGGTTCACCTGCACGAGCGCATCACCCGTTACTTTACCGATTTTCTGAAATGATTCCAGAAACATAGCCTCACACTGCGCGCCGGGATACCGTGAAGTTTCCGGCGCGCATGTTTTCATATACTCTGCAATGACAAAGCCCCACGACACCAATTTCTCCGACAAGGCGCTGCTGCTGCTTTTCATGCCCATCGCCGGCGAACTGGCCCTGCACTATACAGTGGGGATTGCCGACTCCATGATGGTGTCGAGCGTAGGCGAAGCTGCCGTGTCGGGAGTGTCGCTGATGGACTTTGTCGTATCGTTCTTCAACAGCCTGCTTACTGCCCTTGCCGTAGGCGGCGGTGTGGTTGTGGGCCAGCATCTGGGAAACTCGCAAATCCGCGAGAGTTCGGGCGTGGCGCTCCAGACTATCCTGCTGCTGGGCCTGTCGGGCGTGCTGCTTTCAGCCATTGCCTATGCCCTGCAACCCGTCATCGTAAACCGCCTGTTCGGCCCTCTTGCCCCTGAAGTGCGTAGCCATGCCACGGCATACTTCAGCCTAATAGCCGCCTCGCTCCCGTTTCTCGGCATTTACAGCGCGGCGGCATCGGTATTCCGCGCCTACGGCAACACGCGGCTTCCGCTCCGCACGATGGTAGTTGCCAACCTGCTCAACGTTGCCGGCAATGCCGCAGCAATATACCTTCTCGATATGGGGACGCGCGGTGTTGCCGCCGCCACCCTCGGAGCCCGGATCTTTGCCGCCGCGGCAATCACGGCAATGCTGCTGCGGCGCATGTCGGCTAGCGGCACAATGCCGCAAATATGCCTCCACCTGCCCACAATGCGAAGAATTGCCCGGCTCGGCATACCCTACAGTTTCGAAAACGGCATGTTCTACCTCGGGCGCGTGCTTGTGCTCATAATGGTAGCCTCGTTCGGCACGGCATCCATTGCCGCCAACGCCGTCACGCAAGCCATAATCCTCTTCCAGGTGCTGCCCGGAATGGCGGCAGTCACCGGCATAACCGTAGTGGTGTCGCGCTGCGTGGGAGCCGGCAGCTACACCAAGGCCCGCTACTACACCCGGCATATCGTGAAGGGAATATACCTGGCCCATATCGTAAGCTGCATTGCCGTAACCGCCTTCCTGCCCACACTGATGCGGCTCTACAACCTTTCGCCCGAAGCCATTGGCCTGACAAGGCAACTGGTGATGATACACGCCCTGTTTGCCGCCACCGTATGGCCTGCAAGCTATGCCCTGCCCGCCACTTTCCGCGCAGCCGGCGACACACGTTTCCCCATGCGCACCGGCGTAGCGTGCATGCTGTTTTGCCGCGTGGGCTTTTCGTGGCTGCTGGGCATTGAAATGGGAATGGGCGTAGTGGGCGTATGGCTCGGCATGTTCGGCGACTGGATAGTGAAAGGCACCATATTCCTCCTGCGCTACCGTAGCCGCAAATGGCAGCAGTTCCGCCTTGTAGAATAATCATCCGACCCGTAAATATCCCAACATCATGCAAGACAAAAAGCACAGCAATACCCCGTCGCGAATACGCAATATAATCTGCCTCATTGCCGTGGCGGCATTTGCAGCAATCACCGCGGCCATCCAGCGCAACGACCGCCAAACGGCGCAAACCGACTACGGAAAGACAGACATCAGCACGCAGAAAGACTCCACCCTCAGTGTCATGCCCGACGGCACGATAGTGATAAACACCACCGAAATAGGAAGCGAGTCGTACGGCTATGGCGGCCGCGTGCCCCTGAAGGTGTATTTCAGCCAAGGCCGCGTGCTGCGCGTGGAAGCCCTGCCCAATGCCGAAACCTCCAACTTCTTCAAGGCCGTGGAGAACGGCGGACTGCTCGAAGCCTGGAACGGAAAGACACCCGCCGAAGCCCTCGCCATGCAGGTTGACGGCATAAGCGGCGCCACATATTCGTCGCGCGGAGTCATAGGAAACATGAAGGCGGCCCTGGAATACGCTTCACACCACATCACGCACGATGAAAACGGCTGCATGACCGTAAGCCAGCCCGTAGACTACGCTGCATGGGCGGCACTGGCCGTGGCACTCATGGCGGCAATACTTCCGCTCTTCGTGCGCAACCGCCGCTACCGCACAGTGCAGCTGGTTCTCAACATTGCCGTACTCGGCATCTGGAGCGGAACGTTTCTCTGCCACGAACGGCTGCTGGCACTTTTTTCGCCCTCGCCCTCGCTGCCCACCGTCATCGCATACATTATGGCCGTCACGGCATTCGTCTACCCGCTGTTCGGCCGCCGCAACCACTACTGCAGCAACGTATGCCCCTTGGGCTCGCTGCAGGAACTCGCTTCACACTGCAGCAGCCGCAAGATACGCCTTACGGCACGCACAGTGAACGTCCTGCAATGGGTGCGCCGGGCGCTGTGGGCAACGCTCACCTTCCTGCTCATAAGCGGCATCTTCTCCGGCTGGACGGAATGGGAACTCTTCGCGGCATTCAGCCCGGCAGCAACAGCCATACCCGTAACGGTGGCAGCGGCGCTCTTCGTCCTGCTCTCGGTCTTTGTTCCGCGCCCCTACTGCCGCTTTGTGTGCCCCACCGGAACGCTGTTCAGAGCCGCGCAAGGGAAACTCTGAACGCCTCCGCAGCATATTGATTTTACAACAGTGCTGAAAAGCATCTTTCTGAGCGCAAAGAATTTTTCTTCTGAGCGCTCAAAATTTTTGCGCTCTACGCAGAGAATTTTTCAGCAATACGCAAAGCGGTACGTACAATCTTTAAGGCAGAAAACTTCATCGAAAATTCGGTCCATTAAAAACCTCTTTGATTTCGAAAAAAAACTAGGCCATGATTTTACTTTTCCATTTTCAACGGGTCATATAGTTGTAGCGCCCATTAAAAAGTGCTCAACTATA
>CAZDOH010000028.1:0-22836 GCA_964507005.1 uncultured Prevotella sp. | reverse complement strand
ACAACATTAACCACATTAACCTTTAACCACATTAACCTTCAGCCATCCCGCACCCATCAACCAGCTGTAATTTCACACACTACTGCATTTTGTGTAATTTGCAGTACGACAACCGTAACAATGTATCCATGAACGGCACACACAAGAAGAGAATGCGGCCCGGCATCATCACCGCTACACTATCAAAGCCAAAGGCGCAGCGTTTCCCGAAAAATTAGTACCTTTGCCGAATAATTTAATCAAGCGCAAAAATGAACGTATTGGATTTGAGTGAACAGGAGATTAACCGCCGCGAAAGTCTGGCGGAACTGAAAAATATGGGAATCAACCCCTACCCTGCCGAAGAATACCCTACTGATACATTTTCAACGGATATAAAGGACGAATTCGACGACAATGCAGCCCCACGCACCGTATGCATCGCAGGCCGCATGATGAGCCGGCGCATTATGGGGAAGGCCAGTTTCATTGAAATCCAGGACTCCAAAGGTAGAATACAGGTATACGTCACACGCGACGGCATCTGCCCCGGCGACGACAAGAATCTCTACAACGTGGTTTTCAAGCGCCTGCTCGATTTCGGCGACTTCGTAGGCGTCAAAGGCTACGTCTTCCGCACACAGACGGGCGAGATTTCCGTTCATGCCGAGGAACTGAAACTGCTGTCGAAAAGCCTCAAGCCGCTCCCCGTGGTCAAGGAAAAGGACGGGAAGACCTACGACAGCTTCGAAGACCCCGAACTGCGCTACCGCCAGCGCTATGTGGACCTCATCGTCAACCGCGGAGTGAAGGAAACGTTCGTGCAGCGTGCCACCGTAATCAACACCCTGCGCCGCGAGCTCAATGCCGTAGGCGCAACGGAAGTGGAAACGCCCACCCTGCAGTCAATCCCCGGCGGAGCCAGCGCACGCCCCTTCACCACCCACTACAATGCGCTGAACGTTGACATGTACATGCGCATAGCCACCGAGCTGTACCTCAAGCGCCTCATCGTAGGCGGGTTCGAGGGTGTGTACGAAATAGGCAAGAACTTCCGCAACGAAGGCATGGACCGCAACCACAACCCCGAGTTCACATGCCTGGAATTCTACATCGCCTACAAGGACTACAACTGGATGATGTCGTTCACCGAGAAGCTGCTCGAGACCGTCTGCATCGCCGTCAACGGCAAGCCCGAGCGCGAGATTGACGGCAACATCGTGAGCTTCAAGGCTCCCTACCGCCGCCTGCCCATTCTCGAAGCCATCAAGGAGAAAACCGGATACGACCTCGAAGGCAAAAGCGAAGACGAAATACGCGCCGTGTGCCGCGAACTGAAGCTCGAACAGGTGGACGAAACCTACGGAAAGGGCAAGATGATAGACGAAATCTTCGGCGAATTCTGCGAAGGCACCTACATTCAGCCCACATTCATCACCGACTATCCCGTGGAGATGTCACCGCTCACAAAAATGCACCGCTCAAAAGCCGGACTTACCGAGCGTTTCGAACTTATGGTAAACGGAAAGGAACTGGCAAACGCATATTCCGAGCTGAACGACCCCATCGACCAGGAAGAACGCTTCAAAGAGCAGATGCGCCTTGCCGACAAGGGCGACGACGAAGCAATGATCATCGACCAGGACTTCCTACGCGCGCTGCAGTACGGCATGCCCCCGACAAGCGGCATAGGCATAGGCATAGACCGCCTTGTGATGCTCATGACGGGCAAGACCACAATACAGGAAGTGCTGCTGTTCCCGCAGATGCGCCCCGAAGCCAAGCCGCAGCGCGATGCCGCCGGCAAATACACAGAACTGGGCGTACCCGAAGAACTGGTGCCCGTATTGCAGAAAGCAGGCTACAACATGGCTGCCGACATGCGCGACGTCAATCCGCAGAAAATACAGATGCAGATAGGCGAAGTGATAAAGCGCTTCAAGCTCGACATGGCCAAACCCTCTGTAGACGAGGTTGCAGCATGGATTGCAAAACTCTGACGCACGGAGTGTACCGACGCAAAAGCATAACGCAAAGCATAACACCTTGACCACTCGCTGCGGAAAGATAGGACTTGTAGGAAGCGGAAGCTGGGCCACGGCTATCGCCAAGATAGTCATGGAAAACTGCGGCGCGCTCAACTGGTACATGCGCAGCAAGGATGCCATCGCAGAGTTCCGGCGCCTGGGGCACAACCCCTCCTACCTCACCATGGCCAAGTTCAACACCGACGCCATAAATTTCAGCAACGACATCAACGACGTGGTAGCCGCAAGCGACACCGTGATTTTCGTCACCCCCTCGCCCTATCTCAAGGCAAACCTCAAGAAGCTCAAGCGCCCGCTCACCGACAAGCTGGTAGTCACCGCAATAAAGGGAATAGTTCCCGACGAAGACCTTGTAGTCACCGAATATTTCCGGCAGATATACAATGTGCCCGACAACCAGCTGGCCGTAATAAGCGGTCCGAGCCATGCCGAGGAAGTGGCTCTCGGGCGCCTCACCTACCTCACCATAGGATGCATTGACCCGCAGACAGGGCGCGCGCTTGCCGATTTCCTTGCCAGTCCCTACATCAAGACTTCCATCAGCACCGATGTCGTGGGCATAGAATACGCCACAGTGCTCAAAAACGTCTACGCCATAGCGGCGGGCATCTGCAAGGGGCTCGGCTACGGCGACAATTTCCAGGCAGTGCTCATATCCAATGCCATAAAGGAAATGAACCGTTTCCTGAAAGCCGTCTACCCCATTGCGCGCGATGTGGACGCCACCGCCTATCTCGGCGACCTTCTGGTTACCGGCTACTCCAACTTCAGCCGCAACCGCGAGTTCGGCACCATGATAGGCAAAGGCTACAGCGTGAAAAGCGCACAGATTGAAATGGAAATGGTGGCAGAAGGCTACTACGGCACCAACTGCCTCTATCTGATAAACCGGCAGTTCGGAGTAAACATGCCCATTCTCTATGCCGTATACGATATTCTCTACAACCACATCTCCCCGGCACTCGAGATTTCACTGCTCACCGATTCATTGCGGTAAAACATTGCGATAAAACACAAAACAACCAAAATACAATTTGAAATGAAGACTATCAGTTTGGATTTATCAAAGGCAAAGCCTTTCGTCAGCGAACAGACATTTGCTGCCATGCAAGGCAAGTCGCTCGAAGCCCAGAAAGCACTCGAAGCAGGCACCTGCCCGGGCAATGACTTCCTGGGATGGTTGCATCTCCCCTCTTCCATAACCGCCGACGACCTCAAGGCCATCAACGACTGCGCCGCAGTGCTGCGCCAGGAATGCGACGTTGTGGTGGTTGCCGGAATCGGAGGCAGCTACCTCGGTGCAAGAGCCGTTATAGAAGCGCTCTCAAACACCCTGGGATGGCTCGTGGCCGACAAGAAAAACCCCACCATACTTTTCGCAGGCAACAGCATCAGCGAAGACTACCTGTATGAGCTCACCGAATACCTCAAGGACAAGCGCTTCGGAGTCATCAACATTTCAAAATCGGGAACCACTACCGAAACCGCACTCACCTTCCGTCTGCTCAAGAAACAGTGTGAAGACCAGCGCGGCAAGGAAACCGCACGCAAGGTCATCGTGGCCATCACCGACGCCCGCAAGGGAGCGGCACGCGTAACCGCCGACAAGGAAGGCTACACTTCATTCGTAATTCCCGACAATGTGGGCGGACGTTTCTCGGTATTGACTCCCGTAGGTCTGCTGCCCATCGCATGCGCTGGCTTCGATATCCAGCAGCTCGTAGCCGGAGCGCTCGACATAGAGAAGCAGGCTGCTGCCGACGTTCCTTTCGAGCAGAACATCTGCCTGCAGTATGCCGCAGTGCGCAACGCCCTTTATTCGGAAGGCAAGACCATAGAAATCCTCGCTGACTTCCAGCCCAAACTTCACTATATCGCCGAATGGTGGAAACAGCTCTACGGAGAAAGCGAAGGCAAAGACGGCAAGGGCATTTTCCCCGCATCCGTGGATTTCACCACCGACCTCCACTCCATGGGGCAATGGATTCAGGAAGGCGAGCGCACCATCTTCGAAACAGTGCTCAGCGTTGAGGAAGTGAACCACAAGGTGCTCTTCCCGCACGACGACGAAAACCTCGACGGACTTAACTTCCTCGAAGGCCGCCGCGTGGACGAAGTAAACAAGAACGCCGAACTGGGAACGCGCCTGGCTCACGTCGACGGCGGAGTGCCCAACATACGCATTGTCATCCCCAGCCTCAGCGAGCGCTGCATCGGGCAGCTCATATATTTCTTCGAGCGTGCCTGCGGCGTAAGCGGAAACATTCTCGGTGTAAATGCCTTCAACCAGCCCGGTGTTGAGGCTTACAAGAAAAACATGTTCGCTCTGCTCAACAAGCCCGGCTACGAAGCCGAAAGCAAAGCCATCCGTGCACGTCTGGAAGGCGAATAACCATGTACGAAGCAGAAAAAGCACAATATCTCAACAGCCACGGCTTTAGGGCGCTAAGCCTTAAAGCCGTACTGTTTGACATGGACGGAGTGTTGTTCGACTCCATGCCGCGCCATGCCGATGCCTGGGTCAAGGCTTGCGACCTTTTCGGCATGCACGTTGCTCCCGAAGAAGTGTTCTTCAACGAAGGGCGCACAGGCGACGACACTATAGAAATCTTCGCGCAAAAACACCTTTCCCGCCACGCCACGCCACAGGAAAAGCACGACATCTACGCGGAAAAATGCCAAATCTTCAACGCCAACTACAAAAGCGAAACGCCGCGTATGCCCGGAGCTTACGAGCTGTTGCAGAAAGTGCGCGACAACCGGCTGAAAATCGGTGTAGTGACTGGCAGCGGACAGGCATCGCTGCTCACAAGGCTCGACCACGCCTACCACGACCTGATTAATCCGGCCCTTGTAGTTTCGTGCCACGACACGCTCCGCGGCAAGCCTGCACCCGACCCGTATCTGAAGGGGCTCGAAAAAGTGGGGGCAGAACCTTGGGAAGCGGTTGTGGTGGAGAACGCCCCTCTCGGCGTACAGGCTGCGGCTGCTGCAGGAATTTTCACCATCGGCGTCAATACCGGGCCGTTACCGCCGCAGGCACTCAGCGAAGCCGGAGCGAACCTCGTATTTCCGTCAATGCAGAGCCTGGCCGAAGCATGGCCCTTGTTCTAGACGAGATTCCGGCTGCGGAGTCTTGCATTTTCCGCATTTTATCAAGCGTAACCGCACATTCACGCAATATATAACAAAGCCGAACGTTATAATCTAACTGGTATTATCAACATAACATCCAAAATGATTGAATACGTTCACGGCGAACTGGCTGAGCTGATTCCTACACTGGCAGTTGTAGAAGCCGGAGGCGTGGGATACGCCCTAAACATTTCGCTCACCACATACGATGCATTGAAAAACAGTCGGGAGGTACGGCTTTATGTGCACGAAAACATACGCGAAGACGCATATATCCTATATGGCTTTGCCTCACGCGACGAACGCACCGTGTTCGAAGCGCTGCTCTCGGTTTCGGGAGTGGGCGGCAACACGGCCCGCACAATTCTCTCGGCATTTTCGCCCGACGAATTCCGCGCCGTGGTGGCAAGCGAAGACCTGCAGGCGCTGAAATCCGTAAAAGGCATCGGACTGAAGACGGCACAACGCATCATCGTTGACCTTAACGGCAAACTGGGCGCAGGCCAGGCCGTTGCCATTCCCGGTACGGTATCAGGCCGCCGCAATGCAGAAGAAGCCGTAGGTGCGCTTGTCACACTCGGATATCCTGCCCCTGCTGCCCAAAAGGCCGTAAACGCAATACTCAAGCAAACTGCCGATGCAGCTGTTGAGGACCTTATAAAACAGGCATTGAAAATGTTGTAAAATGCTGTAAAGCAAAAAAGGGGGAATATGGCGTTGCGCAACATCAGGGCAAGTATTATGACAATCTGCATAGCCGCGTTCTGCGGCAGTGCAGCGCATCTGCATGCCCAAAATGTTGTTGCCGACAACGACTCAACGGCACCCCGGCGGGCTGACGTGAGCAAGACAACACCTCTGAACGAAGACGACCTGAAACAACGCCCCTTCGACCTTGCCACGCCCAAGAACCTAAAGGAGGAAACCGAACTTGACGAGAAAACAGGCGGCTACCGCCTGGGCATGAAGATAGGCGACACATACCTCAACACGCCCGTACTGCTTACACGCGACGAATATATGCGCTGGAGCCTGAAGCGCTCAATGCAGAAATACTACGCCACAAAGAATTCCGAAGCCTTCGAGGCCAACGGCAAGGAAAAATTCGACTTCACCGACATGCAGTTCAGCCTCGGACCTGCCGAGAAGCTGTTCGGCCCCGGCGGAGTGCAGATAAAGACACAGGGCTCGGCAGAACTCAAAATCGGCGCCAACACCACTAACGTCGACAACCCCACGCTGCCCCTCCGTTTCCGCAAGACTTTCGCCTTCGACTTCGACGAGAAAGTAAACCTCAGCGTTAACGGACGCATCGGCGACAAAATGGACATGACGCTCAACTACAACACCGAGGCTACCTTCGACGTCGACTCGAAAGACCTGAAGCTCACCTATCAGGGCAAGGAAGACGAAATAGTGAAACTGCTCGAAGCCGGCAACGTGTCGATGCCTTCAAATGTGTCGCTCGTAAAGGGCGCCTCCTCGCTGTTCGGCTTGCGGGCCGACATGCAGTTCGGCAAACTCAAGCTGCAGACAGTCATCTCGCGCAAGAACTCCACCAGCTCCACGGTAAAGTCGGACGGCGGCAACCAGCTTTCCACCTTCGAAATATCGGCATCGGAATACGAGGAAAACCGCCATTTCTTCCTGTCGCATTTCTTCCGCGACAACTACGACCGCTGCATGGCGCAGCTTCCCAACATTTCTTCGGGCATAAAAATCAACCGTGTGGAAGTGTGGGTTACCAACAAAACCGGTGCCACCACCAACACCCGCAACATTGTGGCCTTTGCCGACCTTGCAGAAAGTTCCCACATAGGAAACTCCATGTGGACAGGCGGCGGGACTGCAAATCCGCAAAACACATCGAACAGCCTATACAACACCATCAGCACCGGCTACGCCGCAGCGCGCAACATTGACCAGACCACCGCTACGCTCGACATGATCGGCAATTTCAGCGGCGGCACCGACTACGAGAAACTTGAAAGCGCCCGGCTGCTGAGCTCTTCGGAATATACCGTCAACACCGCCCTGGGATACATTTCGCTCAAGTCGTCGCTGCAAACCGACCAGGTCTTGGCCGTGGCCTACGAATACACCTACCGCGGGCAGAACTTTCAGGTGGGCGAGTTTTCAACCGACGTAAAGGACAACTCACAGGCCCTGTTTGTAAAGGCCCTGAAAAACACTTCCAACGTGCCGGCAATGGCCAACTGGGACCTGATGATGAAAAACGTCTACTCGCTCAATGCCACCCGGGTGCAGAAAGACCGTTTCCGGCTCGACGTCAAGATTCTCAGCGACACCACAGGCGTTTACCTCACCTACCTGCCCGAACCGGGGCTCAAGAACACTCCCCTTGTGAGACTCATGAACCTCGACCGCCTCGACAACAACAACAAGGCGAATTCCAACGGATATTTCGATTTCGTTGACGGCTACACCATCGACGCTTCAACCGGACGCATATTTTTCCCTTCAGCCGAGCCTTTCGGTTCTTTCCTCAGAAACAAGATCGGGAGTTCTGCCGTAGCCGACAAATACTGCTTCCAGGAACTCTACGACTCAACCAAGACCGTAGCCAGGCAGATAGCCGAGAAAAACAAGTATCTTATATCGGGGCAGTACAAGGCATCGCAGAAAACCGGAGAAATAAGTCTGGGAGCCACCGATGTGCCGCAAGGAAGCGTTGTAGTCACTGCAGGAGGGACAACGCTCACCGAAGGCTCCGACTACACCGTGAACTATAGCGAAGGCACGGTAACCATCATCAACCAAAGCATTCTCGATGCGGGCACTCCCGTCAGCGTAAGCCTCGAAAGCAACACCGACTACGGACTTGAGCGCAAGACGCTGCTCGGGCTGAACTGGGAATACGACTTCACGAAAGACCTGCGCCTTGCCGGAACGTTCATGCATCTGTCCGAACAGCCCCTGACGACAAAGGTGTCGATGGGCAGCGAACCGCTCAACAACACAATCTGGGGTTTAAGCCTCGACTGGAAGAAGCAGAGCCAATGGCTCACCGACATGCTCGACAAACTCCCGTTCCTATCGCTCGAGAAACCTTCGAGCATCAACTTTTCGGCAGAATTCGCCCAGCTCATAGCCGGCAACAACTCTGCATCGCAGGGCAACTCGTCGTACATCGATGATTTCGAACAGACGCAAAGCAAAATCGACATAAGCACACCTACCGACTGGCAGCTCAGTTCCACACCTTCCGAATTTGCCGAGAGCAAACTCAACAACGACGTGCGCTACGGCTACAACCGCTCACTGTTGGCTTGGTACAAAATCGACCCGCTCTTCACTCGCCGCAGTTCTTCACTGACGCCAAGCCACATAAAAAGCGACCTTGAGCAACTTTCCAACCACTACGTCCGAGAAGTATACAACCGCGAACTTTTCCCCAACAAGGAACAGCGTTTCGGCGAGAGTTCCACTCTCTCGGTGCTGAACCTGGCCTACTATCCCGATGAGCGCGGTCCTTACAACCTCAACACCAACCTCGACGTAAACGGAAAGCTTGCAAATCCGCGCGAGCATTGGGGAGGTATGATGCGCAAGCTCAACACCAGCGATTTCGAGCAGGCGAATATCGAATACGTGGAATTTTGGCTCATGGACCCCTTTGTATATACCCGCACCGAAGCCGGCGACTATTCGGGCGACCTTTGCATCAACCTCGGAGAAGTGAGCGAAGACATTCTGAAAGACGGAAAGAAATTCTACGAAAGCGGAATGCCTACCGACGGCGATGCTTCAAAATACTCCGAAACGGTATGGGGGCGCGTGCCGGTGCAGAACAGCGTTACCTATGCATTCAACACCAACAGCGGGGCAAGAGACCGGCAGGACATCGGACTCAACGGCCTTTCGAGCACCGAAGAAGCTACATTCTCCACATACAAGACATACCTCGACGAGATACGCTCGAAAGTAAGCCAGACAGCCTACGATTCCATTGCAGCCGACCCTGCAGGCGATGACTACCATTACTTCCGCGGATCGGATTTCGACAGGCAGAAAACTTCCATTCTTGACCGCTACAAGCACATAAACGGTCCCGAAGGCAACTCGCCCGAATCGAAAGATTCGCCCGAGAGCTACAGCACTGCCTATAAATCGACTCCCGACGTAGAGGATATAAACCAAGACTATACCCTAAACGAATACGAAAAATACTTTCTGTACCGCATACATTTGTCACCCGACGGCATGCAGGTTGGCCAAAACAACATCGTGGACGAGCGAACAGCCAGCGTGTCGTTGCGCAACGGCAAAACGGCAAACGTATCGTGGTACCTGTTCCGGGTGCCTATAAACAATTACGACGGCAAGGTTGGCAACATCAGCGACTTCAACAGCATACGCTTCATGCGCATGTATCTCACCAATTTCGAAAAGCCGGTAGTGCTACGCTTCGCCACTCTAGAGCTCTCGCGCGGAGAATGGCGCAACTACGAGCAGAACCTATACACAGGCCAGGCTCCGTCGGTGAGCGGCACCATGGACGTGGCAGCAGTAAACTACGAGGAAAACAACGAGAAGAAACCGGTAAACTACGTAATCCCCCCAGGCATATCGCGCGTAGTAGACCCTAACGAATCGCAGTTGCTCGAGCAAAACGAGCAGGCCCTCCAGCTTGTGGTAAAAAACCTTGCAAGCGGCGATGCACGTGCAGTCTACAAGAATCTCTCCCTCGACTTGCGCAAATACAAGCACATACAAATGTTCGTCCATGCCAACCAGCTTGTGGGCGACAACAGCGTTACCGATGACGCAACTTCGCTTTTCATTCGCTTCGGGTCCGACTACAAGAGCAATTTCTATGAATATGAAATTCCCTTGAAACTGACGGCCGAAGGGCAGTATGACCGCTACTCCACATCTGCAAGGCGCAGCGTATGGCCCGAAGAGAACATGCTCGACATCAACCTCTCGAAATTCACCGAGCTGAAACGCGAGCGCAACCGCCAGAAAAGCGAAGGAATGGCATCGTATGCCCAAATATTCTCGTCGTACGACACCGACCGTCCCAAAAACAAGATAAGCGTAGTGGGCAACCCGTCACTCGGAGAAATCCACACCATGATGATAGGCGTGCGCAACAACTCGCGCCAGATATCTAGCGTGGAAGTGTGGGTTAACGAACTGCGCTTGCAGCACTACTCCAACAAAGGCGGCTGGGCAGCGAAAGGCAATCTCAACATGCAGCTTTCCGACCTGGGCACATTCAACATCGGAGGGCATGTGGAAACCGACGGTTTCGGCGGAGTGGAAGACCGCGTTGCCGACCGCCGCGACGACAACCTATACGAATACGACATGTCGATGAACATCGATCTCGGGCGTTTCCTGCCCGAAAAGGTCAAGTTCAAGGCACCGCTCTACTACTCCTACAGCAAAGAGAAAGTAAAGCCGAAATACAATCCGCTCGATACAGACATGGAGCTTGACGATGCCATAAACGCCCTCTCCACACAGCGCGAGCGCGACTCGCTGAAACGCATCTGCGAGACTACCGAAGTAAACTCCAACTTCAGCCTTTCGAACATAAAGTTCAACATAGCCACCAAGAGCCATCCTATGCCCTACGACCCCGCCAACTTCTCGTTCAGCTATTCGCACAGCCACAAGCAGAGTGAAGGGCAGACCATAGTGCGCGAAAAAGACGACAGCTGGCGCCTCACCGGCAATTATTCCTACACTCCCAATTTCAAGCCGTTTGCGCCATTCGCAAAGATGAATGGCAAGAGTCCATGGCTGAAAATTCTGCAGGAAGAAAAAATCAACTACCTGCCCCAAAACATTTCCGTAAATTCCGACATCACACGTTCCTACTACGAACTGCAGGAACGCGACATGCAGCAGCTCGACAACACTACCCTGCCCATGACCTGGGCCAGCGACTTCTTCTGGAACCGCACCTTCAACCTGCAGTGGGATTTTACCTCAAACATACACACTTCATTCTCATCGGGCACCAACGCTGAAATCGAGCAGCCCAACGTGCCTGTCAACAAATCGCTGTATCCCAACGAATATGAGGCATGGAAAGACTCTGTATGGAGAAGCGTGAAGCACTTCGGCACACCGCTAACATACCAGCAGAATTTCGATTTCTCGTGGAAGATTCCCTTGAACAAAATACCCGTTTTCAACTGGGTTACCCCCGACGTCACCTACCGCAGCACATACAACTGGAACCGCGGCACATACCTTGAAGACGGCTCCACACTTGGCAATACCATCAACAACACGCGCGACATCAACGGCAACCTGCGCATGAACTTGCTCACCCTCTACAACAACATTCCCTTCCTGAAAAAGGCAAACCGACGCTTTTCCACTTCTTCAACGGCGAATGTCAGCAAGAAAAAAGACGACAGCGAAGAAAAGAAGTTCTTCACTTCCGAAGTGCAGTTGCTGCAAGACACCACAGTTCTTGTCGCGCACAACCGCCACACACGCAACTTGCGCGTAAGGGCTTTCCGCCAGGACGGCTCTCGCTATCCACTGCATTTCAAGGTTACCGACAACAACCATCTCCTCATCACCTCGCTCGACACCGTAAAGGTGAAGATTACCGTTTCACCGCGCTCCGATATAGAAAAGCAATTCTGGTATCGCGCACTGCAGACCGTATCGCGGCTTGCCATGTCGGTGCGCAACATCAACGTGTCGTACAAGAACACTTACAGTATGTCACTTCCGGGATTCCTGCCCGATGTGGGAGACATGTTCGGCCAGCGTTCCAACGGAGGATTGCAGCCAGGACTCGACTTCGCATTCGGCATGACCGACGAAAGCTACATCACAAAAGCCATGAACCGCGGATGGCTACTTGCCAACGACAGTGTTACCACCCCGGCAAGCACAAGCCTCAACGAATCGCTTCAGATTAGCGCCACGGTAGAGCCCTTCCGCGATTTCAAGATTGACTTGAATGCTTCGCGCACCACCAACCGCTCACGCAGCATTCAATATATGTATGACGGCATGCCTACAACCGAAACCGGTTCATACAATATCACTACCATATCGATATCCTCGGCTTTCGCTTCACTGGGAACGGCAGACAACAATTATTCGAACAAGACATTCAACAAATTTGTCAACTCGCTGCCAACTTACCGCGACCGCGTGGAAGCCCAGTACAAAGACGCTCCCTATCCGGTGAACAGCACATTGGCCGGAAAGACTTTCGACCCTGCCAACGGCACAATATCGCAGTATTCGTCAGACGTAATGATACCGGCATTCCTTTCGGCATACTGCGGCGGAGGCAAGTCGCTCAACATCTTCCCTGCAATAACCCGCATGCTACCCAATTGGAAAATCACCTACTCCGGGCTCAGCAAATTGCGGTTCATAAAGCCTATATTCAAAGCCTTCAACATAAGCCATTCCTATCAGTCGGTTTATTCCGTGGGCTCCTACAACACCTTCTCGTCGTTCATGAAACTTGCCGGCGACCGCGGTTTCGTAAACGATGTTTCAACGGGCAACCCCGTTCCCTCGTCAATGTACGACATATCGACAGTATCCATCAACGAGAGTTTCTCGCCGTTCCTCGGCTTCGACATGACTTTCAACAACAACCTCACAGCCAAAGTGCAATACAACCGCACCCGTATGTTGTCGTTGTCATTGGCTTCGCAACAGATATCCGAAGCCCGCTCGAACGACTACGTTATAGGTTTGGGATACAAAGTTGAAGACTTGAAGATTTTCTCTCCCACCCGCCGGCCTAAACGCCGCAGTAGCAAAGGACGCTCGTCAAACTCACGCAAGAAAAACAGCAAAGACGAACAAAACGAAGATAACGAAAATACTTCAACACGCACTACTAAAGCAGCCGGCACCATAAGCAACGACCTGAATCTGCGCGTAGACTTCTCGCTACGCAACCAAAGCAGTATACAGCGCAATATACAAACTTTGCTGTCGCAGGCAACCTCGGGCAACAAAGCGCTGAAAATATCGCTTTCGGCCGACTACACGCTGTCGAAGCTCATAACGCTTTCGGCATACTACGACCGCCAGACAAATACTCCGCTGCTTTCGTCGTCGTCGTATCCCACCACAACCCAGGACTTCGGAGTAAGCATTAAAGTGTCGCTCACACGATAATCTGGTGAGTTGGCAATATTCCCCCAAAAATAAATCCCGCAGCGCAATGCCGCGGGATTTATTTTTTATAACCAGAATAACCTAATTAGTTGTTCTCGGGACGAAGTTTGCGAACGGTTTCGCCAGTAAGCCACATTTCGCTGTTGTGAATAGCTGCAAGTTCTGCGTTGAGCTTTTCGCGATAATCGGGCTTAGAGTTGCTGTCGATGGAGTTCTGAGCTTCCTGACCGGTTGCAACGCTTTCATAGAGTTTTTCCATTACAGGCTTGATAGCATCGTGGAACGGGCCCATCCAGTCGAGAGCGCCGCGCTGTGCAGTAGTGGAGCAATTTGCATACATCCAGTCCATACCGTTCTTGCCTACCATGGGAAGAAGACTCTGTGTGAATTCCTCTACAGTCTCGTTGAATGCCTCTGAAGGCGAGTGTCCGTGGCTGCGGAGAGTCTCGTACTGAGCGAGGAACAAGCCCTGAACAGCACCCATCAAAGCGCCGCGTTCACCTGTAAGGTCGCTATAGGTTTCGCGTGTGAATGTAGTCTTGAACATATAGCCCGAACCGATGCCGATGCCGAGAGCCATAGTGCGTTCTTCAGCCTTGCCGGTAGCGTCCTGGAACACAGCATACGAACTGTTGAGTCCGCGGCCTTCAAGGAACAGAGTGCGAAGCGATGTACCTGATCCCTTGGGAGCAACCATGATTACATCGATATCTGCGGGGGGAATGATGTTGGTACGTTCCTTATATGTGATAGCGAAGCCATGCGAGAAATACAGAGCCTTGCCGGCAGTGAGGTAAGGCTTGATTTTCGGCCACATTTCAATCTGTGCAGCATCGCTGAGGAGCATGCAGATAATTGTTGCCTTTTCGGCAGCTTCTTCTACAGAGAAGAGAGTTTCGCCGGGCACCCATCCGTCGGCAACGCACTTGTCATAAGTTTTGCTCTTGCGCTGTCCAACGATTACGTTGAAGCCGTTGTCACGAAGGTTCAAAGCCTGTCCGGGGCCTTGAATACCATAACCGAGAACCGCAATGGTTTCGTCTTTCAGCACCTCGCGGGCTTTGCTCAAAGGAAATTCCTCGCGGGTTGCAACTTCTTCAACAACTCCGCCAAAATTAATCTTTGCCATTTTGTTTTTGTTTTGCGTTCCCGCAACCCTTTGCAGAATTCGGGAACATGTTATACATGTTTATATTGATCAGTTTATTTCATTTGTATTTCACTCGGCACGAACAAGCACGCCGTTCTTTTGCAGCGTCATCGTTGCCCGGAAGCACCCGGACGTCAACGTCACAAATTCCGTCGGCAGCAGGTTGCTTGTACAAAGCCAACCGCTCACCGTAATGCGCTTCGCCGTGATAGGCAATCTCCAGTCCCCACACCCGATGTTTCTTGAAGAAATCCATCGGAAAAAGGTCGAATATATGTTCCACGTAGCGTATGCTGTTGACATGCATATTGATGTCAATATCGCTGTAAAGCGCGGTGACTATATTTGCAGGCTCAACTGCATTTACCCTGATACGCGAAAAGGCACTTGTGTTGCACACTTTTTCGGCATCGACAAATGAAGAGAATCCTCCGTTGGGAAGGTTTTCTAGGTTTGTCGGCATGCGCGTTTCGGTATTTATCAGGGCCCATGTGGTATAGGCATAGCCGAAAGCCGTGCCGTCGGGACGAAGTATGGCAAAGCAGCGGTCGGTAAATGTGCGGTATATACTGTGCACCCATGTTTCCACCAAATACTGCTCTCCCTTTTTCGGCATTTTCTGCATTTCAACATTCATGCGCGACAGCACCCAAGCCATGTTGCGCGGCAGAAGCTGCTTCATTCCGAAGCCGTGCGAGTCGGCATGCATACCGGCTGCGGCAAGGATTCTCTTTCCGAGTTCGCTCCACGCCAGCATCCCCGTAAAATCCTCTGTAAAAGGTTCTACGGTATATGCAAACCTGCTTGACTTTTCTACTTTCACTTCCATCACGCTATTCTGCCTACTTCTCAAGGTCACCCTGAATGCACTTGCGGCGGTACAGGTATTCCGTCACAAACTCGCGACGGCTCTTGGTAACGGCTATCGAGCCTGAGTGCACGAACTGAAGAATGCAGTCGAGCACTTTCAGGTGCTTGTAAAGACTGTTGATTTCTTCGGTAAGGCCCTCCATCGACACAATGGAATACGTGGGGTTCACTTCCACGAATTTTGCGCCGAAGGTGCGTATGTCTTTCGATATCTGCCGGTTTTCGAGCACTGCTTTTGTTGAAAGTTTGAACAGTGCCGTTTCAAGGGTAAACACTTCGTCTTCGGTAAAGAAGCTAGCCGAAACCACGTCGATTATCTTCTCTATCTGCTTGGCGATTTTCGACACAAGTTCCTGCGTACAATTGCAGGTAATGGTATACCTGTGCAAACCCTCGATGCTCGAAGCCGAAACGTTGAGACTTTCGATATTCACCTGCCGGCGCGTAAACACTGTGGTTATGTGGTTGAGCACACCGGGAAGGTTTTCCGAAAATATTATAAGTGTATATAATGTTTCTTCTGATTCCATAATCCGTAACAAGTTTCAGCTTATTTACATTTCGAGAAGCATATCGTCGACATCGTGTCCCGGGCAGCACATCGGCAGCACGTTTTCCTCTTCTTCCACAACGGTCTGCAGCAGGAACGGCCCTTTGGTCGTGAGCATTTCCCTGATTGCATCGTGCAGTTCTTCGCGCTTTATCACCGTGCGGCACGGAATATTGTAGGCCGAAGCGAGCTTTTCGTAGTCGGGGTTGGCCATGTGCGTAAACGAATAGCGCGATTCATAGTAGAGTTGCTGCCACTGGCGCACATTGCCCAGGTAATTGTTGTTCATGAGGATAATCTTCACGGGAGCCTGCTGCTCCATTATCGTGCCGAATTCCTGTATTGTCATCTGCAGTCCGCCATCGCCGGTAAAGAAACACACGGTGCGGTCGGGGGCAGCGAATGTAGCTCCCACAGCTGCGGGCAAGCCGAATCCCATTGTTCCCATTCCGCCCGATGTCACTATGCTGCGGTCTTTGGTGAACTTGAAATAGCGTGCCGACATCATCTGGTTCTGGCCCACGTCGGTCACGAGTATGGCTTCGTTGTTGGTGGCTTCGGTCACGGCGTTCACCACTTCGCCCATGCGTAGCGCTCCGCTGGCAGGATGTATTTCGGGTTCGATGACCTTTTCCCTCTCAATGTCGTTGAAAGGCTTGAAACTGTCGCGCCATTCCTTGTGGTCGCCCTTTTTCAGAAGTTTCGTAACCTCGGCGAGCGTCTGCTTGCAATCGCCAAGCACAGGCACGTCAACGGCTACGTTCTTGTCTATTTCCGACGGGTCGATATCGAAGTGTATCTTCTTTGCGCTGCTGGCGTAAGTGCTGAGCTTGCCTGTTATACGATCGTCGAAGCGCATGCCCACGGCAATGAGCAGGTCGCATTCCTGTGTCTTCACATTGGCGGCATAGCTGCCGTGCATTCCCAGCATTCCGATATTCAGCGGATGGTTGCTTGGCAGTGCCGAAAGTCCCAGCAAGGTGCATCCTGCCGGAGCGTCGATGCGCTCGATGAATTCCTGGAGTTCCTTACGTGCTTCGCCGAGCTCTACGCCCTGCCCCACCAGCACAAGCGGCTTGCTGCTGGAATTTATGAGGTCGGCAGCGTCTTCAATTGCCTTTTGCGAATGTTCGGGCACCGGCTGGTAGCTGCGGATGAAATTGATGTCGCATTTCTTGTATTCGGCCAGTTCGTTCTGCGCGTTTTTCGTAAAGTCGAGCACCACAGGTCCGGGCCTACCGCTGCGCGCGATATAAAAGGCGCGGCTCACGGCCCAGGCCACGTTTTCGGCGCTTCTTATCTGATAAGCCCATTTCGATATCGGCTGGGCTATATCCACGACATCGCATTCCTGGAAAGCATCGCTTCCCAAAGCGCCGACGCCCACCTGACCGGTAATGACTACCATCGGCGTGCTGTCCATCATGGCATCGGCAATGCCGGTGATTGTATTTGTAGCTCCGGGGCCACTAGTGGCTATTGCCACACCCACACGGCCGCTAA
This sequence comes from uncultured Prevotella sp., assembly GCA_964507005.1. Classification (GTDB taxonomy): domain Bacteria; phylum Bacteroidota; class Bacteroidia; order Bacteroidales; family Bacteroidaceae; genus UBA6398. Next base: position 5,459 of record CAZDOH010000028.1, on the reverse strand, counting down.
CACGTGCATATCCCTGCGCCGCATGGGCTGCAGCCTGCTCGTGGCGCACCAATATATGGTTTATGCCATTGCCCTGGTATTTCAGCAGTTTGTCGTAGACGGGCATAATCGCCCCGCCGGGATAGCCGAACACCGTAGTCACGCCCTCGTCGATAAGCGAGCGTATGAGTATTTCGGCACCGGTGATCAATCCTTCTCCCATGCTTACTCGTCTTTAAGTATTCTCACGCCACCCTTGTCGGCCGAACTCACCATTGCGGCATAAGCGCGCAGGGCTTTCGATACGGTGCGAGTGCGCTTCAAGGGCACTTGGGGACGTTTTTCAAGTTCTTCGTCCGAAAGATGTACGTTTATCGTACGTTCGGGAATGTTTATTTCTATTATGTCGCCGTCAACGATTTTTCCGATAGCGCCACCCGAAGCAGCCTCGGGCGAAATGTGTCCGATGCTCAGGCCCGATGTGCCGCCGCTGAAGCGTCCGTCGGTTATCAGCGCGCACTCCTTGCCGAGGTGGATGCTCTTGATGTACGAAGTGGGATAGAGCATTTCCTGCATTCCCGGACCGCCCTTGGGGCCTTCGTGGGTAATTACCACCACATCGCCGCTCTTCACCTTTCCGCCGAGTATTCCTTCGCAGGCATCTTCCTGCGAGTCGAACACCTTGGCAGGGCCCTGGAAATGCCATATCGATTCGTCTACGCCGGCAGTCTTCACCACGCAGCCGTCCTTGGCTATGTTGCCGAAGAGCACTGCCAGTCCGCCGTCTTTCGAATATGCGTGCTGCAAATCGCGTATGCACCCTTCGGCGCGGTCGGTATCGAGAGTTTCCCACTGTGCGTCCTGCGAACCCATGGTTGTTGTGAACTTGCGGCCGGGGGCGCTGTGGTAGATGCGCGATGCCTCGGGGGCGAGTTCTGCCTTGGTTATTGAGTACTTGTCTATGGCCTGACCGAGCGTCATTCCGTCAACGCGTTTCACCGATGTATTGAGCAGTCCGCCCTTTGCCAGTTCGCCGAGAATGCCGAGTATGCCGCCAGCGCGGTTGCAGTTCTCCACCGAGTATTTCTGCGTATTGGGTGCGAGCTTGCAAAGGCACGGCACCTTGCGGCTGAGCGCGTCGATGTCGTTCATCTTGAAATCCACGCCGCCTTCGTTTGCCACGGCCAGCAGGTGAAGTATGGTATTGGTAGAGCCGCCCATTGCAATGTCGAGGGCCATGGCGTTCATAAATGCCTCTCTTGTGGCGATGCTGCGCGGCAGCACGCTGGTGTCGCCTTCGCCATAATATTTATATGCGTTGTCGACAATCAGTTTGGCAGCGTCCTTGAACAGCTGCAAACGGTTGACATGCGATGCCAGGATTGTTCCGTTGCCAGGCAGTCCGAGACCTATCGCTTCGGTGAGCGAGTTCATGGAATTGGCCGTGAACATGCCCGAGCAGCATCCGCATCCCGGGCAGGCGCGCTCCTCGATTTCGTTGAGCTCTTCCTGCGAAACGCTTTTGTCGGCGCCTTTCACCATAGCGGCAATAAGGTCGATATTCTCGTTTTTCCAGCGTCCGGCTTCCATAGGTCCTCCCGAAACGAATACGGTAGGGATATTGAGCCTCATGGCAGCCATGAGCATGCCCGGAGTTATCTTGTCGCAGTTGCTGATGCACACCAGGGCGTCGGCCTTGTGGGCGTTCACCATATACTCAACGGAGTCGGCAATAAGGTCGCGCGAGGGAAGCGAATAGAGCATTCCGTCGTGGCCCATTGCTATGCCGTCGTCAATGGCTATTGTGTTGAATTCGGCAGCGTAGCAGCCGAGCTTCTCTATTTCTTTCTTTACAAGCTGACCGGCATCGTGAAGATGTGTATGGCCGGGCACGAATTGTGTAAACGAATTGGCTATTGCTATTATTGGCTTGCCAAACTGCTCGCGCTTCATTCCTGTTGCCACCCAAAGGGCACGCGAACCTGCCATTTTGCGCCCCTCGGTCGAGAAGGCGCTGCGGAGTTGTATTTTCATTTTGTCGTTCATTACAATATCTTGTTCGCAGACTAGTTGTCTGCCAATTCTACGTCTTAGCAAAATTAGATATTTGAAGCCAAAGCAACAAACAAAAAACGGATATTTAGCATTTTTCCACCGCAATAACTGACAAAATGATACACAAAGAATGCTTTTGTGCAAACCTTCGCAACAGAAAACAAAGAGCACTTTGCAAAATCACCACAAACGGCGTGCCTGCTCCCCACCCGGTTCGGGTGCACGACATACATCGTATTTTTTGTATATCTTTGCCGAAAACGGCAACTTCATCATGACACTCGCAGAAGCCATAGCCCTGCGGCATTCGGTAAGGGCTTTCACCAAGCGCCCCATTGAGCGCGAAAAGCTGGATGTCCTGGAAAGCGAAATAGAGAAATACCGCGAAGCCGGCATCGAAATGCAACTGGTTGAATGCAGCGGGAAAATATTCGGAAACCTGCTGGCGTATGTTTCGCGCTTCCGCAATGTGCCGGCATGCATCGTGATTCCCGAAGGGCAGGACGAAATCGGCGCCGGATACTACGGCGAGCGTATTGTGCTGCTCGCACAGACTCTCGGGCTCAATTCCTGCTGGGTGGGAACGTCGTGCAGCAAGCGCGAAGCGCGCAAGGCAAGCGGAGCGAAGCCCATGGTCACGATAGCCCTCGGCTATGGGGCCACACAGGGCAAGGCCCACAAGTCGCGCAACTATTACGATGTATGCGATGTGGAGAATGCGCCGCAATGGTTCCGCGCAGGAGTGAAGGCCGCGCTGCTAGCCCCTACGGCGTTCAACCGTCAGGATTTCAGAATTTCGCTGTCACCCGTGGGCACACCGGTATTCACTGCCGGCAAAGGGAAGTTCGCCAATATCGACCTGGGCATAGTGAAATGCCACTTCGACCTGGCCGCCGAAGCCTGCCGCGAACAAGGCGAAGCTTGAAGCCTTGCGCGACCCGGCCCCATCAGACGGTTATTTTGCCTTATCCAGCAAATAGTCCACGAACGGAGTGATGTATTTGCTGCCGAACTGCACGTTGTACACCTGCTTGCCTATTCCGTTGCCCATGCCTTCGAGGGCGAGAACGCTGAAGTCGGGATCGGTTTTCAGCGATGCGGCTTCCTCGGCCAGCGCGGCATACTGCTGCTTGCGTGCATCGCTGCCCGCATCCATAGCCGCCACATCGAGCAGACCGGAAATCACCTTTGCCGTCTTGCCGAGTTTCAGCACCCATGGACGTATGTCGTCGAAGAAAAGCCGCTGCGAACTCTGTCGCGCATATTTCATTCCGCTTACCTTTTCGCAGTTTTCAGCCACAGCCGAAAGCATCTGCTTCAGGGCCGAGGCATCGCCGTTGTTCTTGTAGTTTTCCACCAGGCGGCCGAATTCCTCGGAATCGTTGACGCGCAGGAACGGCACGATTCCGGCCACTGCCTTGGCGTATTCCTTGCCCACTGCCGCGGGCACTGCAGCGTTCCAGCTTTCCACACTGTTGAACGCCGAATTGTTCCACGCGAAGTCGGCCACGCTGAAGAGGGGTATCTTGGCTATTTCGCCCTGCTGCATGGGGTTGCTGAGCAGTGATGCGCAGTTTTTGAGGTTCTTGGGCATCGTTGACTTGCCGTCGATTGCGGGCATGTCGACAAAGTTGGAATACATGTCAGCGGGGAAAGTCCACGCGTCGGCATTGTCGTTGCACGGATAGTTCCACCACCATGCCACTCCGCGGCCGAAATCGGTTTCCACCACGTCGAGGTCGGTATTGTTGGGCACGGTCCACACCTGCTGCCCGGTGATGTAGACTTGGGTTTTGTGGGGTGTGTTAGAGAGGGCCTTGTAGAAATTCGTCCTCACCTCGGGCTTTTCCCATCCGTAGGCGTACAGCTGCGGCACGAAGTGCAGCGGCTTCAGCGTATCGGCGGGCTCTGCGCCCTGGAAGTTCCATTTCCGGTCCATGGCGTTCTGCAAATCGGTGAGCCGGCGCGCATTAAGCGCAAGCGTGGGGGCGTCGGTAGGCACGCCCACATCGTCTACAAACACGGCAAACTGCCGCACTCCCAGACCGTGCATCAGTTCGAACTTGCCCATAATACGGTCGATGACGTTGTCGTCCTTTCCGGTGAAAGCCTGTCCCGGATGTATGGCCCAGATGAAGTTAACCTTCGTGGCGGCCGAGACCTTGCATATTTCCTTCATGTCGTTCGAGGTGAAGCACCCCATCGACTTCTGCTCGTCGTCGAGCGTTGTGGGATAGGGTTTCTCCCAATACTGCGAATGATAGGCGTCGCTCTTCGCTCCGTACATGTACGAGTTCATCTTGTAGCGCATCATGAACTTCAGCAGGTCCTTCGTCACGTCGAGCGAATAGGGCATGCCGTAGTAGCCTTCAATCACGCCGCGGTCCTTGATGTCGGCATAGTCGTAGAGCGTAACGCACGGCAGGTTGCCGTTGCCGCGGTCGAGCATCTGCTCCAGACTGGCGATGCCGAAGAACACGGCATTGGTATTCTCGCCCAGAATCACAAGCTGCGCATTGCCGCCGGATGAGGTGAGCGAAATAATATGGCGGTCGTATTTGCCGTTCGAGAAGATGTCGCGCTTCAGTGCCAGTTTCTTGCCGAGCTTGTCGGCACTGCCTTTCGAACCGTTCACGCCGAGGTAAATGGCGGCATTGCCTTTGGCCGGCTTTTTCGCGAATTCGGCCTTTAGGCCATGGTCGCTGAGCACATCCACCAGGCGTGCCTTCGTGGCGTTGTCGATGCCCTTTTCGGCCACCACCGAAACGGTGGGAGTAAAACTGCACGTGCCGTCGGCAGCCACCTGCTCGTGCGGCACGGGATAGATGTCGTAAACACTGCGGGCCGAGGCACCCATACAGGCCGCCAGGAAGGCAACCGCAACGATATTCCTTATTTTTCTGAAGTACATTGGTTTTGTATTTTTTCTATTTGGCTACAAATATAGCTATTCCGGCTCTAACGCGGTATATGCGGCCGCGAAAATCTTCGGCGACGAAGTCCAGAACGTTCAGTGCAAAGATACGACGTAAAACCTTACTTTACAAGAGGAAATTTACTAAATTTCCATAAATAACCAGTGGGCCGGAGTAAGGAAATTGTAAGGCACAGCGTTTCTCGGGCAAGGCACAGCGGCGGCGCGGAATGCGCACAGCGCACCGCGGGAATGCGGAGAAAAAGAGAACACGAATCTATGTAAATCTGAATAAGAAATCTAATGCCGCCGGTATGCCATAATATAGACTACGCCTCAGTATACTTGAAAACAAATTTTCAGCCTACGTTCGGCTTGCACTATATTTCGCCTCTCCGTAGACTTCAAGGCCGCTGGTGTTCGCCCTCTCCGAGGACGAAAGTTTGTGTTCCCGAAATCCTCGGGTTCCTTCCCGTTGGTCAGTCACCCGAGGTTATGCTTGTTGGCCTCC
>CAZDOH010000027.1:7276-23200 GCA_964507005.1 uncultured Prevotella sp. | reverse complement strand
TGTTCCATGGTGTAATGGTAGCACTAGAGTTTTTGGTTCTCTCAGTCGTCGTTCGAATCGGCGTGGAACAACATATAGCGGTCAGTTTTCCTTTCAAATGGGCAAAACTGACTGCTTTTTTTGTCAGTATTTGCCGTTTTCACTAATATTGCAATATGGTTTCTTAATTCACTTTCAACTATGAATAGAACTATATTGAAAACTGCAGCGCTTATAGCCACAATCGCATTTTGCTCTTCACTGGTTTCGGCCCAGACTGCCCCAACTGTAAATATCAACGGTATATGGCAGCTTTCCATTCCCTCGCGCAACAACGACGCAAAAGGCGACAGTTTTGTTCCAAAATGGAAAATATACAATGCCGACGGCACTTTCACAATATTCAACTACAACGAAGAAAACAACATATCCACAATTTCGGAAGCTGGTACCTACAAATTTGAAAACGACTCCGTTATAGTAGAAACTTTGACTACAAGCGAAGAAGAAAAAGCCAACAGCTCATACAAGATAAAAATAAGCATGATAGGCAATCTGCTTATGGATGCCTCGTACATAGATTCAGCAGAACAAAGCCAGTGGAACGAACTCTGGAAACGCGTAACAACGCAGCAGGACACAGCGGTCGAGCCGTATGTAAGCAATACGTCAAGCAAAACAACGGCTTCGCGCGATCTCAACGGAGTTTATTTCCACGTTGAAAAAATGCCGGAATACGCCTACGGTACACAACAAAAAATGCTCCGCGACATTGCCAAAACTATAAAATACCCAGAAAGCGCGCAACAGCAAGGACTTGAGGGTTACTCAATTATACGTTTTGTAGTGAACGAGAAGGGAAAAACCGAAAACCTCCAGGTAGTTCGCTCTTCATATCCCATACTCGACAAGGAGGCACAAAGGGTAATAAAGAAAATAAAATTCATTCCGGGTGAGCACAACGGCAAGAAAGTAAAGGTATACCTTACGTTGCCAATACGTTTCAAACGGCGCTGAAAGCCCGTTCTCCCCTACTCCATGCGTATTCCGGATTCTTTTCACCGCATTGCGCAAAAATTGTATGCGCAGAAAAGAAAAATTCTTTGCGCAAAGAATTTTCACGCTATGCGCATAGCGTGAAAATTATAAGCCTTGTTTTTTGAAAGGGAATAGACATTTTCCGGATGCTCTATTGCAGAAGCAAAAACAAATTAAAAACGCGGAGCATAAACAGCCCCGCGCTCTTTATTTACGCTGATATTTTGCAGTGTTTTGCCTTTTTATTCTTCAAAAGAGAACATAGGGTCCCACGCAGGCAGCATTATAGGTTTCTGGTTCATCATGTCGAGTACAGGCTGCGAAATGTATTTCTTTTCGGCTACTAGGCGGAAAAGATATCCGTCAAGCCAAGCGTCTGTCATAATAAGATGACCGTTGTATCCATAGTCTGAACCCCAACTGTTTTCCACTTCCCATTTCACAGGCTTGCCGTCGGCATTGAGGTCAACGGCCATAAGCGTCATTGCGTGCGATGACATTGATGCAAAGCTCATTATGCGCTCTTTCTTCGACATGTTAAATTCAGTGCCAAGAAGCGAAGCGTAGTCGTAGTTTGCACTGTCGAGCAGGCCGGTTGCCTTGTCAAGGAATTTGCCTACGTCGCACGACATATACATCATAGTGCTGTCTTTTATTGACCGTATAGCCACTTGCTTGATTGAGTCCATAGGAAGATTGAGGTAAGTCCAGTTTTGCCCGTCGTAGGTGTGGCGGTCAAAATCTATTTCGTAAACCTTGTAATAGGGGCGGGTAGGGTCGTTCATCAGCATCACGTAGTTGTTCTTCAGGTCTTTCGCTACAAATTCGTTGTAGAAACCTAGCGGCGTGTATTCTTTGGTTGAAACAGGCTTGCCGTCCTTGTCGGTACGTGTCCATGTGAATTTCTCGGGAGGTGTGCCAAGGAAAAGTGTAAGCATGTGGTATACGGTGCCGAGCATTTCGGTTTTGCGTTTCTGCATTGCCTCGTTCTTAGCACCTTTGACAGCCATATCGCGCAGTTCAAGTCCGAACTGGCGTAGCTTGTAGCTGAGAAGCTGAGACATGCGGCTTGTGCTGTTGGCTGCATAGGTTTCAGGCATAGTTTCGGAAGGAACTACGCCATACTTCGAAATCAAATCGGCAATGCCGGTAAACTGCCCGCCGTCTGATAGCGGGTTCTTGAAAAGCCATTCCACCATTTTGTCGTCCATTGGCTTCTTGGCGTTGTCAATGATTCCCTGCAGGAAAAGGTTTGACTTTTCAAGCTGGTCGTAGAAAAAGCAGTAGACGTGCGAAAACTTGAATTCGCCAAGTCCGTAGCTTTCAATCATTTTAGCTCTCAGCACGTTCAGTCCGGTAAAAAGCCAGCAGCGTCCCGATGATTTTTGGTCGGTAATGCCTTTCGACTTCACGTAATCGGAGAAATACTTGTTTTGCGCGGCAGGATTGGCTGCGTTGCGCGTAAGGGTATTGATGTCGGTGGCAAAGAGGGCATTTCCCAGAGCCTTGTTTTCGGAAGACACATTAGTCTGCCTGAACTTGGCAAGCATTTCCGAAGTTATGCTTCCCTTGTTCTGTGACATTGCTGCTGCGCTGCAAAGTGCCAACGACAACATTGTTGCAGTTATTCTTTTCATATTTTCAGAGATTTAGTTTTCGATGCAAAATTAATCGTTTGCCTTCAATATTGAAAACAAAGTTTTCAATATAAAGCGCAGCCTTGCTTCTGCAGCGTGGCTTTTGTGCTAACTGCGTGCCGATATATTATATATATCATTCAATTTCAAATTTTAAAAAAGGAGAATGATGATTATTATAAGCCGTGGAAACTGTGGAAAACTTTCTGCAGTCTATTTTTTAGACTTTGCATTTGAATGGCATCCAGACAGTTGTGAAAGAAAACCCAGAGTTTTTTGAAAAGGGAAAACTGTGGAAAATAGGTTTAATAGGCTACTTAAAACCATGTGCATTTCAACGTGCTTTTTGTTTTCCCCGCTTTAAAGTTGAAACTGTGGAAAGTTTTATTCAAGTTTTCAATGTGTTTTCCACAGGGTTTTCCACCGATTTTATAATTTTGCGGAGCAATGAGAAAACTAAAGGTAACCGAACTCAACCGCATTGACGTTGACCAGTTCAAGGCATCTGCAAAGACTCCGCTTGTAGTGGTGCTCGACAATGTTAGAAGCATGCACAATGTAGGCTCAGTGTTTCGCACGGCCGATGCTTTTCGTCTTGAGGCAGTTGTTTTGTGTGGCATAACTGCTTGTCCTCCTCATGCCGAAATCCACAAGACAGCCTTGGGAGCCGAAGAGTCGGTAGACTGGACATATTATTCGGATTCCAACGAAGCCGTAAAGGAACTTCTGAGTAAAGGCTATGAGGTTTATGCCCTTGAACAGGTAGAGGGCAGTATTCCGCTTCAGAATTTCAAAGCCGTTCCCGAACGGCGCTATGCCATTGTGCTTGGCAACGAAGTGAAAGGAGTGGGGCAGTCAACTGTAAATTTGTGCGATGGTGCAATTGAAATTCCGCAGTACGGGACGAAACATTCGCTGAATGTGTCTGTATCTGGCGGAATGGCTATATGGCACGTGGCTTCGCAGTTGCTAGGTATTGTAAAGTAATTGTAAACTGACTGAAAGCGATGCTGTTGTCGGCTGAATTCGTGAAAAGCACTGCCATTGAACTTGGTTTTTCGGCTTGTGGAGTATGCCGTGCCGCCGAAGTTGACAACAGTTCGTTCGAAGAAATGCAGCGTTATGTGTCGGAAGGGCGTAATGCCGACATGCACTATCTTGAACGAAATCTTGACTTGCGCCGCGACCCGCGGTTGCTTACCGAAGGAACAAAATCGATAGTTTCGGTGGCGCTCAACTACTATCCCCGCCAAAAGATGGAAAGCAGCCAATATACGCTTTCGTATTATGCTTATGGCAAGGACTATCACGATGTAGTGAAGAAGCGCCTTGAAATTTTGCTTGAAAGGATTTCCGAACATTTTGCCACTGCAGGCGAAAGGGTAGGGGGGCGCGCTTTCTGCGACACGGCTCCGGTGCTCGAACGCTATTGGGCATGGCAGGCTGGCATAGGGTTTATAGGAAAGAATACGTTGCTTACCATTCCACATAAGGGAAGTTTCTTCTTTCTCGGAGAGCTTTTTCTGGATTGTGAATTCGACTGTTACGACGAACCTTTGCGAAACAAATGCGGCTCCTGCACACGTTGTATTGACGCTTGCCCTGCCGGTGCTCTGTACGAGCCTTTCCGCCTTGATGCACGCCGTTGCCTTTCGTATCTCACAATAGAAAACCGCAATGAACTGCCCGAGGGAACTGCCGCAAAAATGCAGGAGTGCATATATGGTTGCGATCGTTGCCAGAATGTCTGTCCGCACAACAGTTTTGCCTCGGCAACATCGGTTGAAGAGTTTACTCCAAGCGAAAAACTTCTTAATATGAAACGCGATGGATGGCATTCGCTTACACAGGAGCAGTATAGTGAACTTTTCAAGGGCAGCGCCGTAAAAAGGGCAAAATACAGCGGCCTGATGCGAAACATAGCTGCGGCCGAACAAAACAATGGCAAAGAAGAGCAATAGGCGAAAAAAGAAAAAATATTTTTCCGAAAACAACTCCATCTTAAACTTATTGCATAACTTTGCCGTGAAAGCTAAAACGAAAGGGTTCCATTGCCATTCGGCTATGGAATTCTTTTGGTTTTTTCGTTCTACAATAAGAAATAACTGAGTAAGAAAAACTTAAAACTACAGAACTATGGCATATATGTCACAAGAAGGCTACGACAAACTTGTCGAAGAATTACGCCACATGGAAACAGTTGACCGCCCTGCAGCATCAGAGGCAATAGCCGAAGCGCGCGACAAAGGCGATCTTTCGGAAAACAGTGAATACGACGCTGCTAAGGAAGCACAGGCTATGCTTGAAATGAAAATAAACAACCTTAAGGCCGTGCTCGCAAGCGCAAAGATAATCGATCCGAGCAAACTTTCTACCGACACGGTGCAGATACTGTCGACCGTGGAAATGGAAAATGTAAAAAACAAGGCCCGCATGAAATACACTATCGTGAGCGAAAGCGAAGCCAACCTGCGTCAGGGAAAGATATCTTCTCAGACTCCTATTGCACAGGGTTTGCTTGGCCACAAGGTAGGCGACACGGTGGATATAAAGATTCCGCAGGGCGTGGTGCAACTTAAGATTATCAACATTTCAATCTGAAAAAACTGAAACCATGGCAGGAGTATTTGCAAAGATAGCAGCAGGAGAAATTCCTTCGTACGGAATAGCAGGGAATGACGAATTCTATGCCTTTCTCGACATCAATCCGCTTGTAATGGGGCATACCCTCATAATTCCCCGTCGCGAGGTAGACTACATATTCGACCTCAGCGACGAAGAGCTGGCAAGAATGATGGTGTTCGCAAAGCACGTGGCAGTGGCATTGAAAAAGGCTTTTCCGTGTATAAAGATAGGCGTTGCAGTGCTTGGGCTTGAAGTGGCGCATGCACATATACATCTTGTGCCTATGCAGAGCGAAAAGGACCTTGATTTCCACCGCCAGAAATTGAGCCCTTCACCCGAAGAAATGCAGGCTGCAGCCGAAAAGATAAGGGCTTCTTTTTAAAGTCCAATCGTATACGTTACCAAAACAAAAGCCTGGATTTGTCCGGGCTTTTGTTTTGATGGCTTTGCTGCACAATGCAAAAACGGTGCAATGCAAGGAATTTTCAGAATATAATAGGTAATTTTGCACCTGTCAATAAAATTCATGCCTCGTATGGTGCTCAATTACATTTGGATTGCATTTTTTGTAGTGGCTTTTGTGGTTGCTGCTGTGAAACTTGTGTTTTTCGGTGACACTACTGTTTTTCCCGAAATAATGAATTCCACATTCACTACAGCAAAGACGGCTTTTGAAATTTCGCTGGGCCTTACCGGAGTATTGTCGCTGTGGCTTGGCATAATGAAGATAGGCGAGCGCGGAGGATTGGTGCAGGCGCTTTCTCGTGCACTGTATCCCGTGTTCAGCAAACTTTTCCCAGACATTCCTAAAGGACATCCGGCCGTAGGCAATATATTCATGAACATTGCCGCCAACATGCTTGGTCTTGACAATGCCGCAACTCCTTTAGGACTGAAAGCCATGGAACGCCTTCAGGAACTGAATCCGAAAAAGGATACTGCCACCAATCCTATGATAATGTTTCTTGTGCTCAACACCAGCGGCCTTACAATAGTTCCCGTAGGCGTGATGGTTTACCGGGCGCAGCTTGGTGCGGCACAGCCTACCGATGTGTTTGTGCCGATATTGCTTGCCACTTTTGTGGCTACGCTTGCCGGTATTGTGGCCACAAGCATATATCAGCGCATAAACCTCTTCAACCGCACACTGATGCTTACCCTTGGCGGGGCATGCCTTTTGTTTGCGCTTGTGGTCTGGGGCTTCTCAAGCCTTGACCGTCAGGCTATGGACACTGTAGGCACTTCGGCAGCCAATATACTTTTGTTCACTATAATTGTGGCTTTCATTGCCGTAGGCATTCGTCGCAAGGTAAATGTTTACGAAGCTTTCATAGAGGGTGCCAAAGGAGGTTTTGAGACTGCCGTGCGCATAATTCCATACCTTGTAGCCATACTTGTTGGAATCGGCGTGTTTCGCGCTTCTGGTGCCATGGACGCAATTACAGATGCGGCAGAATGGGTGGCCGTACAGCTGGGCGCACGTACCGACTGGATTGGAGCTTTGCCTACGGCGCTTATGAAACCGCTTAGTGGCAGTGGAGCACGCGGCATGATGGTTGACTGCATGACTGCATACGGAGCTGACTCGTTTACCGGACGGCTGAGTTGCTTGTTCCAGGGTTCTACCGACACTACATTCTACATACTTGCCGTCTATTTCGGCAGTGTAGGCATAAAATTCACGCGCCATGCCGTGGCATGCGGCATCATCGCCGACATAGCAGGAACACTTGCCGCAATAGCAATCTGCTATATGTTCTTCGGTTGAGAAACAAACAATATAAAGCATAACGCCAACTGTTGGCATTAAAATAAAATCAATGGCAAACCTGAAGACTCTTTTCAAAGACACTGCACTATACGGTATGAGTAGCATTGTAGGCCGCTTTCTTAACTACCTTCTCGTGCCGCTTTATACGGCCAAGATAGCAGCGGCTTCGGGCGGATACGGTGTAATTACCAATGTGTATGCCTATACTGCAATTTTGTTGGTAATACTGACATTTGGCATGGAAACCACATTTTTCCGTTTCGTTAACAAAGAAGGCGAAGACCCGCAGCGCACGTATTCCACAGTGCTTGTAATGGTAGGCGGTGTGGCATTGGCTTTCGTTGCCGTTGTGATGGCTTTTCTGTCGCCACTGTCTGCTGCTATGGGTTACGCTTCCCATAACGAATATGTAGCGGTAATGGCTGCGTGTGTGGCTATTGATGCTTTTCAGTGCATTCCTTTTGCTTATTTGCGTTACCGTCACCGTCCATGGAAATTCGTGGCGCTGAAGATGCTCTTCATAGTGCTCAACATTGCTCTGAACATTGTTTACTTCGTGGTTCTTCCGGCTATGTATTCCAATCCTTCGACCTACAACTTGGCTTCGGCTGTATACGACCCTTCGGTTGGAGTGGGGTATGTTTTCAGGATAAATCTTTTCTGCACCGCTTTGGTAACGCTTTTTTTCCGCCGCGAACTTACCGGCTTCAAATGGGTTTTCGACCGCGCTTTGGCTCGGCGTATGCTGAAATATTCGTGGCCTATATTGCTTCTCGGCATAACGGGAATACTCAACCAGACTGCCGACAAGATTATTTATCCGCTTGTTGCGCCTGGCGCCGGTCATGTACAGCTTGGAATATACGGCGCTGCAGCCAAGATTGCTATGATAATGGCTATGATAACGCAGGCTTTCCGCTATGCCTACGAGCCGTTTGTTTTCGGAAATGCGGGAAAAGACGGTTCGCGCGACACTTACGCCAAGGCTATGAAATATTTCGTGATTTTCACTTTGCTGGCATACCTTGTTGTGGTAGGTTGGCTTGACGTATTGAAATATATAATAGGGCGTGACTATTGGGAAGGCTTGAAAGTGGTTCCCATTGTGATGGCAGCAGAAATAATGATGGGAATTTATTTCAACCTTTCGTTTTGGTACAAACTTATCGACAAAACTGTCTACGGGGCATGGTTCTCGGGAATAGGCTGTGTTGTGCTGGTGACAATTAACGTGGTATTCATTCCCATTTACGGCTATATGTCGTGCGCTTGGGCAGGTGTGGCCGGCTACGGCACTGCAATGCTACTGTCGTATTTTATAGGCCAGCGCAAATACCCCATAAACTATCCATTGAAGTCGATAGGTGTATATGTGCTTATAGCTGCCGTGTTTACTGCCGTGATGCTGTTTTTGCCGAAGTCGCTACCTACCGTGGTGCGCCTTGCAGCAAATACGTTGCTTATAGTGCTTTTCGTGGCACATATTGTGCACTACGACTTTCCGCTTTCAAGCATTCCCTTTATAGGCCGTAGGTTTAAGTAAACTCTTCCGAAACAGTTGTTATCGGGATGAATTACGTATTTTTGCATATCATTCCTGCAATGTGCGGGAAAAACAACGCAATGCGATATGAAAATTGAAAAAGACATAGTTTCGGCCGCTTCGGAAGCGGTAAAGGCGCTTTACGGCGCAGAGCCTGCCGAGGGCATGATACAAGTGCAGAAAACAAAGCGGGAGTTTGAAGGCTCGTTGACTTTAGTGGTGTTTCCGTTGCTCAGGCTGTCGCGCAAAAAGCCCGAAGATACGGCGCGGGAAATAGGCGAGTACTTGCTTTCCAATTGCAAGGCTGTGAGTAAATTCAATGTTGTAAAGGGCTTTCTTAACCTCAGCATTTCCGACGAAAGTTGGGCAAACCTTCTCGACAGCATCGACGCAGATCCTAATTACGGTATACATAAGCCTGATGACAATGCACCGCTATGGATGATAGAGTATTCTTCGCCCAACACAAACAAGCCGCTTCACCTGGGGCACGTGCGCAACAACCTTCTTGGATGGGCCGTTGCCAATATCGAGGAAGCCTGCGGGCGAAAAGTGGTGAAGACAAATATTGTAAACGACCGCGGAATACATATCTGCAAATCGATGTTGGCATGGCTGAAATGGGGCAACGGTGTCACTCCGCAAAGCGCCGGAAAGAAAGGTGACCATCTCATTGGCGATTTCTACGTGCTCTTTGACAAGCATTATCGCGAACAGACTGCAGCATTGGCAGCGGAGTATACGGCTGGCGGCATGAACCCCGACGAAGCAAAGGAAAAGGCAGAACGCGAGGCTCCGCTCATTAAGGAAGCGCACGAAATGCTCGTTAAATGGGAACAGGGCGACAAGGAAGTACGCGCGCTATGGCGCAAGATGAACGAATGGGTATATGCTGGTTTCGACGAGACTTACAAGGCCCTTGGCGTAGGATTCGACAAAATATATTATGAGAGCGATACATACCTTGTAGGAAAGCAGCTCGTGAACGAAGGGCTTGAAAAAGGCCTTTTCTTTCGCAAGCCCGACGGCAGCGTGTGGGCCGACCTTACAAGCGAAGGGCTTGACGAAAAACTGCTTATCCGCAGCGACGGCACTTCGGTGTATATGACTCAGGATATTGGTACTGCAAAGCTTCGCTATCAGGATTTCCCCATCGACAAGATGATTTATGTAGTGGGCAACGAGCAGGACTATCATTTCAAGGTGCTGTCAATACTTCTCGACCGTCTTGGATTCGAGTGGGGCAAGAGCCTCGTGCATTTCTCCTACGGTATGGTTAACCTTCCCAACGGCAAGATGAAGAGCCGCGAAGGCACTGTGGTTGATGCTGATGAGCTTGTAGAAGGAATGGTGGCAACCGCACGGCAGACTAGCGAAGAACTCGGCAAGTTCAACGACCTTTCAGAGCAGGAACGCAACGAAACTGCAAGAATCGTTGGCCTTGGAGCGCTGAAATATTTCCTTCTCAAGGTCGACGCACGCAAGAACATTCTTTTCAATCCTGCCGAAAGCATTGACTTTAACGGAAACACAGGGCCTTTCATTCAGTATACCTATGCCCGCATACGCTCAGTTCTGCGCAAAGCAGTGGCAGACGGACTTAAGGTTACAGGTCCCGTGCAGAAAGGTACACCGGTAAACGAAAAGGAAAGCCAGCTGATACAGATGCTTTCGGAATTCGAGACTACCGTGAAGGAAGCCGGCGACAATATGAACCCAAGCGGAATTGCCAACTACTGCTACGAACTCGTGAAGAACTACAACCAGTTCTATCACGACTATTCGATACTTCACGAAGAGAATGCGGACGTTAAGCACATGCGTCTTGTGATGTCGGCAAATGTGGCAAAAGTTGTGAGCGAGGGAATGAATCTCCTCGGCATAGAAATGCCCGAAAGAATGTAAATGGATTCCGAAAAACCTTCGGCCCGGCATTCGGCGCGATACAAATGCGTAACCCTTACCGACGAAGAGCGGCAAGGGTTTTCGGCTTCATTGCTCGACAGCAGCAATATAGATGGAGGAAATTTTGTTGATTCGGTAATCAATGGCGACAATACGGAAATTCTCACCCTGTTGCCCGATGAATTTGCCGACCTTATTGTGGTTGACCCTCCCTATAACATTTCGAAAAGATTCGGCAGTGTAAGTTTTACTGCATGCACGTCTGAAGCCTACCGCCGGTATGTTGACAGCTGGTTGCCGCAAGTGTGCCGCAAACTGAAGTCCGGAGGTTCGCTCTACCTTTGCGGCGATTGGAAATGCACGGCTGCATTGCAGCAGTCGCTTGAAAGTTGTCTTACGGTGATAAACCGCATAACATGGCAAAGGGAGAAAGGACGCGCCACGGCGCACAACTGGAAAAATGCTATGGAGGACATTTGGTTTGCGGTGAAAGAGCCTCAGAACTATACCTTCAACGCCGGAAAGGTGATGATGAAGCGCCGCGTAAAGGCTCCCTACCGCCAAGACGGTAAGCCAAAGGACTGGCAGCAGACGCAGGAAGGAAACTTCCGGCTTACCGGAGCGTCGAATTTTTGGGACGATATTACTGTGCCTTTTTGGTCGATGAGCGAAAACACCTCGCACCCTACGCAAAAACCCGAAAAACTTCTCGCAAAACTTATATTGGCTTCAAGCAATGAAGGCGACATAGTGTTCGACCCTTTCCTTGGAAGCGGCACCACGTGCGTTGTAGCAAAGAAACTCGGCCGCCGTTTCTGCGGAATAGAGATTGATCGTGAGCATTGTCTTGTGGCTTTGAAACGGTTAGGCATTGCCGATACCGACAAGAGCATACAGGGATACAGCGATGGAGTTTTTTGGGAACGGAACTCATACAATGAAACGAAATGCCTGGCAAGAAGCAGAAATACTATGTAGTGTGGGAAGGCCGCACCCCCGGAGTCTATGCTTCGTGGGAAGACTGCCGCAGGCAAACCGAGCATTTCGAAGGGGCAAAGTTCAAGTCGTTTGCTTCCGAAGACGAAGCGCGGCGCGAATTCATGCTCGGATATCCGGCCTCACGCAGCGAACAAGTGAAGCAGTATGCCGCCAGTACCGCGGCCGTACCTATGCTTCCCGCCGGAATATCCACACAGGCGCTTGCCGTTGATGCTGCATGTTCGGGCAATCCGGGACAGATGGAATACCGTGGCGTGTATCTTCAAAACCGCCGTCAGGTGTTTCATTTCGGCCCCGTGTGGGGAACGAACAATATAGGCGAATTTCTCGCCATTGTGCATGCGCTGGCACTGATGAAGCAGCGTGGCCTCGACCTGCCGGTGTATTCCGACAGCCGCAATGCAATACTTTGGGTCAGGAAAAAGCAATGCCGCACCAAACTCGTGCGCAACTCGCGTACCGAAGAATTGTTCCGGCTCATAGCCCGTGCCGAGCAATGGCTTAAAAACAATACTTATACTAACAGGATTATAAAGTGGGAAACGTCGGAATGGGGGGAAATACCAGCCGATTTCGGACGGAAGCACTGATTAACCGTAACTACAAATGCAAAAATGAAGGAATTTCTAAAGGTTCTTGCGCAATATGTGATGCCCTATAAAAGATATCTTGCGGGCTCGCTGCTGTTCAACTTGCTGTCGGCAATACTCAACGTGTTTTCGTTCATGTCAAT
Organism: uncultured Prevotella sp.; assembly: GCA_964507005.1. Taxonomy (GTDB): domain Bacteria; phylum Bacteroidota; class Bacteroidia; order Bacteroidales; family Bacteroidaceae; genus UBA6398. The sequence continues at coordinate 10,970 of CAZDOH010000027.1, read as the reverse complement.
AATTCCCATGCTGCAGATGCTATTCGGAATAGACGAAACGCGCTACAGTTTCATACCATGGGACGCGGCTGACACAAGCATGAAAGACATTCTCGTCAACAACTTCTACTACTTCACCACACAGCTTATGCAGCACTATGGAGCGTCGACCACGCTCTTGCTGATAGGCTTGTTTTTGGTTACCACCACCTTTCTCAAGACAGGAAGTTATTTCGCTTCGGCTGCAATCATGGTGCCCATGCGCACAGGCATCGTGCGCGACATAAGGATACGCGTCTACCACAAGATACTTTCGCTTCCGCTTTCGTTCTTTTCCGACGAGCGTAAGGGCGACATTATAGCGCGCATGAGCGGCGATGTAAACGAAATAGAAAACTCCGTGACCGGGTCGCTCGAAATGCTAATCAAGAACCCTATACTTCTCATCTGCTATTTTTCGGTGCTCATCTACACTAGTTGGCAACTTACGCTGTTTACCATCGTGGTGCTTCCGCTTATGGGCTGGGCAATGGGAAGAATAGGGCGCAAGCTCAAGTCGAAGTCGCTTTATGCCCAGAACAAATGGAGCGAGACTATGGCGCAGCTCGAGGAGACGCTGGGCGGAATGAGGATAATAAAGGCGTTTACTGCCGAAAGCAAAATGAACCGCCGTTTTGACGAATGCACCAACACATACCGCCATGCTGCTACCAAAGTTGCCGTACGTCAGGCTTCGGCCCATCCTGTGAGCGAGTTTCTTGGCACGGTTCTCATAGTTCTTGTGCTGTGGTATGGCGGCACTTTGATTTTTTCGGAACATTCGCCCATCGATGCGCCTACATTCATCTTCTACATGGTGATACTCTACAGCATCATCCAGCCGCTCAAGGATTTTGCAAAAGCGTCGTACAATATTCCAAAGGGCATGGCTTCCGTTGAGCGTGTCAATAAGATTCTCGATGCCGTTAACCCCATTGTTGAGCGTGCTGACGCAAAGCCAATAGCGCGGCTTGAGCGCGGCATATCGTTCCGCGACGTCACTTTTGCCTATCATGGCGGTGCCGAAGTGCTCCACGGCATTTCGCTCGACATAAAGCGCGGCCAGACCATAGCCATAGTGGGGCAGAGCGGTTCGGGAAAATCAACCCTCGTTGACCTTCTGCCGCGTTATCACGAAGTAAGCGGTGGAAGCATCACCATCGACGGTACCGACATTCGCCAATTGCGCATCGCCGATTTGCGCGGCATCATAGGCAACGTCAATCAGGAGGCCATCCTGTTTAACGACACTTTCTTCAACAACATAGCCTTCGGTGTGGAAAATGCCACGATGGAGCAGGTAGTCGAGGCTGCAAAGATTGCCAACGCCCATGAATTCATCGTGGAAAGCCCCGACGGCTACAACACCACGGTGGGCGACCGCGGATGCAAACTCTCGGGCGGGCAGCGCCAAAGGGTGAGTATAGCGCGGGCAATACTCAAAAATCCTGACATACTTATACTCGATGAGGCTACATCGGCTCTTGATACCGAAAGCGAACGGCTCGTGCAGGAAGCCTTGGAACGGCTAATGAAGACCCGCACCACGATAGCCATCGCCCACCGCCTTTCCACTATTAAGAATGCCGACGAGATTTGCGTGCTTCACGAAGGAAGGATTGTGGAGCGCGGTACGCACGATGGCCTTCTTGCACTCAACGGATACTATAGACGGCTGCACGACATGCAGCAACTGTAAAATCGTCTTACAAAGCAATTCAGAAGCAAAACAATGAAAAGGCATTTTTTATTTCTGTTCCGGTTCTTTTTGGCAGTATTAGTGTGGTTTGTGTCGTGGAAATTCGTATTCATGGCCTACAACGGCTTTGCCGGCCGTGGCTGCAATGCCGGCGACTGCTTGGCAGTGATATGGCACGGTTTGCCGCTCGACATCGCCGCTGCATGCTACGTATTGGCCCCGGTATTGGTGCTGCTGTTGCTAAACCTGTGGCTGCGTGTGCCGCGGCTGCGAAGCGTGCTGCTGGTGTATTATGCCGTGGTGGCGGTGGTGTGTACCGTTGTGTGTGTTGCCGACACGTGCCTTTATTCGTTTTGGGACTACAAGATAGACGCCACCGTGTTTAATTATCTGTCTTCCCCTGCCAGTGTTACCAGCAGCGTGAGTGTCGGTTATATAGTAGCCGGTTTGGGGGCCATAATCGTGTTGTCGGTGGTGTTTTTTCTTAATTTGCGCCGTGCTACGCCCCGCAGTTTTGATGGTGTGGCAGGCAGAAGCCGCATTGTGGTATCATTGCTCACAGTGCTGCTAGGCGGAATAGTGTTTCTCGGCATCCGCGGCGGAGTAGGGCGCTCCACTGCCAATGTGGGAATGGTGTATTTCTCAAGCAACCAGTTTCTCAACCATTCGGCCGTAAATCCGGTTTTCAGCATTTTCTCTTCGATGAGCAAGACGAAGGACTTTTCGCGCATGGGAAGGTTTTATGACGAAGCGCGTTGCGACAGCATATATTCGGCCCTGCATTTCTCGGCCGAAAGCACTGGCACCGACACTTTGCTCAACACATCCCGCCCAAATATTCTGATAATAATAGCCGAAGGTTTCGGCGGCACTTTTGTGGGCGCCATGGGCAACACTGACAACGTGACTCCCAATTTCGACGCTCTTACTCGCGAAGGCGTGTTTTTTACCGGTTGCTATGCCAATTCCTACCGCACCGACCGCGGTGTGCTTTCCATACTGAGCGGATACCCTGCGTTCCCTACTGCATCGGTAATGAAAATGCCAAAAGCCAGCCGCAACCTGCCTTCGATAGCTCACTCGCTTGCGCAAAATGGCTACCACACCGATTTTCTCTATGGCGGCGATATCAATTTCACCAATATGCAGAGCTATCTGCGCTCTACGGGCTATACGTCGGTTGTAGGCGATACCGAATTCACGCCGGCACAGCGCCTTACCCACGGTTGGGGTGTTACCGACAGCATTACCTTCAACCGCCTTTACGACATGCTTTCGCGGCGCGACGCGCAGTCTTCGCCCTGGCATACGGCATTCCTTACGCTTGCCTCGCATGAGCCGTGGGGTGTGCCCTACAACAGAATCCCTGGCGACAAGAAAGCTAACGCCATGGCTTACCTTGACGACTGCATAGGAAGATTTGTAGCCCGCATCAAGCGCACACCACAGTGGAAAAACCTGCTGGTGGTGATTTTGCCCGACCACGGCATAGGATACCCGCAGGGGCTTACCGAAGCTTCGCCACGGCGCTACCATATTCCGGTGCTGTGGATAGGCGGTGCTGTGAAAAAGGCGCGCCGCATAGAGAGCATATGCAGCCAGAGCGACATTGCAGCAACGCTGTTGGGACAACTGGGCATCGGCCATAGTGATTTCCGCTTTTCGCGCGACGTGCTTTCGGCTTCTTACACTTATCCCACGGCCTACCATACTTTCGACAACGGCATTGCTTTTGTCGATTCCACAGGCGCTACCGTCTACGACCTTACTTCAAAGCGCACGCTCACCGACAGTCCGGTGCCGTCGGCCCGCCGTCTCGATTTCGCCAAGGCCATACTGCAGAAAAGCTACGATGACCTGGCGCTTATTGAAAGCAAATAAAGCGTATTGCACGTTGGCCAAAGCCGTGTAAGCAGCTCATGGCAGCGTTACTGCATCTTCGTTCAGAACGAGAAGCGCATATAGTTTTTTCGCTAT
>CAZDOH010000027.1:0-7176 GCA_964507005.1 uncultured Prevotella sp. | reverse complement strand
CTATGCGCACACAATTTTGCCGCTATGCGTGCAGGCTTGATCCAGTATGCCAGTCCGGAACAAACAAAAAGGTTGGGCTTCCCCAGAAACGGAGAGCCCAACTTTTTTATGCGCTATGCCTGCCGCCGGTGCGCAGGGTCAGTATGATGCCGATGCTGCTATGCCTTCGGCTTTGAGCAAGGCAACGATACGGTCGAGTTCTTCGGGCGTTGCCTTGCGCAGATTGCTGTCGGGCGTTTCGCGGTCAATGGTGTAGACTGCCACGCTTTGCGGCTTTATGGCCTTTATGGCCTGCAGCCATGGCAACACGTAATTGTCCTGCGTGTTGTCGATGCTTTCCTCGCCGTTGGTGCCTTTCAGGAACATGCTTTGTATAATGACGTGCCCGTTGAATTTCTTCAGCGACTCCACTATTTCGTCCACGTTGTAATGTCCCGTGGGGCGGTCGAGCCTCGCGATGTAGCGCGCGTCTACGGTGTCGAGCTTCTGCAGGTTGTTGTCCACCTTCATTAGGGCATCGCGCACTTCGGGCCGCGGGGCTTGAGTGCCGTTGCTCAGCACGCTTATCTTGGCATCGGGGAAATACTTGTTGCGCAGGGCTACGGTGTCGTCGATTATGCCTGCGAAATCAGGGTGCAAGGTTGGTTCGCCGTTGCCGGCAAACGTAATGACATCGGGATGCGGTCCGTTGGCTTGCATATCGGCCAGGCGCGCTTCGAGCGCCAGTTTCACTTCGTTGCGCGAAGGACGGCGGCTGTGCGGCCGGCGGTCGGCATTGAAGCCGCATTCACAATAGATGCAGTCGAAGGTGCACATTTTGCCGTCGGCAGGCATGAGGTTTACGCCGAGCGAAACGCCGAGGCGGCGGCTGTGCACAGGCCCGAAGATGGGGGAAGGATATAGGATTGTTGACATTGTTGCTTGGTTTTGGTGTTCTGATAGTTTTACTGCTGCAAAATTCGTCAATTTTCCTGAGATAAGCAGGCAATTGTCCGCCGATTCCGGTACCGTGTTTGCAACCCGGTTGCAGCGCCCGCTGTTTACTTTTGCAGGCGAAATTACTTTAATGCTCAATGAAAAAAACAATAGTCATAACAATAGCGGCGGCGTTTGCAGCACTGGGCGGACTGTCGCTCGTAGGAAATTCCGGCGAAAGCAGCGGGCACGAAAGCGAACATGCCCATGATGAAGAGGAAGTGGACCTTGCCAATATACCGCTTTCGTACGAGCAGATACATGCCGCCGAACTGGCCACCGCACCGATAGAATACCGCGATATGGACCGCACCGTGCGTTGCAACGGGCAGCTGGTGGTGCGGGCGCACAACACTGCCGAAGTGAGCAGCACCATGCCGGGCATAGTCCACCGGCTGTTGGTGGCAGAGGGCGATGACGTGCGCAAGGGGCAGTTGGTGGCTACGGTGGAAAACCCCGAAGTGGTGGCGCTGCAGCGCGAATATTATTCGGTGTGCCGGGAAGCGGCTGTAGCCGAAAGCGAACTCAGCCGCCAGAACTATCTGGCCAGCCAGGGAGCGGGCCTTGGAAAGAACCTGCAGCAGGCCGAAGCGCAGCACAGCATCCTTGCGGCAAAACAAAAGGGGCTGGCGAGGCAGCTGGCGCAGGCAGGCATAAGTGCGGCCGATGCCGCTGCCGGCAAGTTTACCACAACTTTCCCGCTGCATGCCCCGATAGCCGGCACCGTGGGCGAGATAACGGCAAAACTCGGCAGCTATGTTGATATGCAGACTTCGCTGATGCGCATAAGCGACAATTCAAAGGTGGAGTGCGACCTCAACGTGTTTGAAAAGGATCTCGACAAAATTTCGGTCGGAGCGCGCGTGCGGCTTTCTCTCACAAACCACGAAGGACGCACGTTCAGCGGGCATGTGAGCGGTATGAACGGCAGTTTCACTGAAGGCGAAAAAAGCGTGGCCGTGCACGTGAAACTCGATTCCGCAGCCCACAACCTTTTCGGTGGAATGTATGTCACCGCGCTTGTGTCGACCGGCACTGAAAAGGTGCAGGCGGTGCCAAGCAACGCTATAGTGCGCGACGGAAACCGCACGTATGTGTTTGTACACAACGTGAACCATTCGCTGAGCATAAACAAAACCCACCATTTCCGCCGCTACGAGGTAAAGACGGGAGTAAGCGACGGCGGATACACGCAGATTGACTTTGCTCAGGAAGTCGACAAAAAGCTGCCAGTTGTCACTGCCGGTAGCTGCTATCTTGCAAGCGCGGTGGGCGAACACGGGGAGCACAACCATTGACAGCCGGCGTTATGTTTCAGAAACTCATAGCCTATTCCATATCCCACAAACTTGTTGTGGGAGTGCTGACGCTGCTTTTGGCTGTATGGGGAACGGTGTCGCTCATCAGCCTTCCGTTCGATTCCACGCCCGACATAACCAACAACCAGGTGCAGGTGATTACCCAGGCGCCGTCGTTGGGCGCGCAGGAGGTGGAGCAGTATATTACCACGCCGATAGAGATGGCAATGGCCAACATTCCCAAGCTCGAAAGCCGCCGCAGCATTTCGCGGAGCGGACTTTCCGTGATAACGCTCGTGTTTGACGATGACGCCGATATCTATTGGGCACGCCAGCAGGTAAGCCAGCAGTTGAAGGAGGCCGAAGAGCAGATATCCGCTGATGGAAAGACTTCGCTCGGCCCTATAGCTACCGGTCTGGGAGAGATTTACCACTACACCGTGCGGGCTGCTAAGGGCTACGAACACAAATACTCGCTCACACAGTTGCGCACAATACAGGACTGGATAGTGAGAAAACAGCTCTCGGGCACCAAAGGGCTTGCCGAGGTAAGCGGGTGGGGCGGCTTCGTGAAGGAATACGAAGTTGCCATTGATGCCGAAAAGCTCAATGCTGCCGGCATCAGTGTGCCCGAAGTTTACGAAGCCCTGGCGCAGAACAACGAAAATGCAGGAGGCAGCTATATCGAGCAGAATGAAAGGCAATATTACATTCGCGGAATAGGTGTGGCAAAAAGTCTTGACGACATACGCAACATCCCCATTCGCAGCGCGGGCGCCGCACCTGTGCGCGTGGGCGACGTGGCCGATGTGCGCTACGGCACGGCAACGCGTTTCGGCGCCGTGACGCGCAACGGCGAAGGGGAAGTAGTGGCAGGAATTGCCATCATGCTCAAAGGCGAGAACTTCCAGGAAGTGAGCCGCAGGGTGAAGGAAAGAATTGCGCAGATACAGAAAACGCTGCCCGAAGGGGTGGTGATTGAGCCGTTTATCGACCGCACACAGCTAGTAGACCGCGTGGAAAACACCATAGCCCGCAATCTTGTGGAAGGAGGACTGATTGTGGTTTTCATTCTGATACTCTTTCTGGGCAACTGGCGTGCGGGAATAGTAGTGGCCAGCGTCATTCCGCTCAGCATGCTCTTTGCGTTTGCCATGATGCGGCTTTTCGGCATCAGCGGCAACCTTATGAGCCTCGGGGCAATCGACTTTGGAATGATAGTCGACTCGGCCGTGATTATCGTGGAAGCCGTGTGCCTGCACATTGAGCAGCAGAAAGACAAATATCCGTCCTTGCGCCTTACCGGGGCCGAGATGGACGCCGAAGTGCTGTATTCGGCTTCCAGAATACGCCATTCGGCAGCTTACGGCGAGATAATAATAATGATAGTGTATATTCCGCTTATGACGCTTGTGGGAATCGAGGGAAAGATGTTCCGTCCCATGGCCATGACGATATTCTTTGCTATAATGGGAGCGTTCATCCTTTCGCTTACTTACGTGCCGATGGCGAGTACCCTGTTTTTAAGCCGCAAGGTGGGCAGTGCCGACAGTCTGTCGCACCGCATGGTTGAGAAACTTAAGAATTTCTACAGGCCCGTGCTAGAAAAGTCGGTGAAACACAGCAGAGAGATTATTGTGGCGGCGGTTTGCGCTTTCGTAGTGAGCATCGCAGTTTTTTCGAAGTTGGGCGGAGAGTTTATTCCAAGCCTTGAGGAAGGCGATTTTGCCGCCGAAATGAGCATGGCGCAAGGCACAAGCCTTAGCCAGATGACTGCTGCAACCACATTGGGCGAGAAACTGCTGATGCAGAAATACCCCGAGGTGAAACAGGTGGTGACACGCATCGGAAGCGCAGAAATTCCTACCGACCCGATGCCGGTGGAAAGAGCCGACATGATGATTGCCCTCAAGCCAAAATCGGAATGGAAAAGTGCCCGTACCAAGGACGAACTGATGGAAATGATGACGCATACGCTTCAAACCGTACCGGGACTCGACGTTGAAATGAGCCAGCCGATACAGATGCGGAACAACGAGCTCATAACCGGAATACGTCAGGACGTGGCCGTAAAGATATATGGTGAAGACCTTGACGTGCTCACCGAGCAGGCAGCCCGTGTGGCGCGGCTGGTGGAAGGGGTAGACGGAGTGGCTGACGTGTTTGTGGAAGAAGTGCAGGGACTGCCGCAGATTCATGTTGTGTACGACCATGAGCGCATGGCCGAGTATGGCATTTCGGTAAAAGACGCCAATACGCTGCTTACAACCGCTTTCGCCGGGAACAAGGCTGGAACGGTGTACGAGGGCGAAAAACAGTTCGACATAGTTCTGCGTCTTGACAGCAACCTGCGCAACAGGATGTCTACGCTCGAAAACCTCTATGTGCCGGTAAGGGGCGGAGGAACGGTTCCGCTCGCGCAGGTGGCGCGCATTGAATATGTCAATGCCCCTTCGCAGATTACCCACGACGAGGGCACGCGCCGCATATACGTCGGATTTAACGTCAGGGGGCGCGACATTCAGAGCACCGTAAACGACATAGAAAAACTTATAGACAAAGAACTGAAGTTGCCCGACGGCTACTATTACAGCTACGACGGCGAGTTCAAGAACCTGCGCGAAGCATCTGCGCGCCTTTCGGTGGCAATTCCCGCGGCGCTCGTGCTGATACTTCTGCTGCTTTATGCCACGCTCAAGAACCTGCGCGAAACGCTGTTTGTGTTCAGCGCCGTGCCTCTTGCCGCAATAGGCGGAATATGGGCGCTGTGGCTTCGCGGAATGCCGTTCTCGATATCGGCTGGCGTAGGGTTCATAGCCCTCTCGGGCGTTGCCGTGCTCAACGGAATAGTTCTCGTGGGCCAGCTCAACGAACTGCAGAAAGAAGGCGTAAGCGACACTCTGCAGCGCATAATGACCGGCTGCACGACAAGGCTGCGCCCCGTGCTCATGACGGCGCTCGTTGCAAGTTTCGGCTTTCTGCCCATGGCCCTGTCGCACGGTGACGGCGCCGAAGTGCAGCGCCCACTTGCTACGGTGGTCATTGGCGGACTCATAACCTCAACAGTGCTGACGCTTATTGTGCTGCCGGCAATATACATGACTTTTACGAAAAAACAGGTCGCGAAATGACATTAAAACTGATAGTAACAGCCTCGGCGGCCGTGCTTGCCGTAGCGGCGGCCACGGCACAGACACGTCTCACGCTCGAAGAGTGTGTGGCCATGGCCAAAAGGAACAACTACGCCATGCGTGCCGCGCAGGGTGAAGTCGAGAAGGCGCGGGCGCTGCAAGGCACAGCGTGGGCGATAGACAACACCTCGCTTTCACTGGGCCAGGACCCCACGTCGGGAGGAAGCCCCGACAACAGCCTTACACTAAGCCAGAGTTTCGATTTCCCCACTGTCTATACGGCGCGCCGCCGTACGCTGAAAGCCGAAACCGATGTGGCCGAAAAGCGTTTGAATGTGAGCGGAAAGAAACTTGTGGCCGAGATTTCCGAACTGTATATGCAGATGGTGTATACGCTCGAAAAGAAACGCATTCTTCTGGCGCAGGACACGCTGCTTGCACGCTATTCCGCCATAGCCGACATACGTTACAAGGCAGGCGAGGCACGCCAGCTCGAACAGCTTACCGCCAGCCGTATGCTCAGCGAAAACCGCATGGAAATCGAAGCGGCCGATGCCGGGTTCCGCACCATGCAGCAGCGCATGGGCTTTCTGCTAAATACCGAAAGCGGCATATTTCCGTCTGACAGTGTGCTTTCGCCCATTGAGCTTGAAAGCGTGCCGGTGCTCGACTATTCTGCTACGGCCGAAGGAAGTCTCGCGTCAAGTGTGGCCGAAAAGGCAAGGCGTGAGGTAAGCGAGGCTAAAAGCGGCTGGCTTCCCACGTTCAATGTAGCGTTGCGCAGCCAGCTGGTGCTCAAAGGGTGGAATCCCTACGACGTTGACCGCAGCCGTTTCGCCAAGGGAAATTTCATGGGCTTTGAGGTAGGCATAGGCCTGCCGGTGTTCTTCGGCGCTAGGCGGGCCAAGGTGAAGGCGGCGGTCAAGGAGCGCGAGATAACGGAGCTTTATGCGCGGCAGCAGATGAAAAGCCAGGAGAGCGAATACTCCATTCAGAGAAACAGTTTGAAGAACGCCCGCCGGCGCATGGACTATTATCGCAGCGAGGGCCTGCACAAGGCTTCGGAAATGGCCCGTATAGCGCAGATTTCGTACGAGAACGGCGACATAGGCTATGTGGAGTATGTGCAGGCGATGCTCGATGGCGCTTCAACACAGCTCAAGAATGCCGAAGCCATATTGGAATACAACCGCGCAGCGCTTTCCCTGCAGAGCATAACCCGCTGAAACACGGTGCAGTTGTTTGAAAATAGGTATATTTGTATCTGAATTTCAATCAAGGCAATGTTCATGGAAGAAAAAGAGTGTGTGGAAATGCTCGAAAGCCACGGAATACGCGCTACGGCCAACCGCATAATGATTGTGAAGGCTTTGGCATCGGAGGAGTTCCCCAAATCGATAAAGGAACTCGAAGATACGCTTGTGCTTATCGACAAGTCGAATATTTTCCGTGCGCTTATGATATTCCGCGACCACCATTTGGTGCACACCATAGTCGACGGCAACGGCAGTCTTCGCTACGAACTTTGTCTCAGTCATAGCCACGACATTGACGACGACGGGCATGTACATTTCTTCTGCGAATGTTGCGGACGCACATTGTGCCTGAATTCCACGCCCGTGCCGCAGGTGGTTCTGCCCGAAGGCTTCGAGCACCATGCTACCGATTTTCTTGTCAAGGGCCTTTGCCCCGAATGTGCCCGAAAACGCCGCCGCCGTTTTTAGGATGTTCGCTAATTTGGCAGATTATGCCTGGCAATCACTTTTCTGCCA
>CAZDOH010000026.1:0-25371 GCA_964507005.1 uncultured Prevotella sp. | reverse complement strand
CTGCGGCATGTAGTTACCGGTTTACTTGTCCTCGGGAAGGGGAAGATACCAGCGTGTACCGCCTACGAGACGATTGTAGAGGGTAGCGTCGTAGCCCTTGCGGGGAGCGTAACCGCGCGAAGCAATCTTCTTGGCAAGCCATGTGTTGTCGATAGAGCCGTTGCCCTTGTGGTTTGCAAAGCGGAGAAGGTCGTAGTAGCGGTTGCCTTCGAAAGCTGTTTCGAGAGCAAGCTCGTCGATGATAAGGTCTTCAACAGCTTCGATAACTTCGCTCTTGGTGATTGTGCCTGCAGCAACAGCGTTGTCGATGCCAACCTTGTTGAGGCTGTCGCTAAGCTGCTTTTCCCATTCTTCGTTCTGTCCTTCGGCATCAGCACGTGCAGCGGCAATCTTCTGAGCTACGCAGAGGTCGTAGGTGAAGAGAGTGTCGCGGTAACCGCGTGTTTCGCCACAGCCATGGCCATGGATACCGATTACGCCGTCAGCAGTGAAGTTGAACTTGCTGTCGGTGAAGTCAAGATAAGTCTTCTGGGCAGCATTTACCATTTCGTTGAGCGAAATGTAATATGCACCGCCGGCAGTAGCTTCGGGAGCAGAAATATAGGGAACATCCTTGATGGTGTCGATGCTGATGGTATCGATCTTGATGTTGTCGATATCGGTGCTGTCGATAACAGTCTTGATGTCCACGCTGTCCTTATAGCGGAGTGTGGGGAAGTTGTCGGATGCAATGCCTTCCTTGAGGAAAGCGAAAGCATGCTGCGGGAATCCGGCACGGTTGATGGCTTCGGCATAACGCAGCACTACAAGCGACTTGCGGTAAACCTGCACTGCATAGTACGACTCGTAGCCCGCTGCATAAGTTCTGCGGTTGCTGAAGTTGTAGTTAAGGCCGCGAATAGGAGTACGCTTGGCAATGAAGCGGAATTCTTCACCGTCGATTCGGGTGAGGGGAGCAGAACCATAGATACGGCCGTCGCCTACATTGTAGAATTCCTGAAGGTCAACACCGCCCGAAGTGGTGTAGTTGCAGTAAACCTGGTTTTCGTTGAGGTCGATGTAATTCTGCGAAGGCTGCAACTGACGGTATTCCTCTTGTGCGGAAATACTGATACTACCATTGGAATTGGAACCGCTGGAAGAAGTCTTAAAACCGTAGACATTCTGAATCTGAGTGAGAACTTCACCCTGTGACTTGGAAGAAGCACTGGGAATCAGAGTAACAAGGTCGTTTGCATTACCTCTGGAATATTCGGAGAAAATACTCGACCAACCACTGGCTTGAGGCACATAACGCTTGCCTTCCTGCGTGATGTTCTCATAGAAACTAATCTTGTCACTGGAATATCTTGTACTTCCATTGTGATCAAGGCGCATGAATTTATAGAACATGTCGGCAGCCTTGTCGTAGTTGTTCTGCATGAGATAAACATCGGCAGTTACGAGGGGCACCGAGAAGAAGCATGATACCGATGGAATATTGGTACTTCCGTTATAGTAGGAGCCATAGTTGGGATACCCGTGCTCGAGCTGCAGTTCGTATGCGCGGTCGAGACCTGCTTCAATCAGGAGGTCGGCAATGTTGTCCTTGTTGATTACCTTGCCGCTCTTGATTACAGCCTGGCCGTCGGAAGTGCTTTCAACAGGATCGGTGAAGAAAGGCACCGAGCCGTAGTTGTTCACCAGCTGGAGATAAGTCCATGCACGCACGGCCTGAACCTGAGCCCACTCCTTCTGCAAATATTTCACGTTGTCCTTGACTTCGGCAGTGTCGGCATTGTGAAGGTAGAAGTTGCACTGGTTGATAACGTTGTAGTAGTCGGCGCAGCGAAGGAATCCGTTGTCGCCGTCGCGCACATCGTCGAAGTTGAGCACATGGCTCACGCTGTCGCTGGTGTAAGTGGTGGAGGCCACAAGGTCTCCACGCGCTTCACCAAGGATAACGTTACGTTCTGCTATCTTCTGCACGCTCTTGAGTATTCCCAGATACGAGTAGATAGAGTCTTGCGCATTGGTCTCGACATATCTCTCAAGATCGGGAGTGAGCATATCGGAGCATGAGGTGGAAACTACCATCGTGCCCGAAAGCAGAAGCAATAAACTGAATATAGATTTCTTTTTCATTGTTCCTGATTTTTTACAAGTTGAATGTTACACCGAAGTTGCAGTTGAAGCTCTGGGGCAGGTAGCCTGCATCGATACCCTGATAGAGTACGGAGTTGCCGCAGGAAACTTCGGGATCAGAACCTTTGTACTTAGTGATAGTAAAGATGTTGTTGCATTCGCCAAACACCGTGATACCCTGCAACCAGCTCAGTGAGAGCGGCAACTCGTAAGTGAGGCGCACTTTCTTGAGCTTGAGGTAAGAGCCGTCGTCAATCCAGCGGTCGGAGAAACGTTCGTTGTTAACCCACTCGTCGGTATTGGTTGTGCTCATCACGCGGGGGATATCGGTCTTCTGGCCATCGTAGCGCCAACGGTTAACCATAGCAGAAGTCTGGTTCCAAACGGTGCTGCCCTGTTCGAGCTGCGAACGCTGGTAGTCGTAGATATCGTTGCCGAGCGAATACTTGAAGTTGATGTCAAGAGTGAACTTCTTCCAGTTGAGAGAAGTGAAGATGTTGCCGTAGATATCGGGGTTGGGGTCGCCAATCTTTACCATATCGGCTTCGCTTATCCAACCGTCACCGTTAACATCCACGAAGTGAACGTCGCCTGCCTTGAAGTCGCGCGAAGCGTCGCCAACTACGCCGGTAGGATACTTGAGGTAGCCGTACTTGCCAGCTGTAGAAGCCTCGGCATCGGTTGAGAACACGCCCTGAGTCTTGTAGCCGTAGAACACGCCTGCTGCATAGCCTTTGGCTGTGAGCACGTTGTTGCTGCCGTAAACCGACGAGGTGTAACCGTTGATGGTTTTGTAGATGCTGCTCTCCATACCGTCGGCATCGATGTTGTAGACTTCAATCTTGTCGGTAGAAGGAAGCTCGGTGATTTTGTTGGAATAGTGACCCATCGAGAAACCAGCCTGCCACTTGAAGTTCTTGGTGTTGAGGATAACGCCGCTGAGCGAAACTTCCACACCGTTGTTGCGGAGGGCACCCTCGTTGGTCCACATATTTGCGAGACCGGTGAGGTAGCTTACTTCCTTGCGGGTAAGAAGGTTGGTAGTCTTGCTGAAGTATACTTCGGCACCTACGCTGAGGCGGTTGTCGAAGAGGTTGGTCTGAACGCCGATGTTGAAACGGTGGTTGGTTTCCCACTGTATTTTAGGATTGGCGATGTTGGCCAACTGGAGTCCCGTAGCGTTGTTGAGGAACTTTACGTTCTGGAAATATGTACGGGTAGCATAGTAGTCGATGTTGTCGTTACCGGTCATTTCGTAGCCTGCGGTCAGCTTGAGAGAGTTAACCCAGTCGGCATTGAACCAGTCTTCTGACGAGATGAGCCATCCAGCCTGAACCGAGGGGAACATACCCCAGCGCACACCGAACATCTTGACACCGGCATCGGCTTCCTTACCGAAGCGCGACGACGACTCCATTGTAGCCATAGCGTTAACAAAGTAACGGTTGCGATAGTTGTAGGCTGCATTGAGATAGTAGGCAAGGTTTACCCAAGTGTCGTTGGTACCGCCGTAGTCGAGGTACGAAAGGCTGTACGAAAGGTTGGGCAACTTGTCGTTGGAGTTGTTGTAACCCTTGATATAGGAGTTGCTGTAGGTGTAGCTTGAAAGACGCATGCCAAGCATAGCGTCGAGGAAGTGGGCACCCATCTGCTTCTTCCATTCAGCACGCAGATCGTTGAACACAGTAGTCTCTTTGCCATACTGCGACTTGATGGAGCTGTTGATTGTACCGAGTCCCTCGATGTAACGGTTGGGAGTTCCCGAGTAAGGCATGTAGTACTTCTCGCTCGTGCGGTTGAGGATATAGCTGAAACGGTCGCTGATAGTAAGATTGTCGTTAACCTGGTACTTGGGAGCAACGTTGATATGGAACTGCGTCTGCTCCATATAGTTCTTGTCGCTACCCTTACCGTTCATGAGTATCCAATAGGGGTTGGCAAGAGCATAGCTGTCGTAGTTCGACGCGTAGAGGAACGGGTTGGGATCGGAAGAATAATACTTGCCCGAATATACACGCTTGTCGAGAGCCACCTTGTTGACGAGGTTCTGTGCATCCCATGTTACAACATACGAATACGGGCTCAGGAACGGAGACTGGATAAGGCCAAGAACGTTCGGCGAGGAGATGTTGTCGTTGTTGTAGCTTTCTGCCCAACCGTTGTCGCGGAGATTGTAGGTGGAACGCGAGTAACCGAGGTCGAGAGCTGTAGAGAGCTTGTCGGAAATCGACACATCGGTATTGAAACGCAGGTTGAGGCGGTCGAAGTTGGTCATGCGTGCCGTAGCGTCCGACTTGGTGTAGCCGAGCGAAAGGTTGTACATAGCCACATCGTCACCACCCTGAACGGCTACCTTGTAGTTCTGCGTGTAGGCAGTGCGGTAGAGGTTCTTGCTCCAGTCGGTGTTGTTGTGGTAGAGAGGATAGTAAACATAGTTGGGGTCCTCGTTGAGGAAGCCAATGTGGAAGTTGCTACTGTTGTCCTCAGAATCCTTGTAAGTACCGATAAGTTCGGAGATGTAGCTGCGATACTGGTTGGCATTCATCATGCTGGTATAGTTGGGGGTTGTTTCGAAGCCGCCGTATATACGGGCATTGATTCGGGTAGCCTGGCTATGGCCGCGGTTGGTAGTAATTTCGATTACACCGTTGGCACCTTTGGCACCATAGAAAGCCGTTCCGTTTTTCAGCACCTTGATGTCGGCAATGTCGTCAACGTCGATAGTGTTGAACACGTCGTTGATGAATCCCTGGTGGATAGCCGTACGGTCGTACTGCATGTCCCACACAACGCCGTCGACAACAACCAAAGGCTGTGCGTTGGCATTGAGAGAGTTGATACCCTGGATGAACATGGCAGCACCCTGTGCGGGAACACCGCCGCGCGAAATGGTGCGGATAGAACCGTTGAGGTTGTTTTCGATTTCGGTTTCAGCGGTAATGGCCGTTGTAGTCTTGGGAGACGTTTCGGCTACCGAGAAAATGCTGGTGCCATCCTTGTAGATGGAACGGAATGCCGATGCGAGCATCTTGACATCCTGTCCGTTATCGCCTTTTATGGCACGCTGCATGCCGTTGTAACCGGAAACCTCGAAATACAACGATGTTACAAACTTTGGTACTGAGATGGTGTAAGAACCATTCTCGTCGGTCATGGCTGTGTAAAGCTTGTTGTTGAGAGCCTGAACACGAACACCGGCAAGGCCTTCGCCCGTAGCTCCGTCAACAACTTTACCGCTTACGCTTTTCATTTCGTAAGTGGGAAGCACCACCTTCTTGGGCTTCTTCTTGGCAACAGCTTCTTCATCGACTTCTTCAGTAGCCACCTCGTCAACGTCGTCTTGAGCCATCAGGACATTAGTTCCTGATAACATGAAAAGACATACGGAGGCGCGTAGTGCCCACTGCATCAATTGATTTTTTCTATTATCTTTCATTTGTCTTTATTTTTAGCTAACAAGAACTTTATTACTTATCTGACTCGTCATCCTTGCTAACAAAGAGGAAGCAGTCGATGTAGAGAGCCGGACTGTAGATTTTCTTTTGCGCTGCAGTACGAACCACTGATTTCAGTTTAATCTTGGGATAACTGCGATCTACACCTCTGAAAGCATAGGGGAATTCGAAATCCTTAAAGAGCAGCACACTGTCGATAACGCCGGCGCGTGTGGTGAACTCCTTGGAACCGTCTTCAGCAACAGCTGCCTGCTCGATGTCACGACCGTTTTTGTCGTTGTAATCATAAACGAGGGAAGCTGTGAAGTGGTTGAGCTTGGTATCGGCAGTGGATACACCCTGCTGGTCAATGTTGAGGGGAACCATCACTGCATAGATGTCATACTTTCCGGAAAGGACGTTGGGAACCTTGAAGCTAACCGTGGGCTGGGAAGCCGAGCTGGAACCTTCGAAGTATGCGAAACTGTTGTTGCTCACATAACCGGTGACAGAGTCGTTACGGTTAAGGCTGCTGAGATAAACAGTGCTGCCGTAGTATTGGGCATCCTTGTCCTTCTTGGCAGAAGCAAAGCCGTTAACGTCCTGATAGTACTCATATTCGGCCTCAACACGGATAGTGGTGTGGAACGACTTGCTGGGTACATAGCCATAGTTGTCAATAGCGTAGGCATAGCCATTGGAAACCTCGAAAGGTTCGGCATCGCCAACAATTCTCGACAAATATGGCTGGTGGATATTCGGGTCGCTGATGGAAGTGTAACCGCCACGAACCAAAGAGTCGGCATTGTCGATAAAATTCTTGAAATACGACAGGGATGTATTCGTAACATCGTAGCCGGGCTGCTTGCCGAGACTGGTCATGATGTTGCCGAGAATCACGTTCTTGATACGCACGTCGGCCATGGAGTCGGCATCAAGCTTGTTGTAGAGAATCTTGGTAGTGTAGTCTTCAACATAGGGGTAGCTTGACTTGTACTTGAAGAACTTCGAAACCTTTGCGAGCATCTGATCCCAAGCCTTGTTGGTAGGGAACACGCCCATAAGCAGAGAGTCCTCGTTTTGCCAGTTGTAAAGGCTACCGATAACCTTGTTGCTAATCATGAACACGGAGTCAACATACTGTATCTCGCCGTCGACAGTGGCACCGGGAGTACTGGAACTCTTCATGAACATAAGGGTATCGTCCTCGTGGAGGAAATTGTAGAGAGAGTCAAGACCTTCAGTGAACTCGATAGCCTCGTAAAGGTTGGAAGCGAACGGAGCCATACCCTTCAACAGGTACAGGGAACCGTTGGTAGCCTCGCTTACATCGCCGTCGATATTTACCTTCTTGAAAGTCTTCTCGCCAAGAATGTAGTTGTTGATCTTGGAGTTGAGCATTGTCACCTTGATGGTGTCGCCGCCGTTAACGCCCGAGAAGTTGTAACGTGCAATATGGTTGCGCACGAACTGTTTTTCAACTTCGCGGTTTTTTCCCTCGTCGAGCATTGCAAGCCACTTTGCAGCGTTGTAAGTTCCGTTTTCAGGAGCCCAAACAGTGAAAGTCTGCGAACTGGCAAGAAGCTGGGCATAGGTTAGTTTGCTTGTCTTCGAATACTCGTCAACAGTAAATGTGGTGCGTTCCAAAATCATGCGCAAGGAGTCCAACTGCGGATTTGCAGCAATCTGCTCCCACAATGACTGTTGAGGCGTAGAAGAATGAATATCAAAATGGTCGTCAGAGCAAGCATTGAAGCCAACTAAAGCCAAAGCGCCGAGCAGACCACATTTGAGCCAATTGCAATTTTTGATGTTCATATCTATAATTTTTTATTTCGTAGTTGAATGTTTTATACGAGAAGTGCTTTTGTGGCGCACCTGCTGGCGCATGTGCGCCACATCGGCATTTTAGTTTCTCGATATAGTTTTCTCCTTTTCCCAAGCCGGATTCTGGATAAGGTTGGCATTTACCTTCATTTCGTCTTCGGTTACGGGGTTGTAGAGCGAGTTCATAGATGAAAGCTTGGCCTTAACAGCATTGGTGTTGGTGGCGTACTTTGTAAGCAGGAGATTGAGCATGTTGGTGGTCTTGCCGTCGTACTCTGCCATACGTACAAGGTCGAACCAGCGCTTGCCCTCGCCAAAGAACTCACGGCGGCGTTCACGCATCACGAGCGAGAAGAGCTGCGAAGGAGTTGAGTAGTTGGAGAACTTCAGCTTTTCGCTTTCAGAAGTTATAGTAGGATTCGAACGGTAGAGAATCATTGCCACGCAATTGAAAGCTTCTTCCATTTGCTCCTCGGTAGCATTCTCAAGGCGGGAAATAGCCTCGGCCTTCATGAGCAGCACATCGCTGAGACGGTAGAATATCCAGTTGGAACTTGTTCCTGATTCATTACTATGCTTTGCAGTACCTTCGGTGTTGTCGGAAAGATCTTCAAACGTAGGAGTCTGCTGCACATACTTGGCAATTGGGAATACACGCTGACCGCTCTCGGTATAAACCAAACATTCCCAACGACGGATGTCAGACTGGCTGAAAACACCGTTGGTGTTGTCGATAGCCTTAGACACTGTCTGAAGAGGCGAAGCTGCCTGCAGACGACCTGACGAACTGCTAGAAGATGCATACAAACCTATTGATGAACTGCTATAGTAGGTAGCCAAAATAGAGTTCTTGTTTGAAGAACCGTCGAACTGAAGTTCGAAGATGCTCTCACTGCTGTTACCCTTAACGAAGATTTCATCATAAACCTCGTCCTGCACATCCTTGGTGCTACCATTGCTCTTTATTTCGGTGAGGAAATAAGGATTGTCGGTATCGGTAGACTGAGCATACTGCGGATTCTCTTCCTTATAACGTTCCATATACATGTCAAGAACAGCATCGCAAAGCTCTACAACTTTCTGATAGTCCTGCTGCGACATGTTGCCGTACTTGGCAACGGAGTCGGTAGAAGCGTTCTTGGCTGCACGCCAAAGATACATGTCGGCGAGAAGAGTATAAATCGACTCACGGGTGAAACGGCCCTTGTCTTCAGCTGTCGAACTGTAACGGCGCATACCGTTGTCCTTAACTCTGTCGACATCATTGATAATGGAGTCGAGCACAAACTGTGCAGATTCCTGCTTGCCCACGTGGGCACGAGCCTCACGGTCGGTACCTATCGAAGTAAAGTCGAGAGGCACATCGCGGAACGCACGCACGAGATAGAACATGTTCATAGCACGGAGAGCCTTCATTTCGGCCTCAACCGGCTTCCAGTCTTCGGTAGTGAAGCTGGCGTCCGACTCGATAACCTTAGGACCGTACTCCAGAACTTTGTTGCAGAAATTGATATCCTTATAGAATGCAGACCAGTCGAAAAGCGAGTTTGTCTCGAGCAAGTTGGCATTCATGAGGTCTTTCATATCGTCCCAACTTTCGGCCAGAAGGTCGAAGTTGTCGGAACGGCACTCACCCCAAACAATTACCTTCTCAAGATAGCCGCCACCAAGCATTTGCTTGTAGCAACCACGAACGGCACTTTCCAAGTCACTCCGGTCTTCCCAGAATTCCTCCTCAGTGATTTGGTTTGAGGGATGAATCGTCAGGAAATCATCGCATGAGGTGGTGCAGAGCATTGCCACACCGCATGCTGACATCAGCAGACCTTTATATATATTTTTCTTTTTCATTTTTCAAAATGTATTTAGAATCCTACATTTACACTAAACGTAAACGAACGTGAACGCGGTGTTTGCGAACTGTCGAAGCAAGGAGAGTAACCGCTCTGCGAATGTTCGGGGTCAACACCTGAATATCTTGACCAGAAGATGAGGTTGTTGCCAGAGAGCGAGAAACGCAGTGAGCGCAATCCGTAACGCTTGAGTTTCTTGGCATCGAAATCGTAAGCGAGCTGTACGTACTGGAAACGGATATAGTCGCCCGGTTCTACGTAACGGTCGCTGCAGAGAGCATTGTAAGAAGTACCTGCCTCAGCGCTCATAGCACGTGGAATGTCGGTGATGTCACCGTTCTTGCGCCAACGCCAGCGGGTAGCTGTGCTCTGGTTGCGGTTGGTACGCATATCCTCAGCCTGCATGCGGGCAAGGTTCACAATCTTGTTGCCATAACGGAAGTTGAAGCTGGTCTTCAAAGTCCAACGGCCATAGTAGAAGTCGAAACCGAAACCACCATTGAGCTTAGGATTCGAACTGCCGAGGTAAACCATATCAAGTTCGTTGATCTGGCCGTCGTAGTTGACATCTTCATAGATTACGTCACCACCGCCGAAGGTGTAGTTCCTACCGCCGTAGTTGTAGTACATCTGAAGAGGATTGCCCTTGGCATCGTAGATAATGTTGCCGTTGGCATCGCGGGCAACGGGGCAAGTTGCATTGTAACTGCCGTTGAGGCCGTACTTCTCGGCATAAGCTGCCGTACGTTCGCCATAGAGAGTGTTCTTCGACTCATCTGCGAAATATCCGCAGTGGTCATAGTCGAAGCGGTATACGCCTTTGTAACGGAAACCGTAGATACCACCAAGGGCGTTGCCTATCTGTACGCGGCTCATCCACGATTCGTTGTTGTAGTCGAAATCGCCGTTCAAGCTGGAGAGCACACTGGCATCCATCTTGGTAATCTGGTTGACGTTCTGTGCAATGTTGAATTTACCAACAATCTGGAACTTGTGGGTGATAGGAATTTTCTTTGTAACGAAGTTGAGTTCCCATCCTTCGTTCTCCATGTTGCCGACATTGGCCCATGCAAGAGAGCTGAAACCTACAGACGACGGAATACGTACGTTGTTCATCAAAAGGTCCTTGGTATACTTGTGGTAAATGTTCAAGTCGAACTGGAGAAGGTCTTCAAGGAAGTTCAAGTTGAAACCGAGGTTCCAGGAAGAAGTTCTTTCCCATTTAAGATCGGTGAGACGGAGGTTCTGAGGTGCAATGGCGTTCTGGCCGATATAGCTACCTGTGCTTGAGTACTTGTTGTACATAAGACCTTCCTCGCTGGGCTGGTTACCATTGATACCCCAACCCGGACGGAACGAAAGCATATTGATAACCTTGCGGAGAGGCTTCATGAAGAACTCGTCGCTGATGTTCCAACGTGCGGAAACACCGGGGAAATAACCCCAACGGTTGTCGGAACCGAACTTGGTGCTACCGTCGGCACGCAGAGTGAAGTCGGCTATATACTTTGATTTATAAGAGTAGTGCACACTACCGAT
Organism: uncultured Prevotella sp.; assembly: GCA_964507005.1. Lineage (GTDB taxonomy): Bacteria > Bacteroidota > Bacteroidia > Bacteroidales > Bacteroidaceae > UBA6398. The sequence continues at coordinate 14,594 of CAZDOH010000026.1, read as the reverse complement.
GAGACCCATGCTGTGGCCCTTGCCTACGCTGGTGCTTGAACCGCGAAGATAAGCCTGCACGCTCGGGTCGGTGATACCGCCGTTAAGACCGCTGGAGTTCATGTTCTGTGCATCGCTTGAAGATGTTGTCATTTCCATACGTCCCATTGCGGTGAGGTAATGGTCGTCGGACTTGAACTTCGGGGTATAGACAAGTGTATGGCGAGTGGTGAAAGTCAAACTCTTCGATTCGCCGTCGCTTGCCAAGTTGATACCGCCGTCAACGCTCCACTTATCACTGGTAAGCTGTGCGGGGTAATAAGCCTTGTTGGTGTTGGTATAAGCCTTCATGAACACTTCACCGGTATAGTTCAACTGAGTAGCAGTTTCGTCTTTACCGAGGAATTTGTATTCAATCTGGAACTGCGGGTCGATGGTATAAGTGCTTTCCTTGATCCACGAAAGGTTTGCAATTGCAACAGGGTTGCCGTTGCTTACCATGTCGCGCAGATAATAGGAAGTGTAGCCATCGGTTACAGCGCCTGCCGACCCTGCAGCGGGGAACATGCGGTAATACTCGTTGGTATTGTAGTACTGCTGGGTTTCAGCATCGTACTCATAGCGATATACCGACATGTTAGGCATAGCCTTGTATGCACGGTCGAGAATACCAACGTAGTTCTTCTTGTTGTTGGTATAGGTAAGCGAGAAGTTTGACGAGAACTTGATGCGGTCGCTCACGTAGTAGTCGAGAGCCATACGGGTTGAGAAACGGTCGAGGTTCTGCTTGATGACAGTACCTGTTTCATGGTCGTAGCTGCCGGAAACACGGAACTGCGCCTTGTCGCCACCACCCGAGAGCACAAGATTGTAGTTGTGGGTCTGACCGAACTGAGTTACTTCGTCGCGCCAGTCGGTGTTCTTGTTGAAGTTACCATAGTACATAGGACGGCTACGGTCGTAGGAAATCTCGACGATATTCGAAGCGATGTCGCTCTGTGCCGGGTTGAAGTAAGCTTCCTTGAGCATCATGGTGTACTCGTCACCGTTAAGCATCTTCATGCCTTTGGGCTGCCAAGCACCCGAGAAACGATACGAGAAATCAACGCGGGCGGGACCACGGTGACCACGACGGGTTTTGATTTCGATTACACCGTTAGCACCGCGGGCACCCCAGATAGCTGTTGCAGCAGCATCCTTCAATACGTTGATGCTCTGGATGTCTTCAGGGTTCACAGAAAGCAACTGTGCGAACTGTTCGCTGTTGTCCATATCCTGAAGGTCGATGTCGGAAGAGTTGTAGTTTTCAAGGATGTTACCGTCTACTACAATAAGAGGTTCCTGGTTACCAGTGATACTGGTTACACCACGCAGACGCATGGTAGTACCCGAACCAAGGTTACCGGAGTTCATCACGATGTCAAGACCTGCGATCTGACCCTGGAGGGCCTGGTCGGCACTCTCGAACGAGAGACCTTTCATTTCGTCCATGTTGAGGGTCTGTGTTGCCACCGAAACCTCTTTCTTTGGGATTGACAAGCCGTTTGACTTGACACGTTGTTTGCCGGTTACGGTTACGGTGCGAAGTTGTGTCTTGCTGCGAAGCTCGATACGGAACACCTTTGTAGCGCCTATAACCTGGCTGTATTTAGCGTAGCCGATATACGAAATCTCAAGACGGTTCTTGCGGTTCTTTACCGGCATGGAGAAGTTACCATTAATATCCGTTGTCGTATTTTCAACGATACGATTGTTTTGGTCAACCTCGACCACATTCGCCATCATCACCGGTCCGTCCGCCTTATTGAAGACGTGTCCGGAGATTCGATCCTGCGCAGCCGCTGACGTGAAGCAGAGGCACAGGGCGAAGAGCAATAGATATTTTATTTTATTCATGGTTGTTTATTTTATTTCCGGATACGATATTTTGCGATGAACTTTCTAGCCTTTGCTGTAGTAGCCCAGTCGCTGTCGTAGCGTCCGTTGGGAAGTTCCTTGAAGTTAAGGACACCGTCGATCTGGTGAACCACTGCATACGAAGAGGTTTCGATAGAAGTTGCATTCTTTGGCTGAGCATTGAATGTATAGTCGCGTGTGATGATGTTCTTCAGACTTGCGTCGCTGGAAACATTGCGAACGGGACCAACAACATCATTGCCGTTAGCATCGGTGCTATATACCGAACGAACCGACAGCGTTCCGTTTCCGGTAGAGGAAATCTTAACCGAGCGGTAACGGTTTGTCTCGTTGTTGATACATGCAGTTTCGTACTTTGTATCTTCAACGGCATTGCGGTCAGCAAAAATAGAGTTATCCTGGAAGTGATACTTTAGGAAGTTCACGAGGCAAGTGATCATTGCCTGAGCTTTGGTCTTGTAAGCACGTGTGATTTCGAGAATCTCTTCTTCAGAACGGTCGGCATCCTGAGCAGCCTGAGCCTCGTTCTCACCATTGGTGATTACTTCGGAAATCTGCTCCCATGTGGGAAGTCCGTTGCTGATAGCTTCGAGCACAGCTTCGTTTGTAGGAACGTAAACCGTATAACGGAATGAGTTGAAGAAACGCACGTTGTCGGTAAGACCGTAAGTGGAACTTGTAAAGATAGTATACTTTGCAACCTCGTCGTCCTTGTCTTCAGTCTTGGTTACACTGTCGGCAACACCTGCACGCTCGAGGAGGTCGGCGTCAACCTGGCAGAGATTGAAGAACTGGTAGAAGGGGGAAGTTTCGCCGTCACCTTCGAGCACGCTGTATACAGACTTCATTGTGGTCTGGATAGGCTTGTCGATAATATATGTCATACCGTTACCATAACCGGTGGTTTCTTCACGACGGTCGTATGTACGTGTAACATTAATCAGTGAATCGTTGTCAATCTGGAAACCGCCCTGAACGTAGAAGCCGGGTTGTGTCTGGTCGAAGTCGCTTGAAAGCGAACCGTCTTCGCGGTTGCTGATCTTCACAGCGCTACCACCCTTGGTGATATAATACTGGTTGAGCGAACCGAAGCCAGTCTTCGACTCAGCATCGGAGTGAACGATGATGTGGGAGTCGAGAAGGTCCTTAAGACGGTTGTTGATCTGTGTTGCAGAAACGGTACCGGGGATTGCGGCTCCAATTTCGTTTGTCACAGGATCCCATTTGTAGGCGCGTGCCTTTACAGGAGCTGCAGCATCGGCGCGACGCGAACTGTAGTAGAACGACAGCATACGGGGCTGTGTCCATTTGCTTGTTGCCTCGTCGTAGTAAGTTGCAAGAGCGTCATCGGTAGGAATGAAGAAACTGAAACGCGAACTCATGGCCAAGAGGTAGTATGAGAAGAACGCGTTAAGAGGTGCAGAGTTCGGGTTGGTGATATAGGAGTCATCGGCCGAAATTGCCCAGTTGAAAATCTTCATGTCCTTGCCTACAAGTGCAGGAGCCGAAACGGCTGCATACTTTGCAGGAGCGAACACCTGATTCATTATATATATAGCACCGTTGTTTGCAAGCAACGTGGTGTCGATAGTTGCACGGAAACCTTCAACGCCGCCTTCGATATTACCGAACATCGGGTCTTTGGCGTCGTTCATAATAGTAATGTACTTGCTCGGCACGGTGTTGATGAACGAAGACTTCATGAGGTTGTTCACGAACGGCTGGATAATACGCAAAGGAATCTGGTCAACATTGTGCAACAGGTTCTCCTTTGTGTTCTCCTGGTTTGCGTAAGCCTCCATGAGGAATTCGCCAGCACCGCCCGGGAGGAAGTATTTCTCGAGCTGTTCGTCGGAAGGAATGAACATTGCACCCATATCGGTGTAAAGCTGCTGTCCTTCGGGATAGTACTGGTTCCATCCGGGATCGTAGTCGAGCGGATACTGGAATGTATTCGAGTACGGGTCTTTGTCGAGACGTCCGGTGCGCGAGAGAGCCGAGAAATAGCGTTTCTCGAACACGGAGTCGCGAATGCCCGTAAGCTGCGAGTGCGAGTTTGTAAGCGAAGCACTGTAGAAAGGAGCAGAGAAACGGTCGAGCAGATGGCTGAACAAGTTGGTCTTGCCATTGGTGCGTATCATTTCGGCCATATTTGACGGCGAGATAAGCACGCGGTCGAGTTTGTCGACATAGCCATTCAAGCAAGTCTGGTCCTGATCCACAACCTTGCTGCCATAAATGTGAGCGTCAGTCGGCTCACGCTTTGTGCCAACAAGTGTTTCGAAGTCTTCATCGGTGATATCAGCTTCGCCCATCTGCCCAGCAAGGAAGTGGGTCATAAGGGGAGTTGTACCATCGAGTGCGAGCCAAACGCCACCCTTGTCCTGAGTGCGGAAACGGCTCCAGTAGTCGATCTCGGCGGTTTCGGTATCGTCGAGATTCTCGTTGAACATCTGCGGAATTCCTCCGCCGTCCCACTTGAAGAACGGAATAGAGTCGGTTGCCGACGCAGAAGTGGTCTGGCGCAGACACTGGTTCTTCGAAATGGTACCACCCGAACTGATGTTGGTCATCATTTCGAGCAAGTAGGCATTGTCGAGCATTGAGGAGCCGAGCAGCAAGTTTTTCATTGCATCGGTCAAATCCTCATACTTTGTAACGCCCCACTCGTTGTTCTGGTAGAAACGGTTGAAGGCGTCATCGTCAGCAACGAACAACGTCTTACTACCGGTACGTTCCAAAACCTCCTTGTAGTCCAAATCTTCAATTAGACGCACGGTATTGGTGTAGTTCTTCTCACCAACGAGATAATCGTAAATGCTCGCTCCCAGCCAACTTGGCTTTTTGTCGGGCAAATCGTAGTCGTCGGAACAAGAGTACGTCAATCCGCACATCGATAGCAGACACATGGCCATCAGCCATTTTCCGCTTTCTTTGATCAAACGGTTTTTCATACACATTAAATTTATACTGTAATTTCTGTTAGTTTTCATATTTCATAACCGGTTCTTTTATACGTGATTATTAGCGCCATAGGGAGTATGGAGCCTTCTACACGCTGCTGATAAAACATGTTTCATATTCATAACGTCATTAAGAGCCTGTAACAGCCCTATTATTACGGTATTACTAAACTTTTCTCTTCAAAATTTATATTCTTAGCTAAGTTCTTATGACTCGCGAGGGGCGAGTTGCACCCCCAAAAGTACATATTTTTTTAGATTTGACAAGTCTTTGTTGCAGATTTTTCCGCTTTTCTGAAATGCCTTCTCTATTTTGCCACGAAACGCGGCCTTTTCAGAGCGAAAATTACGAATTAATTAATACACGGAGAATATTTCGGAGCATTTTTTATGACTTTGGGCAGAACATGTTGTTCATTTTGATTTTCGAGCCCCGATTTTAACATTCCGCGAACACCGAAATCCCCCAAAACTGGGTAAAAAACCCGCTTCCAGACGGCACTCAAAAAAGGAGAAATCCGATGTGCTTTGCACAGCAAATGCCTACTCTTAGAAATGCCGTATACATTATATATATACGCGCGCGCGAGGTTCACGACCGCAACCCATGGCACCCCAATCGCCACCATCGCGCCATAAAACACAGAACGCTTTTACATACTGCCACCCTATCACTGCTACAGGGTATTTTCGATGCTTTCCGGTACAAACACAGAAGCACTTTACGCATTATAAAAAAATCACAATATTTTACCTTGCAAGCCAAAAGACAAGTAACAAACAAATAGATTGCTGCAATTTTTCAACTTATCAAAACAACAATTATAAGGACACCGAAATACTGCGTATTCTTAATTCAGATTTATTATCTTAACATTTGCTGCAAAGCCAATCCACGGGCTGCAATTACACGAATTTCATTTCGTGAACAACATTTTAACATATAAGGGCAATTACAGGGCCGCAAACCTGCCACTTACAACCGGTAAGCGCATAATTGCAGAAGCATCTGAAACCTGCAACGGATTTCAGATGCTTCCAATATTTACCGGGCGCCGATATCTGCGCTATCCGGAAAAGATTTACTGACAGTCGTGAATTACATAATCACCATTTGTCTTCAGGCGTTTCACCGTTGTAAACACTCTTCGGCACCCATTCTATGAAATCGGGACCGAAATTGGCAGCGCCGTTGAGCAGCGACTTCATACGCATATAATATGTAACACCCGGCTTGCACGTTGCGGTAGTTACTATGTGGCGGAGTTTGGCCGAACCCGGGCCATAGTTGCGCCCGCCCTCGGTTACATTGGTGGAATTGAAACCGAAGCTGTCGGGGCATTTCATGAAACCGTGGTTGCGCATATTCTTGTCGTTTTCCGTATTGGCGAAAGAATCGTCGGGATCGTCCTTAATCCAGCCAATCGATGCATTGTTCGGTTCGATTCGGGCATCGATAGGAAGTCCCACTGCAGAAAGGTTGTTGGGATTGGAACCGAAGTAGAACTGCACCATACCACGCCCGCTGTCATTGCAGTAACCCATACGAAGTTCGTAAGTTCCCTCGTAAGGCACGGGCGGGAGTTGCCATGTCACGTCGTAGTAGCCGAGAAGGACTATATCGTCGGCCTCGTAGTTCAGCCAATTGGTGCTGTAATTGTTTATGGAAACTATCAACGTCTGGTCGGTAAACTTCAACTTGCGGCAATATCCGTCGGGCAAGGAGTGGTATATGTTGGACGGCTGCTGGCGCAGACCGTTGGTCATGAGTTCGTGCTGCATGGTCTGAGTATCCCAGCGCATACGTTCGTTGAGTACCTTGTATACCACGTCATCGCTATAAATCAGAATTCCGTCGATGGGATGATAGAAGCCGTTGAGTGCCTGGTTGTCGCGCCCGCCGTTTTCCGACTTCACCAGCAAACCCTTTATAGGAACTTGAAGCTCGCGGTAAGTATCGTCGTCGTACTTGCTCACATAGCGGTTAACGCGGATACCGTCGGTCTGCTCGCCCAAAGTGAACTTCACGATGCGGTGGTCCTTGCCCATCGTTTCATAGTATTCAAACTTGTCCACGCCAAGTTGTTCGGGGCGGTTGTACGAATATCCGAGCTGGCCTTTGGTAATCACTATATTGTTGTAGGCCATGCCGCAGTCTATCAGATGATATCCCACAAACTGGTTAAGGGCGTTGTCAAGACTTGTGGGGTCGCTGGACGTTGCCGCCGGATAATATTCCTTTACCTTTTGGTTGATAACCGGCATCACCTCGTCCCAGTTGGTAACAACTCCGTTGCTGACTTCCAGCTTTATGCCCCACTCGGCTTCGAGCAGACTGTCGGACTCAACGAAAGCCGTATATCCCTTATTGTGATGCAGTGGCTCGCTGAGGGGTGTTCCGCTATACCACACGTGATCGTAATTCTGCGGATGGTCCTGCTGTTCGTATTCATCGTCGCGATAGTCGACCATACTGTCGCACCATGAAGTTACTTCGAGCAAATGCGAGAAGATGCGCATATTGTCCTGCAGAGAAAGTAAGTCAGGAAGCGATGTAGAAGCGGGCATCACCACGCGGTCCACGATATGGATGTATCCGTTTTCTACTTCATTGTCACTGCTGATAATCTTGGAGTAGGTGTTTACGCGCGTCACCACCCGTCCGCTGTCGTTGGCTTCGAAGTTTATCACCACATAGCGGTCGGCCATAGTCTTTATCTGCAACACTCCCTCCTGGAAATCGGTCGACTTGTAGGCTTCCACATTTCCGTTGTCGATGATGCTGTTGAATACAATCACCCTTGCAAGCGAGTCGCTGACTTGGCTGATATCGGAATTCTTCTGGTTGGTGACCGAATCGACGAACTGCTGCACCGCGTCATTGGTAGGAATGAAGCAAGTGTAGTTGCCACGGCTTTCCAGCATATGGTCCATGGTGGAGCCGCGGTTCACACCCGAGCGTGCCTTTGAGAGCAGCACCATGTATTTGCTGAGTTCCGGATGACGTTCCACAAACCCCGTTACGCTCTCGCCCGAAAAGACGTAAAGATTTGATTCATCTACACTATCGCTGCACGATACGGCAACAAGGCCCAACACTGCAATGCATATACCAAGCATGGTACGCATTGATTTCTTTTTCAAACAGTCCATATGTTTCACGGTTTTCGCTTTATAGCTTTAATATTGCAAATATAGAAAAAAAATGTTTCACATGCCCGTTTTCCCTGTTCTTTACCGAAAAAACTACAGGTGGAGCGAAGAATCACGTTCCACCTGTAGTTTTTATGTCAAAATGTGCGTGTCAGGACTTTTTCTTTCGCAGCGTCAACACAGCCGCAGCCACAAGTGCCAAAAGCATTACGGCAAGCGCGGCATAAGCCAGCGTTTCGGTGGTATGAAGTGACTGCGGGTCGAATTTCAGCACCAGTTTATGCTGCCCCTGCGGCACCCTTACAGCCCGCAGCACATAGTCGGCCCTGCCGATTGCTATATCCTTTCCGTCAAGAGTAGCCGTCCACCCGGGATAGTAAATCTCGGAAAGCACCACTACTCCGCCTTTCGCCGACGACACGTCGTAGGCAAGTTCGTTGGGCTGGTAAGCCGTAAGCGTTACCTTGGCCGTAGTGTCGGCATCGGCATTTTCATATTCCCCGCCAAGCTGTTCGGCAAAGCTCCTGTCGGCCACAGCCACTTTGCGGCGATCGGTTTTCTTTAGCATGTCCATCTCGGCGCGTGCACCGTCAACGTAAGTGAGTTTGCCCACAAACCACGCATTACCCATAGCATAGGGATTTTGCAAGGGAATAGTCTTGCCCTGCTGCAACGGCAGTATGAAATATTTTCCGTTGAGCATGTTGATTGTAGGCGAAAGCGAATCGCCGTTGATTTTGGTCATGTCGCCGCCCACCTGGGGTATAGCCTTCATCAAGGCTTGCATTTCGGGGGCAATGCATTCGGAAATCAAATCCTGATAACGCGAAAGTTTCGCCGCATGATAGCCGCCGATGCTCTTGTGCCAGTACGACGTTTCGTTTTCGTTGAACGTGTCGGATGCGAAGTTGAGCACACGATAGTCGAGGCTCTTGTCCTGCAGTATTTGCTCGTCGGTTTCGGTTTTTGCAAACACCTGCTGCTTCTGAAGCGGGTCGACAAACATGTCGTTGTTCAGATAACGGCGGTTCACGCTCCACATGTCTGCGAGGCAAAGCACCGTGAGCAGAACAACCATCACCGTTCCGCGCAACTTGCCTGCACGGTAAACCATGAGCACCGCCATGCCTATGACTATAATCCAGAAACTGCGCCATGCGTCGGCCGAAAGTATTCCGTGGCGTATTGCCGAAATGTTTGCGGCATACGTGTTAACCACATCGGGCTGCAACACCTTCCGCAGTTCGCCAAGCACGCTGTGCTCGGCATTCGTCAGGCAGTCACCGAAGAAGGTTCCGGGCATCAAAGCGAACAAAGCGCAGAGACCGGCAGTTATTCCGAAGGATATATAAAGCGGCACGGGTTTTTCGCGCAGGAGTTTCGGCTCGCTGAATATCCGGGCCAGCGTAAGAGCGGCAAGCAATGGAATGGTAAACTCGGCGACAACAAGTATCGACGATACCGCGCGGAACTTGTTGTACATCGGGAAGCAGTCAATCATCCAGTTGGTAAAGGCTGGGAAATTGTGTCCCCACGAAAGGAGTACCGACAAAACCGTAACCAGCATCAAACTGCGCCCCACGGCATTCTGACAGTAGAAAAGCGACAGGATGAAGAGCATACATATAAATGCGCCCACATAAACCGGGCCCGATGTGCCGGGCTGCTCGCCCCAGTACTGCGAAAGACCGGGGGTGCTGCCGCCCAACTGCGGATAAAGCTGCTGGAGCGTCTGCATGTATTCCGTATAATGAGGATCAGCCTGCACTTTTTCGTTCATCGACAGTCCGCCGCTCGCCCCGCCTTTCACGTTAGGCACAAGCAGCGAGAAAGTTTCGCCCGTGCCGTAGCTCCATTGGGTAATGTATTCCTTCGAAAGTCCTGACCCGGCTTTCTTGCCGTGTGTGGATTTCTGCGCCAGCTCACTGCTTCCACGCATTGTCTGCTTGCTGTACTGGTAGGTATGGTAAAGGTTCGACGAATTGACAGCCACACCCACAAGTGCGGCTACAGCGAACACCGCCACGCCTTTCACAAACTGCACAATCTTCTTGTCGACTATCGCAGCCACGAGGAATCCCAACGACATGAGCACCATAGTGATGAGGAAGTAGTAGGTCATCTGCAGGTGGTTTGAGAGAATCTGCCAGGCGATGAAGAACATTGTCATCACGCCGCCCCACAGATACTTTCCGCGGTAGCACATCACCATTCCGGCTATGGTGGGAGGGATAAATGCGAGCGTAAGCACTTTCCACAAGTGCCCCGCCCCGATTATAATGAAGAAATACGACGAGAAAGCCCACGCCACGGCTCCGAACACGGCCACCGGCGGACGTACGCGGAAAGTGCGCATCAGAATGTAGAAGCCCAACAGCAGTATGAACACATACATTGCGCAGTCGGTGAGCCCGAGTTCATACACCCGCTCAAGTCCTGAAAGCACATTGCGCGAATCGTAGCTCGGAGCAATTTGGTAGGTGGGCATGCCGCTGAAAAGCGCGTTGGTCCAACGCGTGTCGTGGCCCGTGCGCTCCAGATATTCCATACGTTCACGGCCGGCGCCCACGCCGCCAGTGATGTCATTGCCCGAAAGCACGAGCCCCTGCGTGATGGGCGTTATGAAATATGCCACCGATACCAGCACGAAAAGCACCACCGCCAGAATGTCGGGGGCAAGGCGCTTGAGTGCGGTTTGGGCAGCAGGCGTGTTTTTACTGTTTTCTGTCATTTTTCCCTGTCTATGTTAAAGGGCGAAAACTGTCGCGCCGACAAGTTCCCGCCCTTGTTTTTCCGGTTTAATATCTGTAGTAGTCGGCTTTGTAAGGACCGTTTACGGGCACTCCTATATAGTCGGCCTGCTCTTTGCTGAGCGTGCTGAGATGTGCGCCCACGCTTGCCAGGTGCAGGCGGGCCACTTCTTCGTCGAGCTCCTTGGGAAGACGGTAAACGCCAACCTCGTATTTCTTGCTGAAGAGTTCAATCTGCGCAAGAGTCTGGTTTGTGAACGAGTTGCTCATCACGAAACTCGGGTGCCCGGTGGCGCAGCCAAGGTTCACAAGGCGTCCGTCGGCAAGCAGCGTGATGTGGTGGCCGTCGGGGAAAGTATAGCTGTCGACCTGCGGCTTGATGTTGTCGGCCTTTATGCCGGGATACTGCTTGAGTTTATCTACCTGTATTTCGCTGTCGAAATGGCCTATGTTGCACACAATAGCCTCATCGGGCATCTGTGCCATGTGCTCTACGGTGATGACATCGATATTGCCCGTGGTGGTAACGAAGATGTTTCCCTGCGGAGCCGCCTCGTCCATTGTCACAACCTGGAAACCTTCCATAGCGGCCTGCAGCGCGCATATCGGGTCGATTTCAGTGACAAGCACTTTGGCGCCGTATGAGCGCAGGCTTTGTGCGCATCCCTTGCCCACTTCGCCGTAGCCGGCAACGACAGCCACCTTGCCGGCAACCATCACGTCGGTTGCGCGCTTTATGCCGTCGACAAGCGACTCGCGGCAACCGTAGAGATTGTCGAACTTGCTCTTGGTAACACTGTCGTTTACATTGAAGGCAGGAATAAGTAGTTCACCCTTTTCGGCCATCTGATAAAGCCTGTGCACACCAGTGGTAGTCTCTTCGCTTATGCCGCGCACTTCCTTGGCAGTCTTTGCCCAGCGCCCGGGGTCGGCAGCAAGCACCTTCTTGAGTATTTTCTTCAGTTCAGCCTCGTCGCCGCTGCCGCTTGGAGTGTCGAGCACCGAAGCGTCAGTCTCGGCCTTAGCCCCGAGGTGTATCATAAGGGTAGCGTCACCGCCGTCGTCAACAATCATGTTAGGCATCTGCCCGCCCGGGAAATTCATTGCCTGGAGCGTGCACCACCAATAGTCTTCAAGGCTCTCGCCCTTCCATGCAAACACTCCCACGCCCATATCGGCCATTGCAGCTGCTGCGTGGTCCTGGGTGCTGTAGATGTTGCACGAGCACCAGCGCACCTCAGCGCCGAGGGCAACAAGCGTCTTTATCAGCACTGCGGTCTGAATGGTCATGTGCAGCGAACCCATGACACGCGCGCCCTTAAGCGGCTTCGAATCGCCGTATTTAGCCTGCAAGGCCATAAGGCCCGGCATTTCGTGTTCTGCTATACGAATTTCCTTGCGGCCGAATTCGGCCAGACTTATATCCGCCACTTTATAGGGCAGACTGGAAAAAAGTTCCTCCATTCCTTATAATATATATTGTATACGTTTGTAATTGAGAACAAAGGTAGTGATAAAAAACGAGAAACAGAGAAGGAGTAAAAAAGAAGGTTGAAAATGCTGCCCGTTACGGCCGCAACCCAGCATTTGTTCCCGGCCTGCTACCTACAATTCCGGAATATGGAAACGGGGAAAGCCCTGCCGCAAAAACTTTGTGCGCATAGCAGGAAAATTGTGTACGCATAGCGCAAAAATTGTCTGCGCACAAAAGAAAAATTCTCTGCGCACAGCGTGAAAATTATTTGCGCATAGAAATATTCAAAGGAAGGATACACGCCGGGGCGGCAATGTACCCTTCCCTATTACTAACGGAAGTTGAGAACGGTTTCGCCGTGAAACCTGTTTATTCGGCAATCACTACGCGGCGGTAGGTGGCGTCGCCCTGGGCCGAAGCCCCGATGGCCTTGGCATCCTTGATGGCGGAATTGCCGAGCCCCTGCTGCTTCAGATAGTTGAGCACCGCCTTGAGACGCCTTTCAGAGAGACTCTGGTTGTAGGCGGCAGCACCTTCCTTTGAAGACTCGCCCACGAAATGGAGGTCCTTGCCTTCGGCTTTGACTTTAGCGATGAAGTTGTCGAGGCGGACTTTCTCCTGCTCGCTTATCTCGTCGCTGTTCAAGTCGAAGTATACGGTGTGCCCAAGAGTCTTGTCGTACCCGGCAGCTTCGCCGAGATTTTGCGACTCGTTGAGTTTGCGGTTGGCATCATTCAACTGGTTCTTCAGGCTGTTGATTTCGGCATTCTTGCTGTCTAGCTGCTTCTGCAGGCTTTCCTTCTCGCTGCAGCACTCCTTCAATGTTTCGTTCATAGCGCGCAGGTCGAAGTAACGGCTGCGGTACGACGGCATCTTCTTGCCCACGAAATTGTAGGCCAGGCGCAGCCCGAAGCTGACCACATGCTTGGGAGTGAGTTCCTTGCGCAGCGGCAGATACTTGTACTCGCCGAAGACTCCGGCAGTCCAGCGCGGCGTGATGTCGCATTCCAGACTCAGACTTGCGGGGATGTAGAGAACATTGGTTTGGCTCGTTGTGCCGCTGGCATCGATGCTGGCATTGAAATAATAGTTGGCATACCCGTCGCCTTCGGCAGCGCCTACCTTGCGTACGGCAGTAGCGTAGGAATGACGGTTCCAGCCGTGCCAGTAACCCACGCCCGTTCCTATCCAGAGGTTCCACTGCTGCGCCTTGCGCCGGGGCCACAGCTGCAGAACGTTGAAGTCAACATTGAGGTCGGCAGCAGCCACGCTCATGTTGTTGCGGTTTTCAACCACGCCCGCATTTGTAGTAACGGTGCCCGGGCGCCCGCTGATTTCCATATCGGCCACCGTCTGCGGCAGCGATTCCCCCAGTTTTGCAGTGGTCTTGAGCATGATGTATTCAGCCTTCAGCCCCACACGTATCCATGGGCGTATGTTGTAGTCTACACCCACGGCGGCGTCGGGAGTGAGCGGATGGCGTGCATTGCTCACGTCCACCCCTCGCAGGCCTTGCCACCATGTCAGACCTCCCTGTGCGTACACGCTCCACGTACGGGTGCGAACCGTGTCGTTATAGGTTTGGGCCTGCAGTCCTGCCGCAGCGCATAGCGCCACGACCGAACCTAATAGGTATTTCTTCATATTAAGATGATTCTATTGTTAGTGTAGTTTTTTTCCGGAAAGTCAGAAACCTCCGTCGAAATAGTTGTCAATCTTGCTCTCGTCGGGCATGATGGCAGTTTCGGGATTGTTGGGCCCGGGATTCTTTGCCTCAACGATGACTATATTGAGTTGCGTCAGTATGGTTTCCGTCTTTTCGTCATACAGCGACAGGTCTTCGATTATCGCCGTGTTCTCGCTATACAGTTTCTGCGAGTTCAAGTCGAGCGTATGCACGCCCTTGGCATCGCGGAATCTGATAGTGCGGAAATAATTGTATACACAATCCACATCAATACCATTATACAGAAAACAATCCACCCTTTCGGGTATTTTTACCAGGAGATATAGTTCCTTGTTGTCGTACTCCGGATAAACGGCTTTGTTGCCCGCCACAAGCTTGGCCGATCTGCTGTAATCAAGCTCGAATTCGTTGTCCTGCTCGCCAACCCAGGCCGTTTCGCCGTAATCGCCACGTGTTTCCGACGAAGCTATCTCCACCGCGCTTGAAATGTGCCCGTGCAGATACTTCACTGTGGGCAGGAAGGGGTCGTCGAGGGCTTCCATAATCTTGTTGTACGACATGCTGGTGCCGTGGTCCTTGATAGCATTCCAAAACTCTGCGCCGACATAGAGCCGGTCCATAGAGCCGTCGCTGGGAGTGTAGATGTCGGCATCGTTGAGCAGCATTTCGAG
>CAZDOH010000025.1:0-25742 GCA_964507005.1 uncultured Prevotella sp. | reverse complement strand
CCACCACCGCCACTGAAGCCGACGTGAAGGCCGTGCTCTCGTCGCTGCAGAAGTACGTGATAGAGCACCTGAAGAACGGGCAGTCGGTCCGCCTGGGCGACCTGTGCAGCATCCGCCCCACCATGGCCACCACGGGCGCAGCCGACAAGGACAAGTTCGAGTCGTCGAACATCAAGAAGGTGCGTGCGCGCTTCACCCCCAGCACCCGCATCAAGAACGCCCTCGCCGTGAAGAACCTCACCTTCAAGAACGTCAACGCCTCGGCATCCAGCTCCTCAAGCTCCGACACCAGCGGCGACGTAGACCCCAACGCGTAACCCCGGCGCCTAAAGGAGAACACGAATTTGTTGACACAGATTCGTGTTCTTTTTTTCTTTACCATTCGGGTGGTAGCATCAAACCCATCAAAAAATCAAATAAATCAAAAAACTTTTTCCGCGGTTTTCATGGCTGCGCGGCGGGGGTTCGGTTTTCTGACGCCGCGGAAATGAAAAACAGATGTGGCAATCGGGTAATCAAATGGTTATGCAGCAATAGGGTGTGGCCTTTTCAAAAACACAAACAGATGCTATCCCCAAAAAAAACGCTAATTTTGCAGTCTGAAAAAAGTATTCAATGCATGTTTGAAGCAGATTTTGTGTTTGAAGTCAGTTGGGAAGTGTGCAACAAGGTGGGCGGAATCCATACCGTTCTGGAATCGTTGTCGCCCACGCTTCATTCGAAATTCGGCGACAGGGTGGCGTTCTTGGGCCCCGACCTCGGCACCCAGGAGTTTGACGAAGACCCGTCGCTCAATCCCGACTGGCAGGCTGCCGCTGCCAGCGAAGGGCTGAAAATAAGGATAGGGCGGTGGAACATCGCCTCGAAGCCCATAGCGGTGCTGGTGGACGTGCAGCAGTTCTACGACCGCAAGAACGAGATTTACGCTGCCATGTGGAACGATTTCAAGGTGGACTCGCTGAATGCCTACGGCGACTACGACGACTCCTCGATGTGGGCCTACGCCTGCGGCAAGGTGGTGGGGGCTATTACCCGCCGCTGCATCGACGTTGAGAAGAACGTGGTGCTCCAGGCCCACGAATGGCAGTCGGCCATGGCGCTGCTGTGCGTGGCGAAGGACCTTCCCCGGCGCGTGGCTACCGTGTTCACCACCCATGCCACTACCGTGGGGCGCTCGATATGCGACAACGGGAAGTGCCTCTACAAGTACTTCGGCGAATACGACGGCGACATCATGGCGCGCGAACTCAATGTCATGGCAAAGCATTCCAGCGAGAAAGCTGCGGCTTTCAATGCCGGTTGCTTCACCACGGTGAGCGCCACCACCAACGAGGAGTGCCGCCAGTTGCTGGGCAAGGAAACCGACGTGCTGCTCCCCAACGGTTTTGAAACTTCTTCGATCCCTGCGCCGAGGGTGCTCGACGCCAGGCGCAGCGCAATGCGCGCCAAGGTGCTGTCGGTAGCCGGGGCCCTGCTGGGCCGCAGGTTCGACGACAGGAACACTCTTATTGTGAGCACCAGCGGGCGCAACGACTACAAGCCCAAAGGCTACGACGTTTACTTCGAAGCGCTCCGCCGTCTGCAGAAGTGCGGGGAACTGGAATGCGAAGTCGTGGCCCTGGCCGAGGTGCCGTGCTGGATTGCCGGGCCGCGCGAGGACTTGCTGCAGCGCCTGGCAAACAAGGGATGCAGCGCCGGCGCCCTCGAATATCCCTTCATCACCCACCGTCTCCACAATTTCGACTACGACCGCATTGTGGGTACCATTAGGAGCATGCAGCTCGACAGCCTTACGCTCGAGGGCAACGTGCACGTGCTGCTGGTGCCTTCGTACCTCGACGGCCTCGACGGCATTTTCAACGAGCATTACTACAGCCTGCTCACGGCGTGCGACCTCACGGCCTACCCTTCGTATTACGAGCCCTGGGGCTATACCCCCATGGAGAGCGCGTCGTACAGCATTCCCACAGTCACCACCTCGCTTGCCGGCTTCGGCTGCTGGGTGGAGGAGCTGCTGAAGCACAAGCCCGTGATTTCCGACGGCATTGCCGTGATGGAGCGCAACGACGAAAACTACTTCGAAACCGCCGAGGAGCTGAAACGCATCATCCTCGACTTCTCGCGCCGCAACCGCACCGAGCGCAAGCGCCTGGGCACCAAGGCTCGCCGCATCGCGCAAAACGCCGACTGGCGCCTGTTCGTGGAAAACTACACCAAGGCATTTGCCTTTGCAATTGACAAAATCAAGAATTAAACCATCATACAATTAATATATGAAACTGAAATCCAACAATTCTAACGAACCCGTATGGAGTTCACGCAACGTGAAGTCGCATATTCCGGTTGAGCTGAAGAAGCTCGACACGCTTGCCCACAACCTGAGGTGGAGCTGGGATTACGACACGATGAAACTGTTCTCCAATATGGATCCTGAGTTGCTCAAGGCTTGCCGTCACAATCCGGTGAAGATGCTCAGCGTAATGGATTACGATACGCTCAACGACTTCGCTTCCAACAAGGGCTTCCTTGCCGACATGGAGAAGGCTTACAGCGACTACCAGGCCTACATGAACGTTGAGCCCGACAAGACACGCCCCTCGGTGGCCTATTTCTGCATGGAATACGGCCTGCACCACGCCCTGCGCATCTACTCCGGCGGTCTCGGCATTCTTGCCGGCGACTACCTGAAGGAGGCTTCCGACTCGAACGTCGACATGTGCGCGGTGGGCTTCCTCTACCGCTTCGGGTATTTCGGCCAGACGCTTTCGATGGACGGACAGCAGATAGCCAACTACGAGGCTGCCGACTTCGACACGCTGCCCATTGAAAAGGTGATGGACAGCGCCACCGGCACGCAGATGGTGGTGGAAGTGCCCTTCCCGCAGTGCACGGTTTACGCTTACGTGTGGCGTGTGAACGTGGGCCGCATCAGTCTGTATCTTATGGATACCGACAACGACATGAATTCGGAATACGACCGCAATATCACCAAGAACCTCTACGGAGGCGACTGGGAGAACCGCCTGAAGCAGGAGTATCTGCTCGGCATCGGCGGTATGCTCATGCTCAAGCAGCTCGGCATCAAAAAAGACGTCTACCATTGCAACGAAGGCCATGCAGCGCTCTGCAACGTGCAGCGCCTCGTGGACTTCACCTCCGAGGGCCTCTCGTTCAACGAAGCCCTGGAACTGGTGCGCGCTTCTTCGCTCTACACCGTCCACACTCCCGTTCCGGCAGGTCACGACTATTTCGACGAAGGTCTTTTCGCCAAGTATCTGGCACCGTATGCCGAAAAGCTCAGAATTTCGTGGGACGACTTTATCGGCATGGGACGCACCAATCCCGACGACAAGGGCGAGAAGTTCTGCATGTCCACTTTCCTCTGCAACACCTGCCAGGAAGTCAACGGCGTGAGCATGCTCCACGGAAAGGTGAGCCAGGAAATGTTCAACGGCATCTGGAAGGGTTACCTGCCCGAAGAGAGCCACGTGGGATACGTCACCAACGGCGTGCACATGCCCACATGGACTTCCAAGGAATGGAAGGCACTCTATGCCAAGTATTTCGACAAGAGCTTCTTGAGCGACCAGAGCAACGAGAAAATATGGGAGGCAATCTACAATGTGCCCGACAAGGAAATATGGGACCTGCGCGTGAAGCTGAAGAACAAGCTGATTGACTATGTGCGCGCACGCTTCCGCGAAAGCTGGCTCCACAGTCTTGGCGACCCCACACGCATCATTTCGCTTATGGAGCGCATCAACCCCAATGCCCTTATCATTGGCTTCGGACGCCGCTTCGCCACCTACAAGCGTGCACACCTGCTGTTCAACGACCTTGAGCGCCTGGCGCGCATCGTCAACAACCCCGAAAGGCCCGTGCAGTTCATATTCACCGGAAAGGCACACCCTGCCGACGGTGCCGGGCAAGGACTCATCAAGCAGATTTTCGACATCTCCCACCGCCCCGAGTTCCTGGGCAAGATACTTTTCATCGAGAACTACGACATGCAGCTTGCACGCCGTCTGGTTTCCGGCGTTGACATCTGGCTCAATACCCCCACCCGCAAGATGGAGGCATCGGGCACTTCGGGCGAAAAGGCTCTCATGAACGGCGTCATCAACTTCTCGGTGCTCGACGGATGGTGGCTCGAAGGCTACCGCAAGGGCGCTGGCTGGGCTGTTACCGACCGCCGCACGTATGCCGACCAGGGGCAGCAGGACCGCCTCGACGCTACTACTATTTACAGCATGCTGGAATACGAAATCATCCCGATGTATTTCAATGTGAACAAGGACGGCTACTCAAAGGATTGGGTTCGCGTTATAAAGAATTCCGTAGCCCAGATTGCACCGCACTATACAATGAAGCGTCAGCTCGATGACTACTATTCGAAGTTCTACAACAAGCAGTCGGAGCGTTTCAAGGCTCTTGCCGCCGACGACAACCATCTTGCAAAGGAAATCGCTGCCTGGAAGGAAACTGTGGCATCGAAATGGGACAACGTGCATGTGGTTAGCCAGGAAATGAGCGAGAACCTGAAGAGCGGGCAGTTGGAGAGCGGCAGTGAAATCGAGATCAATGTGGTAATCGATGAAAGCGGACTCGACAACGCAATAGGCGTAGACTACGTGGAAATGCTCGTTGACAAGAACGACAACGCCAAGTTCCACAAGTCGATTCCCCTGAAGCTTGTAGCACGCGACGGTAACCTCTATACCTTCCAGCTCAAGCACCGCGTAAGCTACGTGGGGCGCATCAAGACTGCCATGCGCATGTACCCCAGCAACCCGCTGCTTCCTCACCGTCAGGATTTCTGCTACGTTCGCTGGTTCTGAACATA
Organism: uncultured Prevotella sp.; assembly: GCA_964507005.1. Classification (GTDB taxonomy): domain Bacteria; phylum Bacteroidota; class Bacteroidia; order Bacteroidales; family Bacteroidaceae; genus UBA6398. The sequence continues at coordinate 20,899 of CAZDOH010000025.1, read as the reverse complement.
GCCCATACGCATACAAAAAGAGTTGTGTCGCCAGTCGCGGCACAACTCTTTTTTTTTAGTTTTATAGTTTTGGTTTATGGATGAAGACGGTTTATGCTTCCCGTTTGTTCTGCATTTTGCGGAAGGCAAGGGGCGAAATGCCTGTGCGTCTGCGGAACATGCGTGTGAAGTGGTTGGAATATGCGAATCCCAGTTCTTCGGCTATTTCCCCTATCGACATCTGGCTGTCGCGCAGCAGTGCCTGGGCTGCCGCCACGATTTTGCTTGAAATGTATTCCTGGGCCGTGATGTGCATCTCCCTCTTTACGAGCTCCCCGAAATAGTTGGGCGTAAAGTTGAACTGCTCCGCGCACCATGCCACCGTTGGGTGCCCGTGCTGCGCCGGCATTCCGCTTGAAAGGTAACGGTCTACCATTTCGTCTATGCGGCTGGCAAAACTTTCGCCCACTCTCTTTTGCTCGTGAAACTGCCTTTCGAAGAAGCGTTTGCAGTAACTCAGCAAATGCCCTATGCCGAGGCGTATCATGTGGGTTGAGAGATAGTCGGGTGGGGTGTGGAGCTCCGTCTGGATGTTGGCGAAACAGTTGAGCAGCACGCCCCTTTCGGTAGCCGACAGCTCCAGGGCCTCGGCAACGTCGGAATCGAAGAACCCGAACATATAGAAGTCACGCCCCAGTCCGCATTTTTCCAGCAGTTCGGGCCGGAAAGCCAGCATGCGGCCCTGCGGCTTGAAGCGCCAGTCAAGGTCCATCGACACCACTTGCCCTGGCCGCAGCGAAAACGCCGTGCCGGCACGGTAGCGCATGGATTTTCCGCCCTTTACCAGACTTCCGAAATTCTCATCCATCAAAACCACGCAATACATCCCGAAGTCCGTTGGGAGAAACAGGGAAAGGTCAGCCTGCGCCAGGTCGCCCAGCGTTACCAGAGGGTGAGTCGTGGGTTGGCGGAACAGCACGTTGAGCTCCTCGATGGAATGAATCTTTCTGTACATGCGCTTTCCTTAAATCGTTGCCTGCAAGCTTGCGTTCAGACGCCGGGCAATCAGTCGTCCATGAGTTTGCGGTAGCGCCCCTTCTTTATTTCTTCGTTCCCCATGCGGCGGGCCTTGTTTATCTCGTATTCCGAGTAGCTTCCTTCGAAGAAGAACACTTCGCCGTTACCTTCAAAAGCAAGTATATGGGTGCAGATACGGTCGAGGAACCAGCGGTCGTGGCTGATGACCACAGCGCAGCCCGCAAAGGCGTCAAGACCTTCTTCCAGCGCTCTCAGGGTATTTACGTCGATGTCGTTGGTAGGCTCATCGAGCAGCAGTACGTTGCCTTCCTGCTTCAGTGCCAGGGCCAGCTGCAAGCGGTTGCGCTCTCCTCCCGAAAGCACCGAGCAGAGTTTCTGCTGGTCGGAGCCCGAGAAATTGAAGCGTGATATGTAGGCTCTGGCGTTCACGTCCCGCCCTCCCATGCGCAGCGTCTCGTTGCCTTGCGATATGGTTTCGTATACGCTTTTGTTGGGGTCTATGTCTTTATGCTGCTGGTCTACATAAGCTAGTTTCACGGTCTCGCCCACCTCGAACGTGCCGCCGTCGGCTTTTTCCAGGCCCATGATAAGGCGGAATAGCGTTGTCTTTCCGGCACCGTTGGGGCCTATCACACCTACGATTCCGTTGGGCGGAAGCATGAAGTTCAAGTCGTTGAAAAGCACCTTTTCCCCGAAAGCCTTCTTTACGTGCTGCGCTTCTATGACTTTGCTTCCCAGGCGTGGGCCGTTGGGAATGAATATCTCGAGTTTCTCTTCGCGTTCCTTCTGCTCCTGGCCTAGCATCTGCTCGTAGGCGTTGAGACGCGCCTTGCCCTTTGCCTGGCGTGCTTTGGGCGCCATGTGGCTCCATTCGAGTTCGCGTTCCAGAGCCTTGCGGCGCTTTGAAGCCTGCTTCTCTTCCTGCATCATGCGTGTGGTTTTCTGCTCGAGCCACGACGTGTAGTTTCCGTGCCATGGAATGCCTTCGCCACGGTCGAGCTCCAGTATCCATTCGCTTACATCGTCAAGGAAGTAGCGGTCGTGGGTTACTGCTATCACCGTGCCTTCGTATTGCTGCAGGTGCTGCTCCAGCCAGTCGATGCTTTCGGCGTCGAGATGGTTGGTGGGCTCGTCGAGAAGCAGTACGTCGGGCTTTTGCAGCAGCAGACGGCAAAGAGCCACGCGTCGGCGTTCCCCGCCCGAAAGTGTGCGCACGTCGCTGTCGGCAGGCGGACAGCGGAGGGCTGCCATGGCACGGTCGAGTTTGGAATCCATGTTCCATGCATCGGTGGCATCGATAATGTCCTGAACTTCGCCCTGGCGCTGCATGAGCTTGTCCATCTTTTCGGGGTCGCTGTAGTATTCCTCTTCGCCGAACTTGAGGTTTATCTCTTCGTATTCCTTGAGTGCGTCGTAGGCTTTCTGCACTCCCTCCATCACGTTTTCCTTTACGGTCTTGGTCTCGTCCAATGGCGGGTCCTGAGGCAGGTAGCCCACGCTATAGCCTGGGCTCCAGACTACTTCTCCCTGCGAAGGCTGCTCCAGGCCCGCGATGATTTTCATCAATGTCGACTTTCCGGCACCGTTAAGGCCTATGATGCCAATTTTCGCCCCGTAGAAAAACGAGAGGTAAATGTCCTTTAATATTTGTTTGCGGTTTTGAGGGATAATCTTTGAAACCCCCACCATTGAGAAAATGATTTTCTTGTCGTCAACTGTTGCCATTAATCTAGGTAATATGTTTTGTTTTTATGTATAAGTCGGAATATCGGTTTCAAAATTAATTAAACAAAATGAGGTGTCGGTGGAATGGGCTGAAAATATTTTTCTTTGCGGTATCGGTATGTTTGGTATTGAATAATGGTAGTTGTGCTTGTGTGGAGTAATAATGGTAGATTGTTCCGTAGAAATGTTCGCAAAATTTCCGTTTCAAAACTCTACTTTTGCATCGTATGGAAAAAAGAAAAGAATCTTTTTCAATGCAACGTTGAACATTAACTAATAAAAAATATTACGATGGCAGTAAAATTCTATAAAAGCGAAAACCAGGTGCCTTTGGAAATGCACAAGGTACGTGTCGTTCAAAAGCTGAATCTTCTTCCCGTTGAGGAGCGTATGCGCAAAATGCAGGAAGCGGGCAACAATACGTTCCTGCTGCAGAACAGGGACATTTACATGGACATGCTTACTGACTCCGGCGTCAACGCCATGTCCGACAGACAGACTGCGGCAATGCATATTGCCGATGATGCCTATGCAGGCTCTGAGAGCTTCAACCGCTTGAAGGCTGCGGTAAAGGAGGTGTTTGGCGTTGACAATGTGTTGCCTGCTCACCAGGGCAGGGCAGCGGAGAACATTCTCGCGTGCAGATATATCACCCCGGGAAAGAAGGCCCTTATGAATTTTCACTTTACCACCACAAAGGCCCACATTACACGTCTTGGAGGCGAGGTGCTGGAACTTGTTGCAAAGAAAGGCCTCGAGCCGCAGAGTGACGATCCTTTCAAGGGGGATTTCGACCTCGGTCTTCTGGAGCAGACAATACTTGAAGTCGGTGCCGAGAACGTAGGCTTTGTGCGTGTTGAAGCCGGTACCAACCTTATAGGAGGCCAACCGGTATCGCTCGCAAACATGTGTGCCGTTGCCGACATTTGTCACCGCTACCAGATACCGAGTGTACTTGACGCTTCGCTTCTTCAGGACAACATATATTTCATGAAGACTCGCGAGGCACAGTGTAAGTACATGGAACCAAAGGAAATATATCATCTTCTGGCTGACAAGATGGATATCATCTATTTCTCGGCACGCAAACTCGGTTTTGCACGTGGTGGCGCTATAATTTCGCATAACACCGAAATTATAAAGAGCATGATGGAGTTTATTCCTTTGTACGAAGGCTTTCTTACTTACGGTGGTATAGACGTGCGCAGCATCGAGGCAATGGCTGTGGGCTTGTACGAATCTCTGGATATGGAGTATTTGGCTCACGGACCGGAATTTATCGCTTATTTGATAAAAGAGCTCGACGATTACGGAGTGCCCGTGATAAAGCCTGCCGGCGGACTTGGAGCACATCTGAATTGCACGGAATTTGTGCCCGATATGCCCCATAACCAATATCCGGCAGGAGCAGTTTGTGCTGCATTGTATATTGCCGGAGGTATCCGCCCGATGGAGCGCGGCACCCTTAGCGAGCAGCGTGAGCCCGATGGCTCGGAACGTTATGCCGAACTGGAATTGGCACGCCTTGCCGTGCCGCGCCGTGTATTTACATTGTCGCAGATAAAGTATGTTGCCGACCGCGTGAAGTGGCTATGGGACAACCGGAACCTCATCGGCGGTTTGCAGTGGGTAGACGAACCTGCAGTGCTGCGTTTCTTCTTCGGGCGTTTGAAGGAAATAGGCCATTGGCAGGAAGATCTCGTGGCGAAATTCAAGGCTGATTTCGGAGATAGCCTTTGAAAAAGGCTTGACAACTCGTTGGCGGAATTTTATTCAGTACATGCAAAGAATTTTCTGCGCAAACAATTTTTCTTTTGTGCGCAGAAAATTTTTGCGCTATGCGTATATAATTCTTACGCGGTGCCGGACTAATGATTCCGCCAACGGATAACAACAAATATTTTGGAGGTGCGGTAACTTTCTGCACATCTTTTTTGTGTTCGCGGATGAGTATTCTTGACTTCCCCAAAAGCCCCAAATTGCTAAAAAATGCTAGAAAATTCCTGTATTCCAAACTAAAGCGTTATCTTAGCCTGTGAATGAAAAGCACCGACTAAATGACATGCTTGGCAAGGTAATGTGCAAGGCTGCATAACGGAGAATTAGAAACTAAAATGAAACCAATGATTATGGATAAAGTTGAATTAAATGAATCAGAACAGCGAGAACTTGATTTGTTTATAGAAGAATTCAAACAAAGAGGTGGTATGACCACAGAAGAACTTATATCTCGTCTAGGTGCTATTCCTTTTGATGAATTCATGGAGAAGATGAGTGAAAAAATACGGAACTATAAAAGATGACAATATGAAGTAGTATGAAACGTATTCTTTATTTTGACATGGATGGAGTGCTCGTAGATTTTAATTCGGCACTCAAAAAGCATAGTCCGGAGATATTGAGGCAATATGACGGGCATCCAGACGATATTCCAGACTTGTTTGGCCAAATGGATCCAATGCCAGGAGCTATTGAAGCAATACACAAACTGGCAGAGAAGTACGATTGCTACATTCTCTCTACAGCTCCTTGGAATAATCCTTCGGCTTGGGCTGACAAGGTGCGGTGGGTAACCAAGTATATGGGCGATGTGTTCAAAAAGAAAATTATCCTTACGCACCATAAGAACCTTCTCGATGACGGAAAAGCCTTATTAATTGATGACAATACAAAGCATGGGGCAGAAAAATTCGGAGACCGTCATATTCAGTTCGGGACCGAACAGTTTCCTAACTGGCACGCTGTCGAAAATTACTTATTGTAATCACTAACATTACCAATGTTTGCACCTGCCAGGCCCCATGTAGCTTGTCCCGAATTGGTAGAAGCTGACAACCAATTTCAGTACACCGCACAAGATGCTTTGTAGTCTAAATTGTAAGCCTTCTTATTGAAATTACAAGGCATCTTGTTTTTTTCATAATGTTTCCTTGAAGAAAACAATTGCGTTTTATATAGTAGGGGGAATAAATAAAGTAGGAAGAAAACTCCTTCGTTTCCTTCCTACTCAATATGAAAGATGGTATTCCTTATTTTACTTTCGCTACTATTGCGCTGAAAGCCTTAGGGTCGTTTATTGCTAAATCGGCAAGCACTTTGCGGTTGATTTCAATTCCTGCCTTGTGCAAAGCTCCCATAAGCTGCGAATAGGAAAAGCCTTCAAGACGTGCAGCTGCATTGATACGCTGAATCCACAGTGCGCGGAATTCGCGTTTCTTTGCTCTACGGTCTCTAAAAGCATATGTAAGACCTTTTTCATAGGTATTTTTGGCTACAGTCCAAACGTTTTTGCGCGCGCCATAATAACCTCTGGTCTTCTTTAATATTTTCTTTCTCTTGTTGCGTGAAGCTACGTGATTTACTGATCTTGGCATTTTGTTGTTGTTTTTGAATGTAAGCGTCGCATTAAATGCGAACTTTCTTGCTTGGCATTCGGGTTAATTGATGTTGTTGATTAACGCTTGAGCAAAAGTTCACGGATTTGTTTCACATTGGAACTGTCAACTATTGCAACATGATCCAAATTGCGCTTTTGCTTTTTTGTCTTCTTCGTCAGAATGTGGCTATGAAAAGCGTGGTGACGTTTGATTTTACCTGTCGCGGTGAATGAGAATCTCTTCTTTGCACCGGAATTGGTCTTTTGTTTTGGCATTTTACTTTTTAATTAAATGGTTTAATATTGGTGCGCGCTACGTATACCAACTACGTATGCACGTCACATTTTATTCTCCTTCTATAATTGGAACTTTATATTCTTTGGGCTCTTTGGTTTTTGGCGCTTTTTTCTCTTCCTTGACAGTGCTTTCTTCTGTCTGCTTGCTGTCATTGTTGGTCTTTGCCACTTTCTTCGGAGCGATGAATATTGTCATTCGTTTCTCTTCCAATACGGGCATGTGTTCCACTTTGCCGTATTCCTCCAAGTCGTTTGCAAATCTTAGTAGAAGAACTTCTCCTTGTTCCTTGAATAAGATGCTTCTTCCTTTAAAGAATACATACGCCTTAACTTTGTTGCCGTCAGAAAGGAATTCTTTCGCATGCTTGAGTTTGAAGTTATAGTCATGGTCGTCTGTCTGGGGACCAAAACGTATTTCTTTGACGTCAATCTTTACTTGTTTCGCCTTCATCTCTTTCTGATGCTTCTTTTGCTGGTAGAGAAACTTTGAATAGTCAATCAACCGGCAAACAGGCGGAACTGCGTTAGGCGAAATTTCCACAAGGTCAAGGTTCTCGCGTTGTGCCATTGCTATGGCCTGGTGTGTAGGCATGACAATGGGAGCTATGTTGTCACCAACCACACGCACTTCGCGCACGTGTATTTGCTCATTGATGCGATATTTGTTTTTTAGTTTTTCGTTCTTCATTCAGAGTCGTTTGGTCGCTATCGTGCCGCCTTTTATAGGGCGGCACCTAAACCGCGTGCAAATTTAATACTTATTTGTTTCTTGGAGAATTTCTCTGTCAATTTTGTCTGCAAATTCTTCGAATTTCATAGTTCCCTTGTCTCCTTCGCCTTGCTTTCGTACCGAAACAACGCCTTCGCTCATTTCCTTTTCTCCTACGATGAGTAGGTAAGGTATGTGGCTAATTTCATTGTCGCGTATTTTACGGCCTATTTTTTCGCTTCTGGAGTCAATGTCTACGCGTATGCCTCTCTCGTCAAGGTATTGCTTGACTTTTTCGGCATAATCGTTGAATTTGTCGGAAATGGGAAGCACTACGGCCTGTACAGGAGTGAGCCATAACGGGAAATGTCCGCATGTGTGCTCGATAAGTACTGCGATGAACCTTTCAAGCGATCCGAAAGGAGCGCGGTGAATCATCACAGGGCGGTGTTTTTCATTGTCATCGCCAGTATACTCCAAGCCGAAGCGCTCAGGCAAGTTGTAGTCCACCTGGATTGTTCCAAGTTGCCATCTGCGGCCAATTGCGTCTTTAACCATAAAGTCGAGCTTGGGACCATAGAATGCAGCTTCGCCATATTCAATATGGGCGTTCAAGCCTTTTTCCTGACAAGCCTCAATGATAGCGTTTTCTGCTTTTTCCCAATTTTCGTCGCTGCCGATATATTTGCTATGGTCTTTTTGGTCTCTAAGCGAGATCTGAGCTTCATAAGAATCGAAATTCAAGGCTTTGAAAATGATCATAATGATATCCATTACGCGCAGGAATTCTGATTTTACTTGATCGGGGCGGCAGAATATGTGGGCATCGTCCTGAGTAAAGCCGCGCACTCGTGTCAGTCCGTGGAGTTCTCCGCTTTGTTCATATCTATATACAGTGCCGAATTCGGCGATGCGTAGAGGAAGATCTTTGTAAGAGCGCGGTTTGTGGGCAAATATTTCGCAATGATGGGGGCAGTTCATAGGTTTCAGCATATACTCTTCGCCTTCTTCGGGAGTGTGTATGGGCTGGAATGAATCTTTGCCGTATTTTGCATAGTGGCCGGAAGTAACATATAGCTGCTTGCTTCCGATATGAGGTGTTATAACCTGTAAGTATCCGAAGCGATGCTGTATGCGCTTCAGAAAATTCGTAAGTTGTTCGCGGAGTATGGTGCCTTTGGGAAGCCAAATAGGCAAACCTTTGCCAACCCGCTCGGAAAACATGAAAAGTTCAAGTTCTTTGCCGATTTTGCGATGGTCACGTTTCTTTGCCTCTTCGATTAATGCAAGATATTCGTCAAGCATCTTTTTCTTGGGGAAGGATATTCCGTAGATACGTGTCATTTGGGGATTTTGGGCATTTCCTCTCCAAAAAGCAGCACTTACAGCGGTAACTTTAACAGCCTTGATAGGCGTAGTGTCGTAGAGGTGAGGACCGCGGCACAGGTCTACATAATTGCCTTGCTTGTAGATCGTGATATTACCATCCTCAAGTTCTTCGATAAGTTCGCATTTATAAGTCTGTCCCTTGTCTCCGAATAGTTTGAGGGCGTCGTTTTTTGAAATGCTTATGCGTTCGAGTCTATCTTTGCGTTTGAGCAACTCTTGCATTTTTGATTCTATTTTCGCAAAGTCACTTTCGCGTATAACTGTGCCTTCGGGGGGAGTTACATCGTAATAGTATCCGTTTTCTATTGCCGGACCTATGCCGAATTGGGTTCCTGGATACAATTCTTGTACTGCTTCGGCCATGAGGTGAGCAGAAGTGTGCCAGAATGTATGCCGCCCCTCTTCGTTGTCCCATGTAAGAATTTGGATATTCGCATCGTTGTCAATCGGGCGGATTAAGTCTTGAGTGTCATTGCCAACTTTTATTGCCAATGCGGCTTTTGCCAATTGCGGCGAAATGCTTTCTGCAATTTCCTTGCCGGTTATTCCTGCATTATATTGTCTTTTTGAACCGTCAGGAAAGGTGAGTTCTATCATGATAGATATTGTTTGTTTATTGTCCTGTTTTGTTGAAGAAATGTTTTTTCGGGAGGATGAAGCTCTCGAATGCATATCCTATGCAAAGGTAACTATTTTGTTTGGAATGAAATGTTGATAGCTTTGTTTTTAGATGTTTCTGCTCTTTTTTTGCTTTGCAAAATAGTTTGGAGGATAAAAAAGAGACGTAAAATTGGTAGGGCGTAGCGCCTACGGGAATCGAACCCGTGTTCCATGCGTGAGAGGCATGTGTCCTAGCCGCTAGACGAAAGCGCCGAATGATTAGAATCTGAGTTATGCTTGTTGCATAAATCTTTGCGGAAGCTAGGAGATTCGAACTCCTGGTACGATTACTCGCACGGCAGTTTAGCAAACTGCTGGTTTCAGCCACTCACCCAAACTTCCAATTTGTATCGTGCTAAAACGACTTTTTGTCAAAAGCAATGCAAAGGTACGTTTTTTATTTGAACTGCCAAATATAGGCGGTCTTTTTTTTGAATTAAAGTGAGACTATTCATAGTCAACGTTGTTGTTTATCATGTCTTCGGTATTCCAAGGAGCAGGCTTGCCGCCAAGGTATTTGTTGAACCACTCTAGGTGAGCATTGTAATAGACTGGCATGGAATTGAGAGAATTAGGCCAGTGGCCGTCATTTTTGAATACAATCAATCTTGATGGAATTCCCAATGTCTGAAGCACTGAAAAATATTGTAGACTTTGTGTATATGAAACTCTATAGTCTTTTTCGCCGGTTATTATGAGTGCCGGTGTCTTGAAGTTTTTGACATAATGCGAAGGGGAGAATTTTTGGTATAATTCCGAATTCCACGGTTGTCCTTGAAGATCGAAATTAGGAAACCAAAGTTCTTCAGTCGTTCCCCACATAGAGGTAAGGTCGTAGAGGCCCATCATGGAGGCGAGGCATTTGAAGGGGTGCTTTTGCCCTTGCAGCCAATTCATGAAATATCCTCCATACGACCAACCCATTGCTCCCATTCGGGTTGAATCAATATATGGCAGCTTTGAAAGAGAATCTGTTATAAAGATTATATCTTCATAAGGCTTTCCGCCCCAATCGCCGGAAATAGACCGGGTAAATTCCTGCCCGTATCCAGTTGATCCGTGAGGATTAGGATAGGCTACTACATAGCCGGCTCCCGGGTATACTTGCCAGTCGCCTCGGAACGAGTCCATCCATTGCATTTGAGGACCTCCATGTACGTTGACTATAAGCGGGTATTTTTCATTTGGGTTGAAATTGTGTGGCTTTACAATAAAGACCTCTATGCTGTCTCCTCCTGCTCCGCTTATCCACATAGTCTCTGACGGGCGTATGTCTATTTCATCTTCCAATTCTTTGTTGAGGAAAGTAATTTGTTGCTCTTGAGCATTTTTTTTGTGTAGTTTGCAACGGTATAATGCTGAAGGTTTGCCTGTACGTGAATAAGTGTAATAGGCATATCCGTCGTTTGAAATTTCGAAGGAACTGATAGCTCGGTTGGAGATGAGCTCGGAAATCTTTTTCGAATTGATGTCGATTTCAAAAAGTGGAGAATATCCCCGTTGTTCTCCTATGAAGTAAATGCTTTTTGAATCGGCGCTCCATTTGTAATCGTCTACCCAATTGTCGAATTTTTCTGTGATTATGATTTTTTCTCCAGTAGTACGGTTGTAAAGAGCAAGTCGGAAGCAATCGCTTTCATAATTTTCAGTTGCCTGCCGACGATAGGCAATCCACTTTCCGTCTGGAGAATATTGTGGCGTTCCGTCCCAGGCTGGATTTTCGGAAGTTATACATTTCGCATCGCCTCCTTTCGGCGATACTATCCATAAATCGCAGTTGGTGTTAGCTTCAGGGTGCTGAGTGTGGTTGCTGCTGTAGCATATTTCTTTCGAATCTGGAGAAAAACAAAAGCCGCCTTCTGCTCCTGAAGGAGAAAATACTGGAGAAACGAAATTCCCGGGTGTAACGTCGGTATATGTTTTGGAATTAATGTCGTAAACAATAATGTGCTGATACCGTCCGTCTGAATAGCTTGTCCAATGGCGGTAGAGTAATTTGTCGGCAACATGAGCCTGTACCGGTCCTTCACTTTTCTTCTTGCGAAGTTCTGCATTTAATTCGCCGTCGGCGCCTGCCTCAGGGTATACGTCTGCCACGAAAGCCACATAGTTGTTGTCTGGAGAAATTAAAGGGGAATTTATTCCCAATTCGAAATTGGTGATTTGTTTGGTCTCGCCGGTAACAAGACTTTTATGGAATAATTGCGTTTTGTCTTCCACTGCGGCAATGTAATAATATCCGTTTCCATCTTTGTCCCATATAGGACTGTAACTTTTCCCGTCTGAACTGTTTAGTTCCAAGGATGGCGCTTTTGGGGTAATGTCCATTATGGCTATATCACTAGAATAACTGTGCTTCGCAAGGTTCATGCTGCTATGCGACATAATTAGCTTGTTGTTTTTTGGTGAAAGTGATATGCCGTAAATACTCTTTATTTTATAAAGGTCTTTGATTGTAAAAGCTCGCTTTTCTGCGTGCAAACATGTAGCAATTATGGCTAATGTAATTGTTATGATAGTTTTTTTCATTATTGCATTTAATAATGGTGTCGTTTCTGTATGTGGAGGATTTTTATAAAAATGAGGCTTGTCGGACAATTTGCCGATATGCCTCATTAGTTGTAATCTATTTCATTTCATGCTTTTCTCTCATATCGATCTCTTCTCCTTCTCTATCATAGAATTTGTATTCTAGGAAAGGGAGACTTTGGTTGGGAATAATGCTCAGGTTAAACCGAGACCGTAATTTCCATTTCAATTTTGTAGAAAAAAGTCCTGCAGAGATATAGGCGTATACATAGGGATTTACATGTAATTTGAAATGTCGTATACCGGAATTGTACAAAGTGCTTATTTTGCGGTCTAGAATGTCAACAAATAGCAATGATGATTTTATTTTGCCAGTTCCGCCGCAGGTGGGACACGTTTCGTCTACGGCAACTTCGGTGGCGGGCCTGACTCTTTGCCTTGTGATTTGCATGAGCCCGAATTTTGAAAGAGGCAAAATGTTGTGTCGTGCGCGGTCGCTTTGCATTGCAGATGTCATGCGCTCGTATAATTTTTGTCTGTCTTCGGCTAATGTCATGTCAATGAAATCGACAACAATGATTCCTCCCATGTCGCGCAGTCTTAATTGTCGGGCTAATTCGTCGGCAGCGCCTAGATTTACCTCTAGGGCATTCGCTTCTTGGCCGTCAGGATTTTTTGCACGATTTCCGCTGTTGACATCCACTACGTGGAGTGCTTCGGTATGTTCAATGATAAGATAAGCCCCATGGCGGTATGTCACTGTTCTACCGAAAGCTGATTTTATTTGCTTTGTAACTCCAAAGTGGTCAAAAATCGGCTGAGTGTTGTTGTAATGCTTTACGATTCCTTTGCTTTCCGGGGCAATGAGATGAAGATAGTCGGAAATTTCATCAGCAATGTTTTTGTCGTTTACATATACGCTTTCGAATGAAGGGCTGTACATGTCTCGGAGTAGGGCAGAAGCACGCCCAATCTCTTCGTAAACGAGTAATGGCCGTTTTGAAGTGCTGGACGCTTTGCGAAAAGCATCGTAGCAACGTTTTAGCAAGGTTTTTAATTCTGCGTCCAGTTCGGAAGCTCTTTTGCCTTCAGCAACTGTACGAATGATAACCCCGAAATTGCGTGGCTTGATGCTGTATACCAATTGCTTGAGACGGGCTCTCTCGGCATCGCTCTTTATTTTTGACGATATCGAAACTTTGTCACTGAACGGTATAAGTACTATATTGCGGCCTGCAAATGACAATTCACCACTTAAACGTGGACCTTTTGTAGATATGGGCTCTTTGGCTATTTGTACTATAATTTCAGCACCGGCTTCCAGTACATCGGAAATTTTACCGTTTTTGGGTAGGTTTGCTTCCTGCTTTAACTTTGTTTGCTCCAACGGGCGAAAGTTCCCTTTGAAGATGTCTTTCTCATATTGCAGAGCAGTGGTGAAACGCAAACCGAGGTCTTGGTAGTGTAAGAAGGCTTCGCGCTCGTAACCGACATCTACGAAGCATGCGTTTAGTGCCGGCAGTATTTTCTTAACTTTTGCGATGTATATATTGCCTACTGCATTGCTGTCCGCTCTCTTTTCGCTTTGATATTCTACTAAGCGTTTGTCTTCTAACAATGCTATTGATATGTCTTTTGGACATACATTTACTATTACTTCGCTTGTCATCCTTTGGTTTTGTGTTGCATAGCTGCCAACTTTGCAGTCAGCGGTTTCTGCAACTGTTCTTTAGGCTTTTATTTTTAACGTAAGGCATAATTGTCCCTGGCATGAGAGAAATAATTAAGGACAAACTTCCGATATTCCGCATTCTCGTGCAGCAAGTCGGCAGTTTGTCCCTGTTTCAAAAGTTATTGCGGAGAATAAGCTTACTTGCTCTTGTGCCTATTCTTACGTAATCTCTTTTTACGCTTGTGAGTTGACATCTTATGTCTTTTTTTCTTTTTTCCGCTTGGCATAGTAATTGAATTTTATAAATTTTCGAATGTTAGTTCTTGATTATGGCACCAATGGCGCTCTCGCATTTATGCTTTTACCGAATTGACAAATGTCTTGGCAGGTTTGAATGCCGGAATATTGTGCTCCGGAATTATTATGGTAGTATTCTTCGAAATGTTGCGTGCCGTTTTTTGAGCGCGTTTTTTCAAAATAAAACTACCGAATCCACGAAGGTAGACATTCTCTCCTCCATCCAACGAGCCTTTTACGGAAGCCATGAAAGCCTCGACAGTTGTCAGAACAGTTGCCTTATCTATACCGGTTTTCTTTGAAATTTCATTTACAATTTCTGCTTTAGTCATAACGATAGTCGTATATTTATTGTTTATATTCCTTCTTAGTTTTCAATTTGACTGCAAAGTTATATTTTTCTGTTGATATATAGAAATATGCGTTGCTTTTATTTCTGAAAATGAGAAGCTGCTTAATGCTGATCAAACACTTTTGTGAATAAATCCGGAGCCGGGGATTCAAATTTTAATTGTTCGCGGGTGCGTGGATGGCTAAGGCAAAGTAAGTGCGCATGCAGACATAGCCGTTGCCTTGGTGTAGTATTGGTTCCATATTTAATGTCTCCGCAAACGGGATGGCCTATATCCTGCATATGAACACGTATTTGGTTCTTTCTTCCTGTCTCAAGTTTAAGTTCAACTAACGAATATTTCTTGTTGGATTTCAATACGCGAAAATGGGTGAGTGCATATTTGCCGCCATTGTCTATAGGGGAACTTTCTGTAATGTACTTGTCATTGTCGGTTAGCCAACTCTCGATAGTTCCATTTTTTTGTTCCATCTCCCCCTCAACCAATGCCAGATATCGTCTGTCGCTGACTATCTGCTTCCAATTTTCTTCAAGAATTTTGGCAGTTTCAACGTTTTTGGCATAAACCATCAGACCTGAAGTGTCGCGGTCAAGGCGATGTACTACATGAGTTGTGCATTTTTTGTGCGAAAGACGGAGATGCGTGTCAAGAACAGTCTTGACGTTGAAAGGATGGTGTGGCGCAGGAGCTGACAGTATACCTGGAGCTTTTTCTATAATGATGATGTCGCGGTCTTCGTAAACTATTCTTACAAACTTGCTGTTAACGGTTGCAGGCTGTTTGCTCCGGCTTATTTCAACAGTCATTCCCGGTGTTAACCGGAAATTATATTGTGTAGTGATGTTTTTGTTTACCAATACCCCTCCATTGGAAAGAATGCTTTTAGCCTTGTTACGGCTGATTCCGAAAAGTGATTTTTCGATGAACGTCAGCAGAATCTCTTCACTTTTTACTTTGAAGGCGAGGTAGTGTGAGCTATGTTTGTTGGCCATGTGTCTTGGTTGCGGTCTAGTCTGCAAGTCTGTTGTCGCTGTTGGGGAATACAATAGAAGGAGTGAAATCTTTTGCTTCTTCGGGAGACATCAATGCGTATGACATGATAATGATCACATCTCCCACCTGAGCTTTGCGTGCCGCGGCTCCGTTAAGACAAATCACACCGCTTGCGGCGGGGCCGCTTATGACGTAAGTGTCAAAACGCTCGCCGTTGTTCCTGTTGGCTATATATACGCGTTCACCTGGAAGTATTCCTGCCTTTTCCATGAGGAGGCTGTCAATGGTAATGCTTCCTACATACTCCAAATTGGCTTCTGTGACAGTAGCGCAATGGATTTTTGACTTAAGAACCTGTATTAGCATGGTCTGTCGGAATTTTCCTTGTATTTGATGTTGTCTATAAGTCTTACGGGGAGATGTCCGCAGAAAACAGTTATGCAACCGACAATGAAGTCACTGTCTTCCCAATTGCTGACGCTTTGCATGGATAAACCGTCAACGATTTCAAAATATTGTACCTTCAGCGAAGGAATGGCATTCAAGGTCTCGGTTACAAAACTAATCGTTTCGTTTATGGAGTGCGTCTTGGCGTATTCTCGGCTTTTGCTTAGTGTCTTATATATATTTGTCGCTACGATGCGCTCTTGGTCGGTCAGAAGTGCGTTGCGACTGCTCCTGGCTAGCCCGTCATCCTGCCGGACGATGGGGCACGGGCAAATTTTTACAGGGATGTCCAGATGCTTCACCATAGCTTTAATGACGGCTATTTGCTGGAAATCCTTTTCTCCGAAATAGGCACGGTTGGGCTTTACTGCGTAAAAAAGTTTGCTGACTATTTGGCACACACCATTGAAATGCCCGGGACGGCGTGCCCCTTCCATTACAGTGTCGACTGGTGGAAAACTGAACTGGCGTGTGTCGGGCTCAGGATACATTTCTTTTACGCTTGGGATGAAAGCTATGCTTGCGCCAATTTGCTGTAACAGTGCTTTGTCGGCCTCTATGTCGCGTGGATATGATTCCAGGTCACGTATGTCGTTGAATTGTGTCGGATTGACAAATATGCTTACTACAGTTATGTCGTTTTCTTCGATGCTGCGTCTTACCAAAGATGCATGCCCGGAGTGAAGTGCTCCCATGGTGGGAACAAGGCCAATTGTCTTTCCTTGGGAGCGGAGAGAATCAAGTGTCTTTGCTAAAGTTTCTTGAGTTGTTATTACTTCCATTAGTTTGAATCAGTTTTAACGGGTGCAAAATTACTGCTTTTTTTATTGATAACAAAAGCACTAGATGATTCACGAAGTTTGGCAGTAATAGCAGTGGGGAGGCTGCCCGAAAATAAAATGCCGCTTGTATTTCACTATTCCAAATATTAATTATAATTTTGCTCTTACAAAGGAGTTCCGCTGACGGCAGACCGGGATGCTCATCAATAAAAAATGAAAACCGAGCAAGCTTTGTAAATTGATGGCGCGCTGCAGCAATGCAGATTACAAAGATTTACACGCACTCAAATCTTGATAATCAGGAGTTTTCATCGCGTATCGCGTCAGTGTTCTCCTTTTGTTTTGTAATTTGTTAGCTTCTATGAAAAATTCCCTTGAGTATCTTGATAATTTGGATGAGAGTCAGCGTAAAGCAGTGGAATATATTGATGGCCCTTCGCTGGTAATTGCCGGTGCAGGCTCGGGAAAAACCCGGGTGCTGACTTCCAAAGTGGCATTTCTTATTGACAATGGCGTAAAGCCTTGGAATATTCTGGCGCTGACTTTTACCAACAAGGCTGCCCGTGAAATGCGCCAACGGATAGCAGATGTTGTAGGCGACAAGGCACAATATCTTAGAATGGGAACCTTCCATAGTGTGTTTTCAAAAATACTTCGTCAGGAAATCGACGCGCTGGATTATACCAGAGACTATACTATATACGACCGCACGGATTCTTCCAATTTAGTGAAGATGATTGTGAAGAGCATGGGCCTGGACTCTAAAACCTACAAACCCAATGATGT
Organism: uncultured Prevotella sp.; assembly: GCA_964507005.1. Taxonomy (GTDB): domain Bacteria; phylum Bacteroidota; class Bacteroidia; order Bacteroidales; family Bacteroidaceae; genus UBA6398. Next base: position 3,867 of record CAZDOH010000025.1, on the reverse strand, counting down.
GTTGTCCAGGATTTCGTGGGCAAAAAACCGCCTTATATTGGAAGATGATTATTGCAACGATGCCGAAATAAAGAAAACAGACAGTGCGCATAACATGCAGTCGATAGGGCTTGTCTACAAGCAATACCAGACGCGGCTGAAATCGTCGAATGCAATGGATTTCGATGATTTGTTGGTACAGATGTATTTGCTTTTAGCCAAGAACGAAAGTATCCGGCAGAAGTATGTTGAGAAGTTCGAATTTGTACTTGTAGACGAATACCAGGATACCAACTATATACAGGCGAAAATAATTCATTTGTTAACCCGCGAACGTGAAAAGCTGTGTGTGGTGGGAGATGATTCGCAGAGCATATACGCTTTTCGTGGGGCAGATATCGGCAATATACTGAACTTTACGAAAGTTTATCCGAAAGCAAAACTGTTCAAACTGGAAAGGAACTACCGTTCGTCAAAATATATAGTAGAGGCTGCCAACAGTGTCATCTCGCACAACAGCAACCGCATTCCAAAGAATGTATATAGCCTGGCAGGCGACGGCGACAAGATATATGTCCGCGGTTTGGAGAGCGATGCGGAAGAAGCGGAATTCCTTGCAAAAGAAATAGAAAAGTATCACGAAACGAGAAATGTCGCTTACGGGCAGATAGCTGTGCTGTATCGGAAAAATTCCCAAAGCCGTATATTGGAAAAGAAATTGCGCCAGAACCAGATTCCTTTCAGAATATATGGCGGATTGTCGTTTTATGAACGCAAAGAGATAAAGGATTTGATAGCTTATTTCCGTTTGACGGTGAATCATAACGACGACGAGGCGTTTCGGCGTGTCGTGAATTTTCCGGCGCGTGGCATTGGAGACACTACAATGGAAAAAGTAATGGGCGCGGCAACGCTGCACGGAACAAGTTTGTGGAATGCGGTAGAGGATGGCCTGGTGGCTGACATAAGCGCAAGGACTGCGGCGAAACTTGAAAATTTCATTGGGCTGATACGCACTTTTTCGGAAGAGGCCCTTGTGCGTGATGCATACACGGTGGGATGCGATATTTTCGAAAAGAGCGGAATGAAAGCGGAAGTAGTGTCGGATTTGACCGACATAAGCCGAAGGGAGAATGTGGAAGAGCTGATAGCCGATTTGTACGGCTTTTCGATGAACCGTGAAGGCGGTGATGCCGAAGACCGGATGCTGGCTGAATATCTTGCAGACGTGTCGCTGAATACGGATGCCGACAAGGCGGACGACGACTCGCCGAAAATCACCCTGATGACAATACATGCAGCCAAGGGCCTGGAATTTGAGGTTGTTTTCATCGTGGGCGTTGAGGAAGAAATTCTGCCCGGCTCCATGGCCCGGTATAGCCGCAGTGAGCTTGAAGAGGAAAGGCGGCTTTTCTATGTGGCATTGACAAGGGCCAAAAGAAACTGCAATATCAGCTATGCGCATATCCGGTTTTCATGCGGTTCGCTTGCCGAATCGGAGCCGAGCCGTTTTATAAAGGAAATAAACCCCTCGCTGTTGGATTATGGAAGAAGGGAAAGACGCCCGGCTTTTTTCCGCACGCCTTCCCGCAGCGTTCCGGAAGCCGGCGCCGGCGGAAGCCGGATCCCGTTACGGCAAGAAAGAAAATTTCCGGGTGAAGCGGCAGGCAGCCCGGCTTTGACTTCGGCTTACACCAAGAGCGGGCAATTGCTGGAAGTGGGAACCGAAGTGTCGCATCTGCGCTTTGGAAAGGGGATAGTGAAACGGCTGACATCGGCAGGCGATACGGCAAAAGCTACAATATCCTTTTACGGTTCGGGCGACAAGGAACTGCTTTTGAAATTTGCCCCCCTCGACATTGTCGGAAAAAAGTGAAACGGGGCAAGAGCTCTTTTACGCAAATGAATTATCTTTGCACGCACCAAAAAGATAAACATTAAGATATACATTAAAAATATATATATGCATTTGAGTAGAAAAACCGTAGTATTGGCAATCGGGCTGCTGGCTTTTTCCGGCATTGCCGAAGCTCAGCGCTTCAAGACAATTGCCTTCGAGAACGTAAAGGTAGGAGGTGAACTGCGTGCGCGTCTGTCGCAGAACCTCGGCAGGCTTGAAGAAGAGAAATACCAGCCGGACCATGTGTTCCTCACCGAGCAGCAGTCGGGCTGGTGGCCGGGCGACACCGAAGGGCGCACCATACTGGCGCTGGTGATGGATGCACGCGCCTTGGGGCGCACTCCCAAATATCTCGACGAAATAGTCAGCCGCGTACCTTCACATTTGAACAGGCTGGGGTATATGGGCACAATACATCCCGACTCCCTCGACGAGCAGCAACTGTCGGGCAACGGATGGATGCTGCGCGGGCTTTGCGAGTATTATCTGCTGAAAAAGGACAGGAAACTGCTGCCGGTTATACGCCGGCTGGCCGAATCGCTGTTCACGGCATACCCCGGCCTTTACGGTTCGTATCCCATTCAGCCCGAAACCCGTGTGAAGGATGTGGGGGAAGCTTCGGGAAGCCTTGCGCAAATCAGCAACCGGTGGCGCCTTTCGAGCGACATAGGCTGCGTGTTTATCGGCATGGAAGGGCTGCTGCAGGCACTGCAGGTTACGGGCGACGACAGTCTGCGCGCCGTAGCCCGGCAGCTGGTGAACCTCTTTCTGAAGGTGGACCTTACCGGAATTAAGGCCCAGACGCATGCTTCGCTTACCGCAATGCGCGGGCTGATACGCTATGCCGATATCACCGGCGACAGCCGGTATATTTCCGAAGCCGAAAAGCGCTGGGACACATACCGCAAGTATGGCATGACTGAGTGTTATGCCAACTACAACTGGTTTTGCCGTTACAACACCTGGACCGAGCCTTGCGCCATCGTGGATTCGTATATAGTGGCTTCGCAGCTGTGGCAGCATACCGGGAAAGCCGAATATCGCGACGATGCCGAACTGATATACTACAATGCCCTCTGTTATGCCCAAAGGGCGAACGGCGGCTTCGGGCTTGAAAACAATCCCGGGCGTGCCAATTCCACCGACAATATTACGCCGTATTGCGACGAAGCCCACTGGTGCTGCACGATGCGCGGCGGAGAAGGACTGGGCCGGGCTGCCGAGTTCACCGTGATGAAGACCGGTGCCGGCTATGCCGTTCCCTTCTTGCGCGACGCCGCGGTTTGCGATACATTCCGGAATGCCCCCGTGCAGTTTACCGTAGAAACGGAATACCCTTACAAGGGGACTGTGACTGTAAGAATCGCCCGGGCTCCCGGGAAAAGGATGGGCATGGCCTTTGCAAAATCTTCCTGGATGACGGACTATGCGGTTTCGGTGGGCGGGAAACGCGTGAAGTTTGAAGAACACGACGGGCTGGCCGAAATCAGGCGCACGTTCAGGAGCGGAGATGAAATCAGGATAACGTTCGGCATGGCGCCGCGCTATGCCGAAACGCTGAACAGGGAAAACACCGGGGCGGCAGATTTCCGGGTGATGTACGGCCCGCTGGTCTTGGGCGGCGAAATCGGGAGCGGCGGCAATCTGCAGTACGGCGAAACCCTGCAGGCGCTGGGCGGGGGCAGATTCCGCGGCACGGCGAGCCGCACCGTAGTCTCCCCGCTACTGCATCTCATGTCGCCGCAGATATATATGGGCGCTGCACCTGCCTGGTCGCGCCGCGTGATATTCCGGCGCTGAAAGGGGCGGGGACGCAGCGCCGGAACTTCCGGAACTCCTGCGGTGCAGCCTGCCCGCGGGCGCACCGCCGGCGCATGCGGTTTTCCCGCGGAGCGCATGCCGGAAAACTGTGCGGGCATTGCGGCTGAAAGATGCCTGTTGTAATTTTGAAAGGGTGCTTTGGCTTGCGAAAAGCAAAGAAGCCCCCC
>CAZDOH010000024.1:0-25771 GCA_964507005.1 uncultured Prevotella sp. | reverse complement strand
TAAACGCCTTCATTATGTCGTGCCTCGTTACCCGCCCTTGCCTCCTTACTTGCAGGGTTATCCCGCAAAAAGGCTCGGCGTGCGCTGAGGCATGGAAAGCATTGGCATGAGGGCGTACGCATACACCTAACCAAATTATTCCGCCTCAAAAGTACGATTTATTTCCGAATAAAAAAAGTTCCTATTGTAATTAAAAAATCAAAGGCTTTTGATTTTTTTCGCTGTACGCATAGCGTGAAAATTCTGTGCGCATATCGCAAAAAATTTATGCGCACAAAAGAAAAATTATTAGCGCAAAAAAAATAATTATTGCGCTAATAATTTTTGTGATATGCGTTATCAGCAAAAGCCGCCGGTGTTCGTCCCTGGGCAGCGGGCGCTTGCCGCCCGCGCGGGTAGCAGCCCTATTCGGCTACTACTAAAATGGCCTTGCCGGTATCCAGTCTTTTACGGTAATATTGTCAACGATAACCCCTTCTTTCCCGAGAACCAAGTCGAGCTGATGGCTTTTGCCCGATTCCAGTGTTACGGCTTGATAAGAAGTCCAGTTAAAAACCTCATTACTGTTATCTACTTTTGCCGAAATGCTTATCGAAAAGCCATGGGCGGCTACGGTCTGCGGAACAAGGATGCAGGAGTAGGTGGCCTGGGCCTTGCGGTTCCCGGCAGTGGCAGCAGTGAAACTGTCTTGCCGGGCAGTGACGGGAGACGCAGAAGCCGTTTCGACTACATTGACATTTTGTGTTGCGAAATTGCATACGGCGTTTAGCTTTGTCCCGTTGACTTTAAGTTGAGTAATAGGATTTCCTGTCAGCAAAGTGTCGGCATTGAATTCGTCGCGGAACGTGATGTTTACTTTCAGCAGGCTGAGCGCATGGTTGAACGATATGGGAACGCAGCCGTTCACCAAGTCTTCGCTTGGCTTGAAATCGTAGCACTTGAAAAGCAGGAAGTCAGACTTGTCGGTATCCGGCGTCTGGTCGGCTGAAACGCTCACGGGGTAATTGGTTTCTTGGTAAATGTTCCTCGTATAATTAGGGTTGTAAGGAGCATAGGCGTAAATATTTACATTTCTCTTGGCATTCTCCCAAAGCATCTGCGTTGCAGGGCTCCAGATGCTGCCCGACTTTGTAACCTTGTAATTGCCATAGCTATACTTTTCATTCTTTTGGTTTTGTATGCCGATACCGAATTCGGCAAGCGTGCTTGTGGTGTAGGTCGCGCGCTTCTGGATGTCGTTGACATTAGCCGTAACGCGCACCACATTGTCGGCAGGATAGGAACTCTGGGTGAATTCATCCTCGCTGGAGCAGCCGGCGAGCATTGCCGCCATTGCCATAATGTATATAACTGTCTTCATGTCGAGACTGTTTTTGTTCAATAACTCAAGTTAGGTTGATAGCACTTGCCCCCCTCGAAAACAACGGATTCGGTTGTGACGTAGGTCTTGACGGTAGAGCGCGTGTATAGTTTTATAGAGAATCCGTTTTTGGCTACGGTCTGCGGAATCACGATGCAACTGTAATGAGCCTTTGCCTTTTGTTCTTTGGTTTCGGGTTCAAAAGTCTCGCTTTCCAGGGCAATAATATCATCTACATTGTCAGTTGCGGTCACTTTAACCTTGTCGCCGGTAAAATCGCAAGTGCCGTTAAGTTTAGTGCCACACACATTCAATTCAGAGATAGGGTTGGAAGTATAAAAACTTTCCTCGTTTTTGTTTTTGCTGAATTCTACAGTAATGTTCAGTTGGCACATAGCGTGTTCGAATTCAATAGCCAATGCGCCGTCACTGTTCAATCCGGTCTTGGGTATAAACATTAATTTCTTGAAAACCAAAAAGTCGGAATCGTAATAATCATCCATGTTGCTTTGATCGTCAGACACCGATACCTTATAGTCGCTCATTCCACAAAGATTGGCCACTCTCGAAGAGTAAGGGGCGCACGCCGCGATGTCGGCCGTGTCTTCCCGATTGTGCCAATACATCGGTTTTTCCGGCTTCCAACTGCCGTCGGTTGAAGACTTTTCTACCTTCACATTATTATAGGTGTAATTGGAACTTACCGGGTTCACGATGGAGATGCCGAAATTCCTAAGAGTGCTGGTGGTATAGCCGGCACGTGTCTGAAGCTTGCCGATATTTGTCGTTATGCGCACCAGATTGTCGGCAGGGTAGGAGGAACCCTGCGTGAATTCTTCCTCGCAGGAGCAACCGGCAAACAGTGCCAGTGCCCAAGCGAGGTGTGCAAATACAGAATGTTTCATAATTGTCCGGTTTTTTTATGATTCCGCTTCGCCTCCACTGATAGTAGCGCCTTCTTGCCAGTCGTTGATGCTTACTTCGCCAAGTGTAATCTCGTCGCGCCCTACGATAAGGCCGATGCTGGTAATCTTGCCGCTTTCCAACAGAATGCCGTTAGGATTGGTGTAGGTGTAGTTTCTGCCATCGATATTGATAACAATACTCTTCACGCCTGTCTGGGGAATGACGATGGAGCTGTAAGAGATGTTGGCATCCGTAACGGGCAGAACAAGGCCGGTGGTTGTAGCGGAAGCTGTTACAGTTTGCGTGAGGTAGTTAACCGTGGCAGTTGTGGCTGCGTCCTTGAGAGTTACGCTCGCTACTGTTGGTGTGCCGCCCCACTGGTTGCGGAACTGCAGGCTGACTTTCAGTTTTGCCATCATGTGTTCGAAGGTGAGGAGCACGGGATTGCTCTCCGACTTCAGCCCTCGGATGTTGGTAGCCACTAGCAGGTCACTCTTTTCCTGGTTGTCAACGTCAAGCGTGTAGAAGCCGGCAGTAAGGTCGGACACGCTTGTTTCGGTCTTGGGATAGACGCCGATGAAATAGTGGTTGTCGGTGGTATTCTTCCAAAGCATCTGCGGAACGGCTACCCACTTGCCGGCAGTAAGCGTATTGATGGCATTGTCCACTACGCGGTTGCCTGCAGCTGGAACCGTTTCGGCGTTGCCCGTCCATGCGTAGATGCTGATTTGGTCGCCTTCGGTGAAAGTCTGTGTGCCGTTGGCTGCGGTTGCCACGCGTTTCATCGTTCCGATTTCGGTAGATACAGTGATGTACTGAGAGGAAGTGTCGGCTGTCTCATTGTCGTTGCTGCAGCTGTTCATACCCATTGCAAGAGCCAGGATAGAGATAGAAAGAACGGTCTTTTTCATAATCGTGATATTTTTAGTTTATAAGTTAATTTGTTTGTTATTTGTCCGGGTTAAGTAATTCTCCGTTGTAGCTCCAGTCTTCTGCCCACGAATTGATGGCGTAAACTGAAAGATTCATGTAGGCACGCATTGCGTGATAGTCGAGCGTAATTTCATATTTGCCGCCGGCTTTCATGGCGGGAGCCTCGATGCCGAATTCGCTTACATGTCCGTCGGTGTTGGTAATCTGCAAGGATATCTCCGTATTGTTTTGCCCGCTGGTTGTAGGCATCAGCCGCATTGTCTGCATCTGTATAGTGGAGCCTTGTGCCGTGGTCTTGGGCAAGGTTGCGGTTTGGGCGGCTTTGTCAGTCTGCGTATTGATGGGGTAGAAGCCCGTGGCGGCATTGTTCACGCTGCCCGTCATTACCGCTGCCGCGGGAGCATTGTTGATGGTAACGGTCAGTTCGGCCAGTATCCGGTTGAGCGAGTCGGTGACAACGGTCACGGCATTGGAGCTGCTCACTGTTGCATCGGCCACGCCGCAGAACGCATGCCCGGGAGAAGCGCTTGCTTCGGAGAGCGAGAGCAGAAGGTCGTTCATGCTCGCTCCGGAGTTGGCGGAAAATGGCGACGTAAGGTTTATGGCCGCCACAACCTTGTATTGCCCGGCATTGAGCCGGTACCGCTGGCTTGCCAGGGCGCGTGTGTCGGTGTAGTGTTGTTCTTCGGCGAGCGAACCGTCGGCGGCATTGAATATCCAAAGACGGATGTCTTTGATTGCCGTCTCGTCTGTGGCGTCCTGCCATGCAAGGGCTACGGAAAGACCGCCCGCTTCGTTCTTGTGCACATCGTTTTCGCAACTTGCAAAGGCTAATGGGATGCACAGCAACAGCATCCATAGCCATGTATGTATAGTTGGTTTTTGTTTCATAATGTCCATATATAATAAGGTGTTATTTCTTTTGGTTTTCGGTAGAAGCGCGCCGTGCCTTTGCAGCATCGGTCTCGTTGAAATCGCTGCCCATTCCAATCACTTCGATGCGGCCGGCAGAGATGCCTTTCGCTACGAGCCACGACTTTACGGCTTGGGCGCGAGCCTCGGAGTAACGCTTGTTTACGGCTGTGCTTCCCTTCGTGTCGCACCATCCCTTGACGGTAACCTTTATCTCGGGGTTCTCTTTCAGCGTAGCCAGTATCTTCTGCAGTTTCGTTTCTTCGGAAGCCGGAATGCTCTTCTCGTTGAAAGCGAAATAAATGTCGGGGAAGGTAATTGCCTTCTTCTCTTCGGCCGCCGTAATGGTAACAGGCTCTTTCCGCGGCTTGGCGGCGGGCGGCGTTTTCTTCTTTTCGGGGTAAACTGCAGGAGCGGGGGCCGGCTCTTCCTTCACGGCTTTCTTGTTCTTGCCAAAAACGAAGCCCAGGCGCAGACCGCTTTCCCATACGAAGTTGTTCTTGTGCAGGTATTTGGGCATGGCATCCATCTTGCTGCCAGTAAGTACAGTAACGCCCGAGTAAACGCCGAGCTGCAGAAGGCGCGTGATGTGGCAAGCCACCTGCAAGTCGCCGCCATAGCCGAGATGCCACTTTGTGTCGCCCTTCTGCTTGACTGCTCCATCGGCAAGGGTTTGGATGGAAGCCTTTGTGCTTACTGCATAGACGTGGGGCGAAAGTGCCACCGACCATCTGCTGTATTTCGTCTTGTTGAACAGTCCGAGGATGTTGACGTTGAGCCGCGCGCCGTACTGCCCTATGTTCACCCGGCTCCGCAGGTCGCGGTAGTTCCACGAGTCCATGCCAAGCACGGCGGCATTGTAGCGCACCCCGTCACTGCCGAGCCAGTAGTCACGGTCGGCGCAGCAGTCGCGTGCCGTGAGTGTCATCTGCCCGTACTTGGCGGTAAGTTCTGCCGACAGCGCGGGGGTGAAACGGTAGCCGCCATAGAGACCGCCCGTCCATCCAAGATGCGTCTTGTCGTGCCCGAAACTCGAGAACGTGCTCACGCCGAAAGGCAGGCCGCCCTCAATACCGATGTACCATCCCCGCTCGGGTGCTGCGCTTTCGCCCGTCGCTGTATTCTGTGCCGACAACGGAGAGGCGAAAACCAACGCCGCAAGAATTGCCAATAAGGGAAAAGATAGTCTGTTCTTCATCTTTTATATTGTTGTTAGTTCTGTAGTCAATGCGATCTTTTGACGTATAAAAGTAACAATAAAAAGATGAAAAGCTTAAACAATATGCCAAGTTTTTTTAAAGTTTTGCGGCTAGAGTTATTTTTTGTTGATAGAGCCGTGTTGTTTCCGCCATTTTAGGGGTGAAACTCCTTCGCTCTTAGTGAAAATTCTGACGAAATAACTATTCGAAATAAAGCCTGTGGCCTCGCATACTTCGTTGACGGGCATGCGTGAATTGTCGGTAAGTATCTGCTTGGCATATTCTATGCGAAGACTGGCAATCCACTCGCGGAATGTCATGCCGTAAGTCTGCTTTATGTAGCTGGAGACATACGTGCGGTTGCTGTCCAGTTGTCTTGCAAGTTCCTCCACCGTCAGTCCTGGACTGGTGTATCCATGCTGCGCTATCCAATCGTTCAGTTTCCTGCGTATGTTTGTGTAGTAGGAAGGTGTGCCGGCGGTTTGTATGCCGGCTTCTTCTTCTGACGGCAGTTCTGCCGTGGCATTTCCGGCACAGTTCACGTCTTCCCTCGGCGTATTCTCCAGAATAGTCTCTACCTGCTCATAAAAAAGCAGATAGTTCATGTAGGAATAGAACAGAAAGATATAGAAGGGCACGGAAGAAAGTATCCACAGAAATACAAACTCGTCGGGCAGGAAGGTGAGCAGTCCGCAACTGACGCCGTAGATTATCGCCCACCAAGTGAAGATTGACATCCAGCGAATGTAGGCGGCAATGTCTTCGGAGTGGGTGTCGTCGAAGATACGTACAGCATTGTGATAGGTTTTGATGATGCGCCGCGAAAGGCAAATGCCGTAAACGAAAAGCCATGCCGCCAACGCAATAGTGCCCAAGTGGCGCATCAGACCGTCGGGAAATGCAAAGACAATGATGCAGGAGAGTATGTTAACTGCCAGCCAGTAAGCGATATTGCGAACGGTACGCCGGGTTGTGATGTACGAACGGTTAAGAAGGGTGATTAGAGCCGCGCTGAATAGCCAATATGCCAGAAAGTAGGTGGAAAGGTTCATCAGTATGGCTGCATCCTGGCAATTGAAGCGCAGACCGGCGAAAAGATGCACGGAGTAGTTGACCGACAACAGAAGCAGCGCTATGCCCATAATGCGGCGCGACCGCCGGTAGTTATCAAAGATGGGTTTGTCGGGAGTCTTGCCTGCTATAAAATAGCAAGCAAAGAAAAGCATCAGCGTCAGCGCAATGCCGAGCGAGTTCCTGTATAGTGTATAATCCATATTGCCAGAGTGAAAAAGACTATAGTGTTTTGCCTGTGGTTGCCTTTTGGTATTTCATGCTGACGGCCTTATGATTGTAGCGTTCAGCGCAAAAACACTTTGCGGGAAGCATTCGAATTCTTCCCGCAAAGCATTCCGCCAAGATACTGTTTCGTTATCTTTTTGCCGTATATTCTTTCTCGAGTTTCACCTTGCCTTGTGCGTCGCATACTTTTACCTTCAGTTTGCCGTTGTCGGTTTCGCCGGCCACATAGGTGTTGTTTGAGTTTATAAGTACGGGGAAGTCGGCTCCTTCGAGAGTGGGGTAGTAGAGCAGCTGGTGGTAGTGCCCGCAGAGCATTACGTCGACACCGGTGCCGTTGAGCACGGGAATGAATTTGTTCTTCACTTCAAGGTCGCCGTGCCATCCGCTGGCGTCCTTTGCGGGCGGAACGTGGCAGATGACAACTCTGTATTTTGCATTCTTGTATTCCTCCGACTGCACTACTTTCTTCAGCCACTCGGCCTGCTCGGTGCGGTAGGGGTCGTAGGCATTTGCGCCGGCGTATTCCAGATCGTTGTCGGGTTTGTCTTCTCCCGGATCGAGGGCGATGAAGAATACCGGGCCTTGCTGCCAGGTGTAGTAGAGACTGGGCTGCTGCGGGCAGATGTAGGAGTGGAAATCGGCTGCCGCCACGCCGCGTGTCTCGTGGTTGCCGCGCACGTAGTACCACGACTGCTCGGAAGCGAACATCTTTACGCTTTCGTCGAGGAAACCGGTAAACAGAGTTTCGGCATCGGGAAGTATGCTCACCATGTCGCCGTTGTAAATTATGGCATCCTTGCTTTTGTAGCCGCCCGCTTCGAGCAACTGCTTCAGAACGTCAATGCGGTTGTGGATGTCGTTGAGCATCAGAAATGAAGTTTCGGCCTTTCGGCTGTCGTTGGTCGTGAATTTCAGCGGCTTCTTGCTGAAAACGTCAGTTGCGGCAACATATCCCCACACTATGTGCCAGCCCTCGCGCTTCAGCACTTCCTGCGAATAGATGCGGTAGCGGTATGTGGTGCCGGGTTTCAGGCCGGTTAGCCTCACGGCATGCACTGTTCCGATGCGCTTTATGCCGATGTGCGTGTCGAAATACTGGGGGCGCTCCTCCGAGTAAAAGTTTGAGCCGTCGTCGGGCACGAGTTCCACCCATCCGTTTGAGGGCTGGTTGGTGGTCCATACTATTGTGGCTTCGGTTTCGTACACGTTTTGCAGATACGGGCCGTGAAGTATTTTTATCCCGTCGGCAAATGCTGCTGCCGGAACGATTGTCAGCAACAGGGCCAGCATCAGAAATTTTGTTATATGCTTCGTCATCGTTTTTTGATTGTATGATATTTCCCGCAAATTTAGCTAAAAATCCCCATACCCGCCGGGGCTATACAAAAAGACTTCCCGTTTTGCCGACGGGAAGCCTTTAGCAGTGTATAGTTTTGCGCGCAGGTTATTTGCGGCTTGTCTTTTTTCCGGTTTTGGAAGTCTTGTTTTTGCTGAGGTCGAGTATTCTGACGTTGCGGAAACGCACTCCGGCTCCGTGGCCGCAGAAACTCACATAACCGTCCTTGTTGAAGAGGCCCGGATGGTTTTTGTGGTCAACGGTATACGGGTTTTTGTCGCTGCCGTCGGGTGCGATGTTGTGGCCCTGGCACGCTTTGCGGATGTCGCAGTCGCTCACCACGTCGCCGTTGACGGTAACCTTGATGTGGTCGCCTTCAGCGCGCACTTCCATAGTGTTCCATGTGCCAAGCTTGCCGAAGGTCACGTGCTTCGGAACGTGTATGCCGTATACCGAGCCGTGCTGCTGGTAGGGGAGAAGGTCGGCATAAATCGGGTCGTCGTGATCGAGCACCTGGATTTCCATTCCGTCGTAGGCTGCATCCGAACCGATGTTGGTGCGAATGCCGATGCCGTTGTTTACTCCGGGAACCTCGAAGCAGAACTCAAAGCGGTAAACAAAGTCGCTGTATTTTTTCTGCGTGTAGAGGTTGCCGCTGCCGCCATAGTTTGCAGTTACGTAGATTGTGCCGTTGTCGGGCGTGTAGTTGGTGGTGTTGCCTTGCCACTTTTCGAGTGAGCGGCCGTCGAAGAGCACTTCGAAGCCTGCTTTCTTCTCGTCGTCCGAAAGAGTGTAAACCGGTGTGGGCGCAAGTTTGTTGACATTGAAGTTCGAGATGTTTATATTGCCTTTCGTGGAAACTATTTCCATGTCGCCCGAAGTCGCACCGGCCTTGGCGCCAGTAGCTTCCTTGAACACGGTGTTTACAAGCACGGGCTGCGCGTTTGAGGTTACGAATATGCGGTCGTCAACAAGTTTCACTTCAAGGGTGTTGAAGTCGTTGGCAGTGTCAATGCCGAACTTCTTGTTTGTGCCAACCACTTCCACTCCTTCGCTTGTGAGGCGCAAAACGGCCTGTGAGCGCAGTTTTACAGTGGCTTCGCCCTCGGCTTTCCAGTCGAAAGTGAAAGCTATGTTTTCCTGTTTGCTTGCGATATTGAATTTTTCGCCGCCGGCAATTTGCTTCGAGTTCTGGTTGAGCGTGTATCCGCTTCCGGCCTTGTGTTTAGCTACGATGCCTGCGATTTCGTCAATTGCATAACCGGCATCGGCATCGCCGGCATTCTTCTTGGTCTGCGCCACGCTTTTGGCTTTGTCGAGAGCCTTGAGCACATCGTCGCCGGCATTGAGCTCGTCGGAATGTGCAACAATGTTCTTGACTGAAAGTGCGGCTGCGTAGCCGGTTTCGGCGTTGTCCATGCTGTTAGCAAGGAATGCCAGCGACTGTACGTTGTGCACATTTCCCAAATCGGAAAGAATCGTTGAAACTACCTGACTTGACGGCGCGCAACGGTAAGCGCTCAACAAGTGCTGGTACTTGGTTACGTTGTTGGGAATGTATTTGTCAATCAAAGTAATGTCGCGTGAAATCAGCTGGTCCTTGTATGCCGGATAACTTACGGCAACTTTGCGCAGCACGGGTATCACCTCGGCGTTGTCGATGAGAAGCATCGATTTTGCTGCCGATTCGGCAGTGGAAGAGTTCTCGAGGGCTTTCTGAAGGTCGGCTATAGCCTCGCTTGTGCCCGACTGTGCAAGAAGCGGATAGAAATATTCGGGGTGTGAACTGCCTTTGAGCATTTGCGCAGCCTTTGCGTATTGGTCAGCGCCGCTTTGGGCCACGAGAGAGTTGCAGAGGGCTTTCTGCAGCTTTTCGGTAGCGGTTCCCGAACTCTTTTCAAGCAGTGCGGCAATGTTGCCGGCATATTCGGGACTGGAAGCGGCAACGCCGGAAAGCGCATCGTAGGCAGCTTCGCTTACCTTGGCATCCGACGATGCCGTGAGCTTTTCAACTTCGCTGTATGCGGAATGGATGTGGCGTTGCCCTGCTATCTGGAGCGCCGAAACAAGAGTCTGCGAATCCTTGCTGCCCTTTAGCGTGGAGAGTATGCCCGAGGCAATGTCGCCATTGAACGCGAGAAGCTGGTTTGAGGCATATGCGCCGTTTTTGCCGCCGAGCTGCGAAACGAGGGCTTCAAGCGCTTTCGAACTGCCGGTCTTTGCAAGCGCTTCCATTGCGCTGCACGACAAAGTGGAGTCGTTTGAAGCTACGGCTGTGAGCATTACGTCTTCGTACTGTTTGCAATGGTTGTTGCCGAGCCATCTTACAACATCGGTCTTGGCTGCGTCCGAAAGGGAAGAGTAGTTTTTGGCTACGATGCCGTAGATATCTTTGCCCGCAAATTCTTCGCCATAAAGAAGGGCGGTATTGCGGTACTGTATGTCGCCGTCCTTGAGAGCCTTGAGTATTACCTTGGCCGAGCCGTTTGTTCCCGACGACTTGAGGAGCATGCGCAGACCTGCGCAACGCACTGCCGGAACGCTTGACTTGCCAAGCGCTTTCGCAGCCTTTGCCAATTGGTCACTGCTGCCGCACCGGTCAAGAATCTTTACGTATGCATCGAGAGCATGGCTGGCTTCGGGAGTGTAGCTTGACGCTTTTGCCGCTTTTTCAAGAACTTTCAGCGATTTTGCGGTTCCGGTTGCGGCCATTGCGTCGTAGACGGCTATAAGAGTTTTCGAATCGTTACCTCCGGCCCACGTTATGAGTCTGTCTTCAACTTCGGTGGCGGTTATGTTCTTGCGTTCTGCAATTTTTGCCAGAGAGTAGGCGGGCACTGCTTCGGATGTAGCTATAAGCTTTGCTGCCTGTGCGTTGGTGTTGGGCATGGCTTCGATTGCCGCCAGGGCTGGAATGCTCAGCTTTTCGTTGCTCAGGTATTTGGCAAAAACGTCGAAGTCGTCTGTGGTAGCCACACGCTTCAGCAGTGTAAGCAGAAATGCCTTGTTGGTTTCGTCGCTGCAGCTTTCTACGGCCTTGAGCAGTCCGGTGCGCACCGAAGCGCGTGTGTTTTCGCCTTCTTTCGATGCGGCATAGTCGGTAATGCCGCTTAGGGCATATTCAAAGACTGCGTTCTTGACGCCTTCGCCTGCAGGCTTCAGGTTCTTGGCAATCTGCAGGATGCCTTCTTCGCCTGTTGCTGCCATCTCGGAGATGATTTTGCCGAAAGTGGCGGTGTTTTTGGCGGGAAGCTGTGCAAGTCCGTCGGCAATGACGGTCGAAGCCACGCGGTTGCGGCTGTCGGTCTGTGCGAATGCCGTTGCAAGGCACAACATCGCAATCAGAAATGATGATATGTATTTTTTCATTTTCTTTTCGGTTTAGTAATTGTTACACTCTCGCGTGATTGTTAAAGATGCCATTCGCCTCTCATCGGCTGGTTTATCATTGCCGTTGCGTCGGGGTCGCCGGTGAAGGTGCGGGTGTTGGGATCGTAGTTCAGCACCTTGCGGTTGAGCCGCAGGGCAATGGCTGCCATGTTGACGAGTGTGCAACTGCGGTGGCCGTTGATTTCGTTGAGCGCAAACTTCTGCCGTGTGCGTATGCATTCGATGAAGTCGGTGCGTTGTGGCTCTGGGTCGGGCATTTCGGCAATTTTGTTCATCACGTCGGGAATGGTGCACTCGAATCCTTTGTAGACTTTGCCTTTCGGCCCTTCGATGTACGGGGTCTTGCCCGGCGATTCGTAGCCTTCGCCTTCAAGCACAATTTGGCAACCGTCGGCGTAGGTGTATGTTATTTTGTGCCAAATTCCAACGGCATCGGGGTGCTGCTGCGGGGCATCGACTTCAATCTTTATCGGCGACTCGTTGTCTTTGTCAAGCAGATATTGCACGGGGTCGAGGTAGTGCTGGCCCATGTCGGTGAGTCCTCCGCCATCGTAGTCCCAATAGCCGCGGAAAGTCTGGTGTGTGCGGTGTTCGTTGTAGGGTTTGTAGGGAGCCGGGCCCAGCCACATGTCGTAGTTCAGGCGCGACGGCACTGGCTCGGGAACAAGGTTTTCTTTTCCTACCCAGAAGAATTTCCATGCGAAGCCTGTGGCTCCCGAAACGGTGAATTTCAAGGGCCAGCCAAGCAGTCCGCTGTTCACAAGTTTCTTTAGCGGTTTCACTGTGGTGCCGAGTCCGTAGAATGTGTCGGTGAAGCGGAACCATGTGTTGAGGCGGAAAATGCGGTTGTATCTTTTCACAGCCTCAATAACGGCACGCCCTTCGCCGATGGTGCGCGTCATGGGTTTTTCACACCAGATGTCCTTGCCGGCGCGTGCCGCTTCAATGGCCATAAGTGCGTGCCAATGTGGCGGAGTGGCCACGTGCACTACATCCACGTTGGGGTCCTTCACCAGGTCGCGGAAGTCGGCGTATGTGGTGCAGTCTTCGTTGAACCTTTTCTTGGCTTCGGTCTTGGCGGTGTTGAGATGCTCGCTGTCAACGTCGCACAAAGCCACCAGGCGGCAGTATTTGTCGCTTGTGAAGTGGTATGACGAGCGACCTATGCCGCCGCATCCGATAATGCCTTTTGTCAACTGGTCACTGGGGGCTATGTGGCCGTTGCCGCCCAATACATTGCGCGGAACGATGGAAAAGAGTCCTATTCCGCCTACTGTCTTCAGAAAATTCCGTCTGTTAGTCTTCATGTCTTTAATCTGAAAGTTCTTAATATTTTGTAGCAAATTTAAGAATTTATCACTGAATAATCTTCTTTTTATTACGGAAAGAGATTAATCGGCGAGTGCAAACAGGTAAACGCACGATGTTCTGCCGCTCAATATGCTTTGTAGTCAGAAAAAATGTGCTTTGGTTTTTGAAAGCCAAAGCACATTTTTTGAAATCTTTTTTGCCGCCGAAATTGCCGCAACTTCTTGCAGAGAGGCACTACAGTTCGGTTTGCTGCAGGCGGTTTGCGTTTTCGGCCACCGTGAGCTTGTCGATGCATTCCTGTATGTCGCCGTCCATGAAAGCCTGCAGGTTGTAGATTGTGTAGTTTATGCGGTGGTCGGTGATGCGTCCTTGCGGGTAGTTGTAGGTTCGGATTTTTGCCGAGCGGTCGCCTGTCGATACGAGCGACTTGCGCCGCGATGCTATGTCGTCGACATATTTTTGGTGCTCGTGGTCGTAGATGTATGTGCGCAGACGTGCCAAAGCGCGTTCCTTGTTCTTTGGCTGGTCGCGCGTCTCGGTGCATTCTATAAGAATCTCGGTTGTTTCGCCGGTGTTGGGGTTGCGCCAGTTGTAACGCAAGCGTACGCCGCTTTCCACTTTGTTGACGTTCTGCCCGCCGGCCCCGCTAGAGCGGAATGTGTCCCAGCGTATTTCCCCCTCGTTGATTTTTACTTCGAAAGGGTCGGCTTCGGGCAGCACGGCTACGGTGGCGGCCGAGGTGTGGATGCGTCCCTGAGTTTCGGTTACGGGTACGCGCTGCACGCGGTGAACGCCGCTTTCGTATTTTAGCGTTCCGTAGACATCGGCTCCGGTTACCGAGCATATTATTTCCTTGAATCCTCCAGACGCCCCTTCGCTTGCCGAAGATATTGTCAGTTCCCAGCCTTTCTGTTCGCAGAATTTCGAATACATTCTGAACAAGTCGCCTGCGAAGAGTGCCGCTTCGTCGCCGCCGGTGCCTCCGCGTATCTCAAGTATGGCGTTCTTTGCATCTTCAGGGTCTTTTGGAACAAGCAGCAACTTTATTTCTTCTTCAAGTTGCGGTATGCTTTCTTCGCTTTCTGCAGCCTGTTCCCTTGCCATCTCGCGCATTTCCGGATCGCTTTCCTCAAGAAGCATCTGCTTGGCTTCAGCGAGTGACGACAAGGCCGACGAGTATTTTTCTCTCACGCCCATAAGCCGCTCGAGTTCCTTGTATTCACGCGTCAACTTTATGTAGCGTTGCTGGTCGGCAATTACCGAAGGGTCGGATATCAGCGTGTTTACCTCCTCGAAACGGTCGTGGAGCGTGTCAAGCTTCTCGAGCAGTGAATTGTTGTTGTCGGCCATGCTTAATAGTTGAATTCTCCGAATTCGCTTTTGATAGTCAGGCTGCGCTGGCCTTCTTCAATATGGCCTATGATTTGCGCATCGATATTGAAACTTTGGGCGGTGTCGATTACCGTCTGTGCATTTTCGGGGGAAGTATAGACTTCAAGGCGATGCCCCATGTTGAACACCATATACATTTCTTTCCAGTCGGTGCCGCTTTCGTCGTGTATGAGTTTGAACAGTGGCGGAACGGGGAACATGTTGTCCTTTATCACCCTGCAGTTCTCGTTTACGAAATTGAGCACCTTTGTCTGTGCCCCGCCGGTGCAGTGCACCATGCCGTGGATTTGCGGGCGCATGATGTCGAGCAGCCGTTTTACAACGGGAGCGTAGGTGCGGGTGGGGGAGAGCACCAGTTGGCCGGCGTTGAGCGGCGTGCCTGCCACGGGGTCGGTGAGGCGCATGTTGCCGCTGTATACCAGCTCGCCCGGCACGGCCTTGTCATAGCTTTCGGGGTAACTCTCCGCGAGATATTTTGCAAACACGTCGTGGCGTGCCGATGTAAGTCCGTTGCTGCCCATGCCGCCGTTGTACTGCTTTTCGTAGGTGGCCTGCCCGCACGAAGAGAGTCCTACTATTACGTCGCCGGGACGGATGTTTGCATTGTCGATTACATCGCTGCGCTTCATGCGGCATGTGACAGTAGAGTCTACGATGATGGTGCGCACAAGGTCGCCTACGTCGGCCGTTTCGCCGCCGGTGGCATAGATGCCGATTCCCATTTCGCGCATTTCGGCCAGCAGCTGGTCGGTGCCGTTGATAATGGCGGATATTACTTCGCCGGGAATGAGCATTTTGTTACGGCCGATGGTCGACGAAACGAGAATGTTGTCAACTGCGCCTACGCACAGAAGGTCGTCGGTGTTCATCACAATTGCATCCTGGGCTATGCCGCGCCATACCGAAAGGTCGCCGGTTTCTTTCCAGTACATGTAGGCGAGGCTTGATTTTGTGCCAGCTCCGTCGGCATGCATTATGTTGCAGTATTCGGGGTCACCGCCCAGAATGTCGGGCATTATCTTGCAGAATGCCTTTGGAAATATTCCTTTGTCGATGTTCTTGATAGCTGCGTGTACGTCTTCTTTCATTGCGCTTACACCGCGCATCATGTATCTTTGGTTGGGATTCATCGTGAGTTTGTTTTTCTGAATTTCACTTCGGGGGCTTTATATGCAAAGGTATGAAAAAACGGTGTAAGTCGTGGACTTGCACCGTTTCATTTTCACAGGCGTGAGTGCCTGTTTTTAGAAATTGTCGGCCAATATTTCAAAATAGCCTTGCGGATGGCTGCATACGGGGCATACTTCGGGGGCTGCGCTGCCTATCACTATATGCCCGCAGTTGCGGCAGATCCATACGCGGTTGCCTTCGCGTGCGAATACCTTTGCCTGCTCAATGTTCTGCAGCAAGGTTTTGTAACGCTCTTCGTGGTGCTTTTCAATTTCGGCCACCATTTCGAATTTCTGTGCGAGTTCTTCGAATCCTTCTTCGCGCGCTTCTTTTGCGAATGTGGGATACATCTCGGTCCATTCGTAGTTCTCTCCGTTTGCGGCTGCTTCGAGGTTTTCGCGTGTGCCGCCTATGGCTCCGCCGTTAAGGGCCTTGAACCACATCTTTGCGTGTTCTTTTTCGTTGTTTGCAGTTTCTTCAAAAATGGCGGCAATCTGCTGATACCCGTCTTTTTTTGCACGGCTTGCGTAGTAGGTATACTTGTTGCGAGCCTGGCTTTCGCCTGCGAAAGCTGCCTGCAAGTTTTTCTCTGTCTTTGTTCCTTTAAGTTCTTTCATAGTGGTAATGTTTTATGTTATGTAGTCAGTTGCGAAGATAGAGATATTTGTTTTATCCACAATCTTTTTGCAGAATTATTTTTTGAGTTTGTCCTTGAAAAATTCAGCTACGCGCGTGTAGAGGTGCAGCCGGGTATTTCCTCCGTATATGCTGTGGTTGCGGTTGGTATAGACTTGCATCTGAAACTGCTTGCCGGCCTGCACGAGCGCTTCGGAATATTCGGCGGTGTTGCGGAAGTGCACGTTGTCGTCGGCGCTGCCGTGGATAAGCAGCAGGTCACCGCTAAGGTTTGCTGCGCGCGAAATGGGGCAGTCGTCGTAGCCCGCGGAATTTTCGTTGGGGGTGCGCATGTAGCGCTCGGTATACACTGTGTCGTAGAACCTGTAGCTTGTTACCGGTGCTATTGCTACTCCGGCCTTGAACACCGCGCGGCCTTCGCTCATTGACATCAGTGTGTTGAAGCCACCGTAGCTCCATCCCCATATACCTATGCGGTCTTTGTCTACATAGCTTAGTTTGCCGAGATACAATGCCGTTTCAACTTGGTCCTGCGCTTCGAACAGTCCAAGGCGGAGATATGTTTGCTTTTCGAATTCGGCGCCACGGCCGCCAGTGCCGCGCCCGTCTACACATACGCTTATGAATCCTTCCTGGGCAAGATAGCGTTCCCATACCAGTCCGCCCATGAATCCCGACGACCATGAGTCGCGCACTTGTTGCGAACCCGGGCCGCTGTACTGGTACATGATGACGGGGTATTTCTTCGAGGCGTCGAAATTGGCCGGTTTCACCATATAGCCGTTGAGTTTCGTGCCGCCGCTTGTGGTGAACTCGAACATTTCTACCGTGGCCGGCGCATCGCTTTCGATTTTGGCTTTAAGCGCAGAGTTGTCAACAAGAGTTTTCAGCACTTTTCCCTGCGCGTTGCAAAGCGTTGTGACCGGAGCCGTGGCAATGCTGGAATATGTGTTTACGAAATATTGGAAATTGGCGCTGAAGCTGGCAGAGTTGTCGCCTTTCTGAGTTGAAAGTTTCTTGACGGCGCCTTTGAGATTGGCGCACATCACTGTGGTGTATTGGGGTCCGTCGGCATTGGCGCTGTAGTAGAAATTGCCGGTGCGGGCATCGTAGCCGTAGAAATCCTGCACTTCGTATTCGCCTTTTGTGACCTGCCCGGCAAGATGCCCGTTGATATCGTACCAATAGATGTTGTTGTAGCCGTTGCGGTCGCTGACCATTGCGAAGTGGTCGCCGTAGAAACGGAGGTCGGAGAAAGCCGATTCGCGCAGGTATTTTTCAGCCTTTTCCCTTACCAGCAGTTTGCACACGGTGGAGCGTGGGTTTGCCGCGTAAATGTCCATCTGGTCCTGATGGCGGTTGAGCGTCACTACGGCAATCTTCTCAGGGTCGGAAGTCTGGAAAATGCGCGGGATGTATCCTTCGGCTTCTACCGGAACGTTCACGGTGCGCTCCACATGGCTCTTGATGTCGTAGGAATGCACTTCAACCTTGGAGTTTGCCTCTCCTGCAATGGGGTATTTGTAAGAATATTGTCCGGGATAGCCTTCGTAGGCGCTGTATTCCGGGGCTGCGCCTTTGTACATCGGGAATGCGAATGTCTTGACGGCGCTTTCGTCGTAACGCACCCAAACAAGCATTTTGCTGTCGGCGGTAAACACATACGAGCATGCCGTGGAGAATTCTTCTTCGTTGACCCAGTCGGGCACACCGTTGAGCACCTTTCCGGTTTCACCGTCTTTGGTGACTTGGCTTTCGGCATTGTCGAAAAGCAGTTTCACCAGATAAAGGTTGCCGCCGCGCACGAACGAAATCATAGTGCCGTCGGGCGAAAACTGCGGCTGCATCTGCGCTCCGCCGGCTGAAAGGGCGGTAAGCGTCTTGTTGTTCACGTCGTAGATGTAGTATTGCGCCGTGAAGGAGTGGCGGTATATGGGGCTTGTGTTAGTCTGTATGAGAATCCTCCGGCCGTCGGGCGAAAGGATATATCCGTCAATGCTCTCCACTTTGTCGCCGCGCGCAGTTGTGAGGTCTACCACGACTCCGTTCTGCGTGCCGTTCTTAAAGGAATATGACAACAGTTTTTTGCCGTCTTCGCTGATTTGCATGTAGCTCTCGCCGTCGGGCGCGGAACGGAACTGGCGCATCGACTGCGCATAGTAGTTTCCGGCTGCAATTCCCTGCAGGGTTATTGTGGCGCGTGCTGAAGGAACGCAGGCCAATGCGGCCATTGTGAATAGAGATAATGCTAGTTTTTTCATGTTTGCTGAGTTTGGCGCAAAGTTACGAAATTCCGTTATTCCAAAGGTACTTATATGCAAACCGGATTTCCGTCGCGGCTTGTTTTGCGGCGGAAATCCGGTTGCGGTATGCTGAAAGTCCTGCGGGACTATTCTGCTTCGGTGTTTTCTTTCTCGAATGCGGAGATGAGTTTCTGCTGCACGTCGGTCGGCACAAGCTCGTAGCTGGAGAATTTCATGCTGAAGAATCCCCGTCCGCCGGTTATGCTGCTGAGCGTGGTGGAGTAGTTCGACATTTCGGCGAGCGGCACGCGCGCGGTGAGCTTCTGGTATCCCTTTTCGGCGTCCATGCCCATTATTATTGCGCGGCGTCCCTGAAGGTCGCTCATTGTGTCGCCCATATAGTCGGACGGAACCAATACTTCAACGTCGTAAATCGGCTCGAGAATCTTCGGCCCGGCTTCTTTGAAGGCTGCGCTGAATGCGTTGCGTCCTGCTAGCGTGAACGAAATTTCGTTTGAGTCAACCGGGTGCATCTTTCCGTCGTATACGATGACGCGCACGTCGCGTGCGTAGCTGCCGGTGAGCGGCCCGCGTTCCATACGGCTCATCACGCCTTTGAGTATAGCCGGCATGAAGCGTGCGTCGATGGCTCCGCCTACCACTGAGTTTATGAATTCAAGCTTTCCGCCCCATTCCAGTTGCGTTTCTTCGGTGGAGCGCGGTGTGATGCGGTATTCCTGGTTGCCGAACTTGTAGACTTGCTTGACAGGCTCGCCTTCAACGAGCGGTTCGATGATGAGGTGTACCTCACCGAATTGCCCTGCGCCGCCGCTCTGCTTCTTGTGGCGGTAGTCGGCACGCGCGGCCTTCGTGATAGTTTCGCGGTAAGGTATGCGCGGCTCGCCGAATTCCACTTGTATCTTGTCGTTGTTCTCCATGCGCCATTTCAGTGTGCGCAGATGGAATTCTCCCTGGCCGTGCACGATGGTCTGCCTCAGCTCTTTGCTTTGCTCGATAACCCATGTGGGGTCTTCTTCGTGCATCTTCGTAAGTGCGGCCATCATCTTTTCGGTTTCGTTTTCGTTTACAGCCTTTATTGAACGCGAATACTTGTGGTCGGGATACTTTATGAAATTGAAGCGGTTGTCGCAGTCTTTGGCGTTGAGCGTGTTGCCGAGGCGCACGTCTTTCAGTTTTACGGTGCAGCCTATGTCGCCGGCTACCATCTCGCTCACTTTTTCGCGCAGTGAGCCCGACGGCGAGAAAATCTGCGCGAGCCGTTCCTTTGAGCCGCGGTCGGCGTTGTCAAGGTCGTCGCCCTCGTGTATTGTTCCGCTCATTACCTTGAAATACTGCACTTCGCCGATGTGGGGCTCAAGTCCGGTCTTGAAGAAGAATATCGAAGCCGGTGCGCTGGCGTCGGGTGCGATTTCGTTGCCGGCGGCGTTGGTCACGGCGGGCATTTCGTCTACAAACGGCACTACGTTGCCCAGGAATTCCATCATGCGGCGCACGCCCATGTCCTTGCTTGCGCACACGCAGAATACGGGGAAGATGCTTTGTGTGACAAGTCCTTTGCGAATTCCTTCGCGCATCTCGTCTTCGGTGAGGTTTTCGGTGTCGAAGAACTTTTCCATGAGCGTTTCGTCGTTCTCGGCAGCGTTCTCCACGAGCTTAGCGTGCAGCTCTTTGGCCTTTTCCATCTGGTCGGCAGGGATGTCGCTGATTTCGGGCGCTCCGCCTTCGGGCTTCCAGGAGTATTTCTTCATCAGCAGCACGTCGATCATGGAATTGAAGTCGGGGCCAGTCTTGACGGGGAATTGCACGGGCGTTACCTTGTCGCCGTAGATTGACTGCAGCTGCGCAATGATGTTGTCGTAGTCGCATTTCTCGTCGTCGAGACGGTTGATGAGGAAAATCACCGGCTTGCCCAGTTTCTCGCAGTAGCGGAAATGGTTCTGCGTGGTTACTTCAACGCCGTTTTGCCCGTTTATCATGATTACGGCGGTGTCGGTTACGCTCAGGGCGGTAATTGTGGCACCGATGAAGTCATCGCTTCCGGGGCAGTCGATGAAGTTGAGCTTTTTTCCGTTCCACTCGGTGTGGAATGGCGTCGAGAACACCGAATATCCGTATTCCTGTTCCACGGGGAAATAGTCGCTTACGGTGTTTTTTGCGGTGATACGGCCGCGGCGCTGAATCTGACCACTTTCGTAAAGCAAGGCTTCGGTGAGAGTGGTCTTGCCCGCACCGTCACTGCCCAACAAACTGATGTTCTTGATTTCCTTAGTCTGGTATACTTTCATGATACAATTTACTTTTAGGGTTCAATAAAATGTTTACAGTTGAGAACGCAAATGAATGCGTTTCGGCCCGCAATTTACGATTTTTTTCGATACGGTGACATTTGGGGCGGCTTTTTTTGAAATTTTCATTGCAAAAATTGTTCTCTTGGGCGCAAAAAGCCAAATTTGCAGCAGTATCGGAAGAATTTCGGGGCATCCGTTTTCCGTTGTGCGCATAAAGTTTTTCTTTCATGCGCACACAATTTTTGCGGCAAGGCTTTGCGTGCGGCGGGTGCCGGTTGGTATGCCTGTCGGGCTTATTGCCGTTTTTTCGGGATTTTGTATTTTTGTTGTCCCGAAGATTCGGGCTTTGAAACAAATGGCCGGCATATATATACATATACCTTTCTGCGCTTCCCGGTGCGATTATTGCGCGTTCTACTCCACGGTATCGGGGGCGGCCGTGCGGCAGCGCTATGTGGCGAGGCTGTGCCGCGAGATTGAGGAGCGCCGCGGCTGGCTCGGTTCGCCCGATGTGAGCACAATATATATAGGCGGGGGAACGCCGTCGCAGCTTGACGCAGGCCAGCTGCACGAGATTTTCGGCACCCTGTCGCGGTGTTTCCGCATTGCGCCCGGTGCCGAGGTTACAATGGAGGTGAATCCCGACGACATAACGCGGCAATATGCCGCGTCGCTGGCCCGGCTGCCGGTAAACCGCATAAGCATGGGGGTGCAGAGCCTTGACGACAGGTTGCTGAAGACAATCCACCGCCGGCATTCGGCCGGGAGGGCAGTGGAAAGCTTCGGGATTTTGCGTGAGGCAGGTTTCGAAAACATCAGTCTCGACCTTATATATGCCCTTCCGGGCGAGACGCTGGCAATGTGGGAAAGCGACCTCGACAGAATGGTGGGCTTGGGCCCGGAGCACATTTCAGCATACGCGCTGAGCATTGAGGAAGGTACGCCCTTGTATGCGCGGATGCAGCGGGGCGGCATTGCCGAGGCTGACGAGGAACTCTATGCTGCCATGTATGCATCGCTGGCATCGCGGCTCGCGGCGGCCGGTTACGAGCACTACGAGATTTCTAATTTTGCGCTGCCCGGAAAACGTGCCGTGCACAACGCTTCGTATTGGAAAGGCGACAGTTATCTGGGCCTTGGGGCTGGGGCACACTCTTTCAACGGCATTTCGCGGCGTGTCAACTTGCCCGACGTGCAGGCATATATCGGGGCTGAAAATATTCCCGAAGAAACCGAAACGCTTTCTGCGGCCGACAAATTTGACGAGATGGTGATGACGCGCCTCAGAACGTGCGAGGGGCTGGAACTGGGGGAAGTGGAGCGGCGCTTTGGCCGGAAAAACGTGGAAATGCTTCTGGAGTCGGCTGAGACTTATATCGGCAGCGGGCGGCTGCGTCTGGATGCCGACGGCGCGGGCAGGTTTCTGAGGCTTACCGCCAGCGGCATTCTGGTGTCGGACGGAATAATGGCCGACCTTATGAATCCCGATCCGGATTAAACCGTAATTATATTAAACCGTGATTCCGTCGGCCGGGAACACAACTCCCAGCTGACGCCGTATCTCGTCGGTGACGCACAAAGTGTTGAGGGAATTCTGCCAGCTGTTGTTGCGCGACTGCTGCCGCCCCGCGAGCACCACGTCGATGAATTCCTTTGTCTCGTAGTAATAGTCGCTGAATTCCAGCTGCGTGCCTATGCTCTGCCTTTGGGCTTCGGGCCCTTGCCCCGACATCGGCGCGCGGTGGGGAATGTAGGTCACGTCGTGAATGAGATGTATTGCGCTCATCAGCAGGTTTCCCCGTTCGCCCTCTATTTCCGTAGGCAGATACGAGTCGGCAATCTTCGAATACACCACCGTGGCCTGGAATCCGGGGTATTGCATCACCGCCGTTGCCTGGCCGTCAACTCCCGAGGGCAGCAGTGTGCCGTGCGCCGATATGCCGCTTGGCATTCCCAGCAGGGCCACCATGGGATAAAGCGTGTAGACGCCGATGTCCATGGTTGCGCCGCCCGACATCTGCGGACTGAAGACATTGGCGACGTCGCCGCTTTTCAGACGGTCGTAGCGCGACGAATACTGGCAGTAGGCGGCAAAATAGCGGCGAAGGGTGCCGAGACGGCCAAGGTTGTCGAGGATTATGCCGAAGTTGGGGCTTGCGGTGGGAAGCATTGCCTCCATCAGTGCCACTCCGTTGCTTTTGGCACATTCCATGAGGCTTCGCATTTCGGCGGCATTCGATGCTGCCGGTTTCTCGAGCAGCACGTGTTTCCCCGCGTTCATGCATGCTGTGGCGTATTGCGCATGAAGGCTGTTGGGCACGGCAATGTAAACGGCGTCAACATCGCTGCTGCCGGCCATTTCTTCGATTGAGCGGAAAGGCATTGCCCGGCCTCCGTAGGCTGCGGCGAACTGCCGGGCGCGGTCGAGGCTGCGCGAACATACGGCCGTGAGCGAAAAGCGCGCATCGTGCATCGCGCCGTCAAGAAACCAGCGGGTGATGGAGTTTGTGCCCGCTACTCCGAACCTTAGAGTTCCGCCCATATAGAAAACAGAAAGCCGTGCGGTTTACCGGTATCCCCGCATGTAGGTGATTTCGTAGAAGCAGGCGTAGACATTGGAGCTGGCGTCCTGCTGCCCTTGCGAGTCGGGCACAATCAGGCGCACTTTGGCTATCTGCTGCTCGGAATCCTGTCGCCCAATCTTTATGTACGACAGCGGAACGAGCCATCCGGGCGGCACGTATGCGGCCGACGACGAACTGCTGGAACCGTAGCTGGTGTACATCACTCCCGAAATGAACGAGGCCGTGAAAGTGCCGAGCGTGTTGGTTACGGTCATGACGTCGGGATTCTGCGTGTAGTAGCTGTTCTGGTTTGAAGTCTGAATGGAGTCGCCGCGAAGGTTCACTTCGGTATAGCGGCACAGGATTGTTGCCGTTTCGCCGCTTTCGAGCCTTTCGCCCACGCCTTCCCTGACAATCTGCATGTATATGCCGGTGCTCTTGAAGTAGACGTATTCGTTCTTCGAGACGTCGGTAGTGGAATCCTGCTTTTCAAACTGCGCTTCGGTTATCACCGCAATGGGGTCGACGTGCACCAGGGTGTCGCCGGCATCGGCGGCAAGCAGGGTGGTGCCGTTCTTTATGAACGAGTTGATAACCTTGAGCTCCTTCTTCTTGAGATTGCCGTAGTTGTTGTCGTCTTCGCACGACTGCATTGCGAATGTTGCCGCAAAGGCAGCCGCTATGACGGGGACAAGAGTTTTGCTTACATGCATTGCCTTATGATTGCTTTAAGTGGGCTTAATGTGGAATT
The DNA here is from genome assembly GCA_964507005.1 of uncultured Prevotella sp. GTDB lineage: Bacteria > Bacteroidota > Bacteroidia > Bacteroidales > Bacteroidaceae > UBA6398. The sequence goes on along the minus strand of CAZDOH010000024.1, from coordinate 2,060 downwards.
TATGTGGAATATGTTGGATGTGCAAAAATAGGAGTTTTTCGCCGAATGCCTGCGGGAGGGCCGGGAAATTATTGGCCCGTTATTGGCTTTTGTGTATTTTGCGCATTTTGTGCAGGATGAAATCCACGCTTTCGCGGAATATTGCGGCATGGGCGAAATGCATTATGGCGCAGTAGCACGCTGCCGCCACCGCGATTTTCACGGCAAGCCTTGCGGCGCTGCCGCTTACGGCTTCGGCTGCGAGGCATGCCGCCGCCATGCTGGCGGCCGAGGCGAGCGCGAAGGGGGCGATGTCGCGCAGGGTGTCGGAGAGGCGCAGGCCGATTTCCCTGTGGGCAGCCGCGTGCCACACTGCCAGCCACGATGCCTGCAGGGCGGCGATGAAGACGAGCAGGGTGCCCACGCCGTGGCCCAGGACGTGCAGCGCGAGTATTATGGCCAGCTGGCAGAGCATCATCGAGGCCGTGCCGGCGAAGAATACCGACGAGCGGCCGCGCGATATCAGCAGGTTGGAGTAAAGCTGCGAAACGGGAATGAAAGCCCCGGCCACGCACAGCGTCTGCAGGTAGGGAACGCATGCTGCCCATTGCGACTTGAGCGCGAGCGGCACGAATTCCGGGGCAATGGCTGCAAGCCCCCACATCGCCGGAAATGCGAGGAAAGCGGTGAAGCGTACCATTTTGCGGAACACCTGCTTTTGCCTTGATTCCCCGGCGGCTTTTGCCAGTACGGGCTGCGCCACCGACGACAGGGTGGTGGTTATGAGCGAATAGCCCATCGTGTCCCATTTGTTTGCCTGCGAATACAGTCCCACTTCGTGGCGCGGGAACCAGTGGCCGAGCTGCGCCTGCAGAAACTGGTTGTTGAGCGTAGTGAGCACGTTGGTGGCGAGAATCCTGCTGCTGAAGCCGAACATCTCCCTGATGGGCCTGAAGCTCAGTTCCCGCGTGGGCCGCCAGGGCGAAAGCACCCAGTACATCACGACTATTGTCGACTTGTAGGTAAGGTCCTGCGCCACGAGCCCCCAATAAGCGTAGCCGCGCACGACCAGAGTGATTCCCACGGCACCTCCGGCGCATACGGCCGTGAATGTGGCTATCATCCGTTGCTTCACCATGAGGTTGCGGAAAAGGTATGCCGACTGGGCTATGCCGAAACTCGAAACCACGAATCCTGCAAACGACACGCGGGCAAGCAGCGTGAGCTCGGGCGTGCGGTTGAAAGCCGAAATCAGCGGGGCGGCAAACCATAGCAGGATGTAAAGCACTACGCCCACAGCCACGGAAAACCACAGCACGGCGTTGTAGTCGGCATTGCCTGCGCTTTTCTTCACGGCAATGGCCGATGTGAAGCCGCTGTCTTCAAGGTTTGCCGCCAGGAGCGAGAAAACGGTGAGCATTGCCACCATGCCGTAGTCCTGCGGCAGCAGATGGCGCGCCAGCACTATGCCGATGACGAGCGCCAGCACCTGCTGCACTCCACCCGAAAGGCCTCCCCAAAAAAGACCTTTTGCAGTGCGTTCCTTAAGCGGGGAATTTGACATGATGCTGCAAAAATAAGGAATTATCGCCATTGCCGCACTATCGCTTTGGCGATTTGCTCCGCCGGCACAGTACGGGTGCCGGTGAAAATGATTAATTTTGCGCCACTATCAAATGCAGATGGCCTACAAAGATACAAATAGGGAGACAAGCAGCGGGGCAACCGGGGGTTTCGGTTTTCTTGCCGCGCCGTTGCGCCGCGAGCCGTTGTTTTTCGTTTTCATGTATGCCCTGTTTGTCGTGGCGCGCATCATCGAGAGTCCCGCATCGGGCACTCCGGCATACGTTTTGTATTTCGAAAACATTGCCGACCTCTACATCCTGTGCGCCCTGCTGTGTGCAGTGCCGCGGCGCGTGCGGCCCTGGTTGCGCGGCGTGCTCTACGGCGCCGGCTATTTGGCAGCTTTTGCCGAATGTTTCATACACGTGCGCTTCCACCTGCTTTTCGGCCCTATCACGGTGCAGCTTCTCAGCGAAACCACTCCCGGCGAAAGCGCCGAATTCCTGTCGGCATATTTC
>CAZDOH010000023.1:0-26783 GCA_964507005.1 uncultured Prevotella sp. | reverse complement strand
TTTATGCGCATGCCGTGCGGAGTGCCTGAGGTTGCGGAAGATTGCCGAAGCTCCTGAAACGGGTTTCTATTCGAAATAGAAAGTGAGCATCACCATATTGCTCTTTACGGCGCCAAGGCTTTGGGTGTAGATTTCCTTGGTCTTGTCGACAAGCGCGCTGCGGTTGCGGTCGAGCAGATTGTTGAGGCCGAAACAAAACTTTATTTCGGGAATGAACTTGAAAAACGGCATATAAAAGTCGCATCCCATTCCCACTTCGGCATAAACCACAAGCGGTTTGGTGAGCACGGCATCCTGCTTGTGGCCCGTCATGTCGTAGCTGGGGTTAATGCCGGCCAGCAGGTAAGGACGGTGGTTGTTGAAACGCAGCGCGCTGAATTTTACGTCGACCGGTACGGATATCACGGCCGTTTTCATCGATTCGGAATACGTGCGCTGCGACGTCTGTTCGCGAAACGTCACGTGGCGCTGCCCGAAATGAATGGTGGGCGTGGTGCGCAGGGCGAAATACTTGTTCAGCCTCCATTCTCCCACTACGCCCACACTGAATCCCAGATTGGTGCGGTCGCCCACCCCGCTCCACTGTTCGCCGGTTTCGGCGTCGATGTATCCGCTGGTTTCAAGGCCCACGGTCTGGGTATGCAAGGCGCACAGGAAGCCATAGTGAAAGGTGCGGTTGTCTATATACGGCTTGTTCTGCACCTTGCGTGTCTGCGCGCTGCCGCCGGCTATGGCGGCCACAGCCAACAGCACAATAATATGTCGTAAACAAAGATTCATATCTTTATTTTCAACGCACGCCACCGGCGTTTATTGCGCCGGCCTGCAACAGTCTTGGCAGAAATTTGCTATCTTTGCACACATCGCGGGCAGAAACAAACTTACACCCCAGCATTGACTATGAGCGACGAAAACAACGAAACCCCCGAACAGGAATTCCACTCGCAATACAAACCGTCGGCCTCCGCCGACGGAGGAGCCGTGAAGCGGCTTCCCGACATGTACGAACAATGGTTTCTCGACTATGCCAGTTACGTGATACTCGAGCGCGCCGTGCCGCACATCAGCGACGGGCTGAAGCCCGTGCAGCGCCGCATACTCTACACCATGAAGCGCATGGACGACGGCCGCTACAACAAGGTGGCCAACATCGTGGGAAAAACCATGGAGTTCCATCCCCACGGCGACGCTTCAATCTACGATGCCCTTGTGCAGCTGGGGCAGAAAAACCTGCTTGTCGACACCCAGGGCAACTGGGGCAACATCCTCACCGACGACTCTGCGGCCGCCGGGCGTTACATAGAGGCGCGGCTTTCGAAATTCGCCCTCGACGTGCTGTTCAATGCCAAGACCACGGAATGGAAACTGTCGTACGACGGCCGCAACGACGAGCCCGTGACGCTCCCCGTGAAATTCCCGCTGCTGCTGGCACAGGGAGCCGAAGGCATTGCCGTGGGGCTTTCCTCGAAAATTCTCCCGCACAACTTCAACGAGCTGTGCGACGCCGCCATAAAATATCTGCGCGGCGAAGACTTCACGCTTTACCCCGACTTCCCAACGGGCGGCTACATCGACGTGGCGCGCTACAACGACGGCATGCGCGGCGGAAGCGTAAAGGTACGCGCCAAGTTCAGCAAGCCCGACAGCAAGACCATCGTCATCACCGAAATTCCTTTCGGCAAAACCACACAAAGCATTATCGACTCCATTCTGCAGGCCAACGACAAAGGAAAAATCAAGATACGCAAGGTGGAAGACATGACAGCCGCAAACGTTGACATACACATACACCTTGCGCCCGGTGTGAGCGGCGACAAGACCATCGACGCCCTCTACGCCTTCACCGACTGCGAAGTAAGCATCTCGCCCAACTGCTGCGTGGTGGACGACGACAAGCCGCGGTTCCTCACGGTGAGCGACGTTCTGAAGCAGGGAGTGGAACGCACAAAGAAACTGCTGCAGACCGAACTCGAAATACGCCGCCACGAACTGGAAGAGCAGATGTTCTTCGCCTCGCTCGAAAAGATTTTCATCGAGAAGCGCATCTACAAGGAGCGGCAGTTTGAGCAGGCACCCGACATCGACACCACCGTGGCTTTCATCGACTCGCGCCTCGAACCTTTCAAGAGCCAGTTCGTTCGCGAAGTGACGCGCGATGACATACTGCGCCTGCTGGAAATCAAGATGCAGCGCATTCTGAAATTCAACAGCGCCAAAGCCGACGAACTCATAGCCCGCACGGCCGGAGAGATGCAGACCATCGACCGCGACCTTGCACACATGACCGATGTGGCCGTAAACTGGTATTCCATGATAAAGGCGAAATACGGCGCCGCCCACCCGCGGCTCACCGAACTGCGCTCATTCGACACCATTGTGGCCACAAAAGTGGCGGAAGCCAACGAAAAGCTCTACATCAACCGCGCCGACGGATTCATAGGTACAGGGCTGAAGCACGACGAATTCGTGGAAAACTGCTCCGACATCGACGACGTCATAATATTCTACCGCGACGGAACCTACAAGGTGACACGCGTTGCCGACAAGCTTTTCGTGGGCGAAACCGAACGCTCGAAGCGCGAAAAGCGCAAAGCCGAAATAATACATGTGGCCGTGTTCCGCAAAAACGACAAGCGCACCACCTACAACGCCGTATACCGCGACGGCAAGGCCGGCTCTTACTTCTACAAGCGCTTCAACGTGACATCCATAACACACGACCGCGAATACGACCTCACACAAGGCGCCCCCGCAAGCCGCGTGGCATATTTCTCGGCCAATCCCAACGGCGAAGCCGAAGTGATAAAGGTCACGCTCAAGCCAAGCCCGAAAATCAAGAAACTGTCGTTTGAATGCGATTTCGGCGAACTTCAGATAAAGGGCCGGCAAAGCCGCGGCAACACCCTGACCAAAAGCGACGTCTACCGCATAACGCTAAAAAGCCACGGCGTCTCCACACTCGGGGGCTGCAAGATATGGTTCGACCGCGACATAAACCGCCTCAACATCGACGCACGCGGCGAATACCTCGGCGAATTCCAGGGCGACGACCGCATACTCGTAGTCTCGGCCGACGGCACATACTACACTACCGACTTCGACCTCAACAACCACTACGAGCAAGGAATACTCAGAATCGAAAAATTCGACGCCGCAAAGGTATGGACGGCCCTGCTTTACGACGCTTCACAGAGCAACTTCCTTTACCTCAAGCGTTTCAACTTCGAGCGCACCGCCAAAAAGCAATGCTTTACGGGCGACGACAGCAGTTCGCGACTGGAATGCCTTACGCCGGACAACCCGGCACGCTTCCGCATAACTTTCGGCGGCGATGACAGTTTCCGCGAAGCGCTCGAAATAGAAGCCACGGAATTCGTGGGAGTAAAAAGTCTCAAAGCTCGCGGAAAACGTGTAACGACCTTTACCGTAGACACCGTGGAGCAGATTCCGTCGCAGATTGAAGCCGCAGAACCCGCGCCAGCCGAAACGCCCGCAACCGAACCGGACACCAACGAAGGCGAAGAACCGGGAGACGGACCCACACTGTTTGAATAAACAAAAACGCAACAGATATGACACAGCAACTTCTTGTCTACAACACCCGAACACGCACAAAGCAACTGTTCACCCCACTCACACCAGGCAGAGTAGGAATGTACGTATGCGGCCCCACGGTATACGGCGATCCGCATCTCGGCCACGCACGCTCGGCAATAACCTTCGACGTAGTGTTCCGCTACCTGCAGCACATAGGCTACAAGGTGCGCTACGTCAGGAACATCACCGATGTAGGCCATTTGGAGCACGATGCCGACGAAGGCGAGGACAAGATTGCAAAGAAAGCCAGGCTCGAGCAGCTCGAGCCAATGGAAGTGGCCCAATACTACACCAACCGCTTCCACGATGCAATGAAGCAGCTCAATGTGCTTCCGCCCAGTATCGAGCCCCACGCCACCGGACACATCATTGAGCAGGAAGAACTGGTGAAGAAAATACTCGATGCCGGCTTCGCATATATCAGCAACGGCAGCGTGTATTTCGACACGGCAAAATACAACAGCGTGCACCGTTGGGGAGTGCTTTCGGGGCGCAACCTCGACGACATAATAAACGAAAGCCGCAATCTCGCCGGCATAGGCGAAAAACACAACCAGGCTGACTTCGCGCTCTGGAAGAAAGCGCAGCCACAGCACATCATGCGCTGGCCGTCGCCGTGGAGCGAAGGTTTCCCCGGATGGCACGCCGAATGCACGGCAATGGGCCGGAAATATCTTGGCAACCACTTCGACATACACGGAGGCGGACTCGACCTCATATTCCCCCACCACGAATGCGAGATAGCGCAGGCAGTGGCTTCGCAGGGCGACGAAATGGTGCGCTACTGGATGCACAACAACATGGTGACCGTCGGCGGTCAGAAAATGGGCAAGAGCCTCGGCAACTTCATAACGCTCGAGGAATTCTTCACCGGCAACCACCCGAAACTCACCGACTCCTACTCGCCCATGACCATACGCTTCTTTATTTTGCAGGCACACTACCGCAGCACCGTTGACTTCTCGAACGAAGCGCTGCAAGCCAGTCGTCGCGGACTACAGCGACTTATGGACGCCTACGCACAGCTCGACCGCATAACACCCGCAGCCGACGGCAAAATCACCGCCGACGACACAGCCCAGCTGCGCAGCAAATGCTACGACGCCATGAACGACGACTTCAACACTCCAATACTAATAAGCACTCTGTTCGATGCCTGCCACACGGTAAACCAGGCTGCCGACCGCCAAACCACCATAACCCCCGACGCGCTCAACGCCCTCAAGGACATATTCAATGCATTCGCCTTCGACATACTGGGGCTGCGCCGCGAAGCATCGTCGAACCAGGAACGCGAACAGGCCTATGCCGCTGCCGTTGACCTGCTGCTCGAGACGCGCCAAAAGGCAAAGGCTGCCAAAGACTGGGCCACCAGCGACCGCATACGCGACGAACTCTCACGCCTCGGCTTCGAAGTGAAAGACACACGCGACGGAGCAAACTGGAAACTAAACAAATAACACATTCCGGCCGCTCAAACGGAAAATATACGTAATTTTGCGGGCGAAAAACAAACAGACATTATTAAGGCATAACAATTATGGCAAAGAAAGCACTACTGATGATTCTCGACGGATGGGGAATCGGCAACCACGACAAAAGCGACGTAATCTACAGCACCCCAACCCCGGCGCTCGACCGCATCAACGCAACATATCCGCACTCGCAGCTTCTGGCCTGCGGCGAAAACGTAGGCCTTCCCGACGGGCAGATGGGAAACTCCGAAGTGGGGCACCTCAATATCGGCGCAGGAAGAGTGGTATACCAGGACCTCGTGAAAATCAACCGCGCCATTGCCGACGGCAGCATAACCCGCAACGCTGAAGTGGCAGCAGCATTCGACTATGCCAGCCGCACCGGCAAGAGCCTCCACATCATGGGACTCACATCGACAGGCGGCGTGCATTCCGAACTGTCGCACATACTGGCTTTCCTCGACATAGCCAAGCAGCGCTCGCTCGAAAACGTATACGTGCACTGCTTCCTTGACGGCCGCGACACCGACCCCCGCAGCGGCAAGCAGTTCGTGAAAACCGTAATCGACCATTGCGCCGAGACCACGGGAAGCGTGGCTTCGGTAATAGGGCGTTTCTACGCCATGGACCGCGACAACCGCTGGAACCGCGTAAAAGTGGCCTACGACCAGCTCGTGCACGGCAAGGGAAAAGCCGTTGACGATCTCGTAGAGGCTATACAGGGCTGCTACGACAGCGACACCCCCGAGCACAAGGACACCGACGAATTCATGGAGCCGCTGGTGAACGCCAATGTAGACGGACGCATAAAGCAAGGCGACGTGGTGATATTCGTGAACTACCGCAACGACCGCGCACGCGAAATCACATCGGTGCTCACGCAGAAAGACATGCCCGAAGAAGGCATGACCACAATTCCCGACCTTCAGTATTACTGCATGACTCCCTACGATGCCGACTTCAAGGGCGTGCACGTGCTCTTCCCGAAAGAGAATGTGCAGAACACCCTCGGAGCATACCTCAGTTCGAAGGGACTGCGCCAGCTGCACACGGCCGAGACCGAGAAATACGCCCATGTGACGTTCTTCTTCAACGGCGGGCGCGAGGAAGCCTTCGAAGGCGAAGACCGCACGCTCGTTCCCTCGCCCAAAGTGGCAACCTACGACCTCAAGCCCGAAATGAGCGCATTTGAAGTCAAGGACAAACTGGTGGCATCGATAAACGAAAAGGTCTACGACTTTATCGTGGTGAACTTCGCCAACGGCGACATGGTGGGGCACACCGGCGTTTACAGCGCAATAGAAAAGGCCGTGACCGCAGTAGACACCTGTGTGGGCGAAGTAGTGGAAGCCGCAAATGCCGCAGGATACGAAACCATAATAATAGCCGACCACGGCAATGCCGACTATGCCGTAAACCCCGACGGCACACCCAACACGCAGCACTCGCTCAACCCCGTGCCGTTCATCTACATCAGCGAAAACAAGAACGCCAAGGTGGAGCCGGGAATACTTGCCGACGTGGCGCCGAGCATACTCCACATCATGCAACTGCCGCAGCCCGAAGAAATGACAGGCCACAGCCTTATAAAAGACTAGCAGAAAAACTGAAAGAAAAGACTGACAGAAAAATCGCCTAAACACAAGGTGCACTGCCATCAGCGCGGTGCACCTTGTCTGTAAGAATACCCGCCCGGGAATACGCGGTTACAACTAATTTCGTATCTTTGCCCAAAACATTATTCACCCTCCCCAACCCGCAAAGACAATAAAAAACTATGGCACGACACTACCTGCTGTTTGCATCGCTCAACTACGCCTACTCAATACTCCGCCCACTGGAGCAGGAGATACTCAGGCGGGGCGACGAAGCGGCATGGTTCATAGAGCGCGGATGTGACGACCTGCTCACCGCCGGCGAGCGCAGGCTCCACACCTTCAACGAAGTGAAAGCCTACAACCCCATCGCCGTTTTCGCGCCGGGCAACTACATATACGACTTCTTCCCGGGCGTGAAAGTGGCAGTGTTCCACGGCTACCCCATGCGCAAGCGCATAGAGAAAATCGACGACCATTTCACCATACGCAACTGGTTTGACATCTACTGCACCCAAGGCCCGTCGAGCACACCCTATTTCAAACAGCTGGAAGCGCGCCACCGATTCTTCAAGGTCTACGAAACGGGATGGTGCAAGGTCGACGCCTTCTATTCGCCCTCGCTTCCGCCCGAGCCGCGGCGCCCGCAGCCCACGGTGCTCTACTCGCCCACATTCTCTCGCGGCATCACCTCGGCATGGGCCCTGCGCAGCACCATCGACAGCCTAGCCGCCAAAAAGCCTTGGCACTGGATAATCACCTTCCACCCCAAGCTCAACGATGCGCAGCTAATTGAAGACTACCGGCAGATAGCCCAGCGCCACCCCAACGTGGAATTCCGAAAAGTAAACAAAGGGCTCGAAACATTCCGCGAAAGCGACGTGATGCTCTGCGACAGCTCGTCGATAACCGTGGAATACATGCTGCTCGACAAACCCGTGGTCACCTACCGCAACACTCACCCCGGGCCCCACCTGCTCAACGTAACCGACACGGCGCTCGTGGGCCCCGCCATAGAGCGCGCCCTCGCCCGCCCCGAAGAGCTCATGCGCAACATACGCGAGTACACCGCCCGGCACGAAGCCCACCGCGACGGCCGCAACTCGGCGCGCGTGCTCGATGCCGTAGACGACTACATCGAAAACTACAAAGGCAAAATACCGCGCAAGCCGCTCAACCTGCTGAGGAAGCTGAAACTGCGCTGGCATCTGAAAAAATTCATAATATGACAGACCCCACCGTAACCATGACGCGCACGGCAGCGCAGACGCTCGACGAAGCCATAGCCGGGCTCCGCCCCGACAAGGTATTCGTGCTCTACGACGACACCACGCAGCGCCTCTGCGCCCCATTGCTCGCCGCAAGCGCCGAGCTACGCCACGCCGCCACGCTCACAATCGCCGCCACCGATGCTCACAAGAACCTCGAAGCCCTCGCCTCGGTGTGGCAGTCGCTTTCCGACGGCGGGGCATCGCGCCGCTCGCTGCTGGTGAACGTGGGCGGCGGCATGGTCACCGACCTCGGCGGCTTCGCGGCATCCACATTCAAGCGCGGCATAGCCTACATCAACATCCCCACCACCCTGCTGGCCATGGTAGACGCATCGGTGGGAGGCAAGACAGCCATAAACTTCAACGGGCTGAAAAACGAAATAGGCGTGTTCAACGCCCCGCGCCGCGTGATAATCGACATGCACTTCCTGCGCACGCTCGGCACCGACAACCTGCTTTCGGGCTACGCCGAAATGATAAAGCACGGCCTCATAAGCAATGCCCGGCACTGGGCCCAGCTCATGCGCTTCAACTTCAACGACTGCGACAACGGCAACACAGACCTCCACGACATGGTAGCCGAAAGCATCGACATCAAGGCATCGATAGTGAAGCAGGACCCCCACGAGCGCGGCCTACGCAAGGCGCTCAACGTGGGCCACACCGCAGGGCATGCCCTCGAAAGCCTCGCCCTAGCCAGCGGGCACCCCGTGCTCCACGGATACGCCGTGGCATGGGGCATAGTGTGCGAACTCTTCCTGAGCCGCACACAGAAACACTTCCCCACCACGCAAATGCAGCAGACCATAAGCTATATACGCGAAAACTACGGCGCAATGGCCTTCAGCTGCAAAGACTACCCGCGGCTCTTCCAGCTAATGTGCCACGACAAGAAAAACGAAGGCGGAAACGTAAACTTCACACTGCTTTCGGGAATAGGAAAAATCGAACTCAACTGCACGGCAACGAAAGACGAGATATACGCCATGCTCGACTTCTACCGCGACGCCATGGACTGAACACAACAAAAGCACAAAAACACGAAGACATGAATACCGAAGAACTCTACGAAATCTACCGGAAGCACCCCGCCGTAACCACCGACAGCCGCACCTGCACCCCCGGCTCGATATTCTTCGCCCTGCACGGCGACAATTTCGATGGCAACGCATACGCATCGCAAGCCATAGCCCGCGGCTGCGCCTATGCCATAGTAGACCGCCCCGAGTTCGCACCACGGGGCGATAACCGCTACATAGCGGTAACCGACACCCTGCGCACGCTGCAGGACCTGGCCCACCTCCACCGGCAGCGCATGGCCCCCACAGTGCTGCAAATCACCGGCACCAACGGCAAGACCACCACAAAGGAACTCGTGGCTACCGTGCTAGCGCGGAAATACCAAGTGCTGCGCACCGAAGGCAACCTCAACAACCACATAGGAGTGCCGCTTACACTGCTGCGCCTCACCGCAGACCACGAAATAGCCGTGGTGGAAACGGGAGCCAACCACCGCGGCGAAATAGCGCTGCTCACCAGCATAGCCGCCCCCGACTACGGCATAGTGACCAATGTGGGGCGCGCCCACCTCGAAGGCTTCGGTTCGTTCGAGGGAGTGGTGAAGACAAAAGCCGAGCTCTACGACTACCTGCGCGCCACCGGAGGGCGCACGTTCATCAACGCCGACAGCGATGTGCTGCACGGCGCAGCCCAGGGCATACCGGCCATGAGCTACGGCACACTAGCCGCACGCCATCCCGACATCGAGGGGAAAGTCGTCAGCTGCCAGCCCATGCTCACCTTCGCATGGCGGGCCGCAGGCGAAGAGTGGCACACCGTGGCCACACGCCTCATAGGCGACTACAACATCCACAACCTCTTGGCCGCCGTAGCAGTGGGGCGGAAGTTCGGCGTCAGCGACGCCGACATATGCCACGCCCTTGCCCACTACACACCGGCCATGGGGCGCTCGCAGCTGATGCAGACTACCGGCAACACACTGATAGTAGACGCCTACAACGCCAACCCCACAAGTATGCATGCCGCACTGCAGAACTTCGCCGCACTGCAGGCAGCCAACAAAATGGTGATATTAGGCGAAATGCGCGAACTGGGCACAGAAAGCGACGCCGAGCACCAGGCACTGATAGACGCAGTGAGCCGCGCCGGCTTCGAAAAAGTATGGCTCATAGGCGAAAACTTCGAAAAACTGAAACCACAATTCCCCACCTTCCACAACGTGCGCGACGCAATGGCGCAACTGCAAGCCACACCCCTGCGGGGATACACCATACTGATAAAGGGAAGCAACAGCAACCATCTTTCCCGCCTGGCCGAAAGCCAATTGCTGTAAACCCCAAACACTGACATTCTGAGAGGAGGGGAGAAGGTTATAAGGATTTATGCCACTATTATAAAAAGCGAGTTTCCCCGCGCTTCGCACGTTTTTTCGGTCTTTTTCCTGCCAGCCCGTAAGGAAAAGGACCGAAAAAGTTTACACATAACCAATATTTTCGCTCCAAACATGACAAAAGCCTGCATTGTTTCCGTTTTAAGCTGAAAATACCCACAAATAGGTATCACCGCAAACCGGAAAGCAGGTAACTTTGCACCCAAAATTTACGCCACTAGCAGAACATCAACATGGTAAGCAGAATTTCACAACTAAACTCATGGCTAGCAAGTACACGACTAGTCTTGGCAATAGCCGCAGTCGTCGCATTGCTTGCCGCCGTTCCCGTCTCGGCACAAACCGGCGCCACCACAAAACTCGAAGGAATTGTGACCGACAACTACGGCAAGCCTGTGGAAGTGGCATCGGTGATACTCAACAGCTCCCTTTTCACCCTTACCGATGAGAAAGGCCGTTTCACGTTTCCGAATGTTCCGGTAGGCGAAATCGACTACTACGTGTCGTGCCTGGGCTGCAAGGAAGTGCGTGGGAAAGCCAGCATCAAGGCAGCCGCGCCCGCGAAACTGGAAATAAAGATGGAGCGCCTCTCACTGGCGCTACGGGGTGTAACGGTTACGGCACAGCAGCAAGCCATGGGGTCGAAATCAATAATCGACCAGGATGCAGTGCGCCACATACAGCCCAAGAGCCTTGCCGACATGCTGCAACTGCTTCCCGGAGCGCTCACCGTAAACCCCACGCTCAACAACCTTGCGCAAGCCAATGTGCGCGAAATCGACGGCGACGACAACAATGCCCTCGGCACGGCCATCATTCTCGACGGCACCCCGCTAAGCAACGATGCCAACCTTCAGGCCCTTGCCCCCACGCGCGACGGCACGGACGCCAGTGCATATTCCGACGGCGCCAACCAGCAGACAACACCCGGCCGGGGCGTGGACCTTCGCACCATCTCAGCCGACAACATCGAGACCGTGGAAGTTATACGCGGCATTCCGTCGGTGGAATACGGCAACCTAACATCGGGAGCCGTGATAGTAAAGACAAAAGCCGGGCGAAGCCCGCTCGAAGCGAAGTTCAAGGCCGACCCGTTCTCGAAACTGGCATACGCCGGCAAAGGCTTCAATCTGGGTACCGGAACAATGAACGTGGGCGTCGACTGGTCGCAGTCGTACAGCGACACACGCCGCAAATACATGGGATACGACCGCATCACCGCCACCATAGGCTACAGCAACGTCTTCGGCAAAAGCAGCGGGCGCCCGGTAACGTTCAATGTCAACGGCTCGTTCTACAACAACGTGAACAACTACAAATACGACAAGCAGATGAGCGAACTGGGCCTTACCTACAAAAACAAGAATACCGGCGGGCGGCTCGCCCTACACGGGCACGCACAGACAGGCGGATGGCTTACGGGCATCGACTACGACCTCTCGGCACAACTTTCGCGCACCTACGACACCCATCACGACCGCATATCCAGCCCCGACGGAGTAATCTCGGGCAGCATGGAAACCGGCGAGCACCTTGCCACTATGGTAACCAGCGTATACTACGCCGACTATAGCATGGAAGGCATACCGCTCAACATCTTCGGGCAGTTGAAAGCCAACAAATACATACAGCTGGGAAAGAAAGGCTACACCAATGCCAAAGCCGGCATTGAATACCGTTTGGACGACAACCTGGGCGACGGTCTGAAATTCGACCTCAACCGCCCGCCCAAAGCCGGGGAGGCACAGTCGTACCGTCCGCGCAAGTTCAGCGACATTCCTGCGCTCAGCAACCTTTCGATGTTCTTCAACGACGTTTCGTCGCTCAACATCGGCGCCACCAACCTACAGTTTGATGCCGGCGTGCGCCTCACCAACCTCTTCCTCGACAAGGAAAAATCGAAACGCGGCGACATATTCGTGGCAGAACCGCGCGTAAACACCGAATTCGCCTTCCTCACGAAGAAAAACAACAGTGTGTTCGACAAACTGAGCATAAGCGGCGGCTTCGGCATCTCGAACAAAATGCCCACTCTGCTCTACCTCTACCCCGACAAAGCGTATTTCGACAACGTAAGCGTCAGCGCCATAGGAACAGACGATTCGCGCCTCGCCGTAATGACCACGCGCGTAGTCGACAACACACAAAATCCTGACCTTAAGCCGGCACGCAGTACAAAATGGGAAATAGGGCTCAACGCACGTATAGGCAAAATGAAAGGCTACGTCAACTTCTTCAGCGAGCGCCACCGGGGCGAGTTCGGTTTCAGTTCGCAGTTCATAGCCCTCAACTATACACGCTACGATGTACCGGGCGGGGCTTCAAACCTTGCATATACAGGGAAAGACGTGACATACACCTACAATGGAGCACAGATGGCGGCAACCACTTCGCAGCAAAACGAGATAACCACCTGGAGCCGCCCAGCCAACACCACCAGCACCGACAAGCACGGCATAGAATACTCATGGGACTTCGGCACATGGCAGGCAATCCGTACCTCACTGGTAGTAGACGGTGCATGGTTCCACATCAAGCGGAAAAGAGCCACAACAAGTCTCAGCTACATCAACTACAACTACGACTATATCCCCATGCTGCCTGCCGGAAGCGGAACAATAAGCGACCGCGTAAACACCAACTTCCGCTTCATAACCCACATACCGGCAGTAAACATGGTGTTCACAACCACCATGCAGGTAGTGTGGTATGAAAACCAACGCAGCATATACGAAGGCAATAGCGGCACAAAACTGTATCACATCTCTGCCGACGGCACACGCTACATAGTCTCGCCGCTCGGGTTCTACAACCGCCAAGGTGAATGGACCGACTGGCAGCCGGAATTCGAAAACAACGCCAACTATTATCTGCTTAACGGGCGTTATCTGCTCTACGCCTTCAAAAGCGACAGGATAAAGCCTTGGGCGCTTTTCAACTTCCGGCTCACAAAAGAACTTGGAAAAATCGCCGAAGTTTCGTTCATGGCCAACAATTTCCTAAACCTCAAGAAATATCACACTAACAAAAACACTCTCAGCAAGCAATCGCTCTATCCCAACATGTATTTCGGTGCCGAACTCAAGATGAAATTCTGAACGGCACTACATAATATATCTCAAGCTACAACATTCATCAACTTCAATAAACTAAAAGCAAAATGAAAATCATCAACAAACTTTTCGCAGCATCGCTGTTCATCAGCGCAGGAGTGGCTTTCTCTTCCTGCAGCTCCGACGACAACGGATTGAAGTCGTATCCTGTGACCGTTACCCTCAACCTCGGCGACGATCTTCAGATTGACAACATTTCCGACCTCACGGTAATTGCCAAGAGCGACAAGGGAACTTCCGACACCGTAAAGGCAAACGGCAACCAGGTTTCGCTCGTACTCAAGCAAGGCACCTACGACTTCTCGGTAAGCGGCAAAGTGAAGGACGAAGCCACCGCATCGGT
The DNA here is from genome assembly GCA_964507005.1 of uncultured Prevotella sp. GTDB lineage: Bacteria > Bacteroidota > Bacteroidia > Bacteroidales > Bacteroidaceae > UBA6398. Next base: position 12,979 of record CAZDOH010000023.1, on the reverse strand, counting down.
GAGCGGCCTCACAAAGGCTAACGTCTACAACGAAACAAACGTTACCATCGACCTCAGCAAAGTCAACAAGTCGTCGCTCATATTCAAGACTCTCTTCCACGCCGGAAGCAAACTCTACTATGTATACGACTCGTATTTCGAGATTGTAAACAACAGCGATGAAGTGCAGTATCTCGACAACCTTATCATTGCCACGGCACTCGCCGGGCAGACCACCCAAAACGCCTGGCAGGCAGCCGGCATCACCGACCTCTATCCTATGTGCAACGGCTCGGTTGTAGCCTTCCCCGGCAGCGGTACCGACTATCCCCTTCAGCCGGGCGAAAGCGTGAAGATTGCAAGCGACGCCGTAAACCACAAGAGCGCCGACTATGCCGACAACGATGCATGCCCCGACCTCAGCGATGCCGATTGGGAAGTTTACCTCAGTTTCCACTCTGCAGAAGTTGACAACCCCGCCCCCAACCTCACTCCTATCTTCACAAACAACAAGTACATGAAGATATTCGGTTTCGGTGTAAGTTCCATCGCATACGCACTTGTAAAACTTCCCGAAGGAATGACTCCCGAACAGTTTGTTGCCGACAAGAGCAATATCCAGACCACTCCGGGAACAACATCCTCGATGGAATATCTGATGATTCCTTCGAAGTACCTTCTCGATGCTGTTGACGTATGGAGCAACAGCGCAAGCGAGCACTACGGATTCTTCCTGCCGAAAGACGACAAGCAGGGTGTGCTCAGCAGCCAGATGTACGGCGGAGGCTGCGAACGCCGCAAGGTTTCCAGCACCGATGCAAACGGCCGCAAGTATTACCAGGACACCAACTGCTCGGCTGATGACTTCCTCACCGACCAGCCTTTCGTAGAGGAATAAAATCATAACCTCACACACAAAGGGGCGGCAACAACCGCCGCCCCTTTTTTACAAATCCATCACAACAACCCCAAAAAGACTACCGAAATGAGAAAAGTTTTCTTCTTCGTCACACTGCTTGCCGTTTCAACACATATTGAAGCCACAGCCAGCGACAGCGACAACACGCGCTACGACCGTCTGAACTACAAAGAACTGAACTTTCTCAACAATATATTCAGCGAAAGCAACAACCCGGCGAAGCTTACGTTCAACAAAGTCCAGACACTGGCCGACATAACCCTCAACACACATTTCGAACGCGGAGCTTTCAGCGCAGTAAACGCATCGGGAAAACACGACGACTTCAGCCTTGATATTTCCGGACTCAAACAAATAGGAAAATTCAGTTTGTCGGGAAATATCAAGTACCTCAACAGCAAGGACTACAGCCACAAATGGACAAATGCCTACATGGCCACACCTGAAAACCCGTTTGTCATAGGCGACTCTATAAACAGCAACGTCCATACCGAGGAGTTCTCGCTGCACATGGGCTCGTCCTACCGCTTCAGCGACCGACTAGTCGGCGCGCTGCAACTCAAATACACCACAGGAAGCCTTTCCGACCAACAAGACCCCCGGCCCAAGACCAACTCAATGCATTTTCTGGTAAATCCAGGCGCCTGGTACAAACTTTCGGGCAATCACAGCGTGGGACTGTCTGCCGACATTGACGTCTACAATTCCACTATCGACTATACCATGGTCAACAGCCTTGAAACCTACATATACTTCCTAATGAAAGGCATGGGCGACAACAATCAGTTCAGCACCCATGAGTTCTACAGCTACCATCGTGACTACAAAGGCCTGCGACTCGGCTTAAACGCACAGTGGAACGCAAAATTTGCAGGAATCGACAATCTGCTGGAAGCAGGCTTCAACGCCAACAATGAAAATGCTAAAGACGGTGGCTCAAGCTACACCTTCAAAGGAGGTGACTACAGCGACATAAAACTGTCATTCTACGACCGCGTATCGTTTGGCAACAACGACCTTCGCCACAACATTATGCTCGGAGCAAGCCTCAAAAGCGGGGAAGGATACTGGTACGACCAACAGAGGAAAATCGACACAGAGCACAACAACCGAGTATACTACGACATACTCAGCAAAGACAAAATCCATACCGCAACCTACGTTGCAGCCCAATTGGAATACCGCATAGACAAACTCAAAGGCGACATGCCCGACTGGTCTGCACGTGTAAAGGCCACCGTCAACAATGCCGACATCACCAACTACGAAACCGATTCCTACAATCAGAAATATACCATAGCAGGAATACTAGCCTCGGGCAGCAAATTCTGGGACATACGCAAACTGAGGCTGGAAACTTCGCTCGGCGCATTCTACCATACTACTCTCGGCGACCCCACCTTCGGCACCGTGCGCAACAAGTTGTATACCGAATACACCGCGCCCATGTTTGAATACGCCACAGCAAAAAGCGCCGGCTTCAATGTGCGCGCCGCCTTGAATATTCCGATACGCCTTTACCATACACCTACATGGCTCACTGTCTACGCACAAAGCACAAGCCGGTTCTATAGCGGCAACAACTTTTGCAGCACTCTCTACGACGGAAAGTCGAAAACCTACATGGATTTCGGGCTTAATCTTACGCTCTGATTCCCATACTTTGAAACCCGCAGCATCTGCTGAAGGAGAAAATGCGGCATTCAATATCACGATAACAATGTAGAATATCGTTTTTACTATGTCTATTGTAGTTCTAACTACATAGTATATAGAAAAAATTATAACCGGCATAATTTTTCGTGATGCATTGCCCCTCTAAAGAATATTGGCAGAAAGCAATTGTATGAAAAGAAAACAGCGGAATATTCCGCGCGAAACAAGATACATATATCGTATGACAACAAAGAGAAGCATAATACTATTGTCGATTGCTCTGGCGCTTTTGCAGCCCGCCCGGGCGGCGAAAGGTTTTGCCATTATTATCGACCCAAAAAGCCATGCCCTGGCAAAAACCGAGGTTTTTGCCTATGCCCACGCCATAGAGCAGGTAAACCGCATGAAGGTCTATACCATTGACGACCGTTGGGGAGTGCCCGATTCCATACGTGCCTGCCTCTACTCCATGTATAGCAAAGGCCTAATACAAGGGGCAGTCTTCATAGGCGACATTCCCGTCCCCATGATACGCGATGCCCAGCATCTCACTTCGGCTTTCAAGATGAGCCAAAAGCTGCCCCGGGAAAAATCGTCGGTGCCCTCCGACCGCTTCTACGATGACTTCAGGCTGAAATTCCGTTTTTTGGAAAAAGACAGCTCTTCTGCCCTTTTTTATTATTCCCTTCGTGCCGACGGCGAGCAGCATGTTTGTTCCTCCATATTCACGGGGCGCATACGCCCCACCGATGCCGGCGGAACTAGCCGCTATGAAAAGCTGCGCAAGTTCCTTCGCAAAGCAGCAGCCGAGAAACTTGCTGCCGGACAACTCCGCCGCATTTTCTTTTTCACCGGACAAGGCTCGCTCAACGAAAGCCGCGTGGCAGCCATGGACGAGAAAATTCAATACTACGAGCACTTCCCGTGGCTCACTCGCAGCCCTAGGCAGTCAATAAAGTATATCGACTATTCGCAGGAAAAATACATCAAAGCCTCGCTCATGAATGAATTGCAAAGAGAAGACCTTGACCTTAGCATTCTGCACCATCACGGCGATTTCGACACTCAGTATCTCGGCCGGGCCAATAAAGACGTTCCCGACTCGATTGACGCCCTGCAGCGCGACCTTCATCTGCCCGATTTCGCGGCCTACCGCTTCCGCCCAAGTTCACGCGTAGTGATTTTCGACGCATGTTTCAACGGTGCTTTCCAGAACTACGACTGCATTGCCAACGAGTATATTTTTTCCGACGGAAAAACGGTGGCATGCATGGGCGGCACAGTAAACGTGATACAGGACAAATGGTACGACCGCCTCATCGGACTGCTCGCCTACTCGCATACCATCGGCGAAATCAACAACTACCAGCAGCTGCTCGAAAGCCACATCATTGGCGACCCTACATTTTTCTTCGCTCCCGAAACCGAAATCAAACTTTCGGAAACTGCCGACGGAACGTCACTGAAACTCCTGCAAGAGTTCGACAAAGGAAAACTGTCAACTGCCCGCCTGCTCGAAACCTTAAAGACATCACCTTTCGATCAGGTGAGAATGCAGGCTCTGCAGCTGCTCGCCCGTGCCGGAGGTGACGATTTCGTGAAAGGTATAGCCGTAGCCCTCGACGACAAAGCCGAGATGGTGCAGCGCTTTGCCGTGAACTACTGCAAGCTGAGCGGTAGCCCGGAACTGGCCCGCCCTCTGGTGAAAGTCTGGACCGACAACAGCGCCTCGGCACGCGTGAAAGCCGACGCACGCATGGCCGTGGAGTTCTTCCCGCGCGATGTGCTGCAAAAGGCCTTTGACGAAGTGTGGGCCACGGCCGACTATGTGAACAAAGACTCGCTCGGCGCGAAATACCAGACGGTGATTTCGAAATATGCCAACTACTGGGAGAAGGAAGTTGACGAAATAATTGCCGACACTCTGCGCGACAAGGCTTTCAACTTCAGTGCCTCGTGCATGCGCATCTATTGCCCCCACTCGCGTATTCCCGACATCATGAATTACGTGCGCACGGGCACGGGCGACGCGCGCCGCGTGACGCTCATCGAGGCAATGGGATGGTACAGCCACTCATACCAGGCGCCCGTAATCGCTAAGATTTCGAAGGAAATAAGCGAAAACCCCGGCGAAAGCGAAGCCCTTCGCGCGGAAGCGCTGAAAACCTACAACCGCATAACTTACAACGGAAAATACAATATTTCTCTACAGAAATAACCAACGGCCAATACTTACATTATGTATCGAAAAATTGCAAAAATTCTTACTCTGGCAATCGCTGCGGCAGTTTCCACCCAAGCAAATGCTGCCATGAAACGCGGTTTTGCTATTGTGGTTGACACAAAAAGCTATCACGAGGCTAAAAACGAGATAGCCGACTATGCCCGCGCCATTGAAGACGTCAACGGACTGAAAGTGTACGTTGTGGAAGACCGCTGGCATGTGCCCGACTCCATCCGTGCAGCACTGCAAAGGCTCCACACGCAGAAGTCCGCGCCCATCGAAGGCACTGTGCTGATAGGTGACATTCCCGTGGCCATGATACGCGATGCCCAGCACCTCACCTCGGCCTTCAAGATGAACCAGAACAACGACCGCCGCGAGTCGTCGGTGCCTTCCGACCGCTTCTACGACGATTTCGGCCTCAAATTCAAATTCATTGCCCAGGACGATTCCCTGCGTCACTGCTTCTACTATTCGCTCACGGCAGATTCACGCCAGCGCATCCGCCCCACCATCTATTCGGGCCGCATCCGCCCCACCGATGCCGGCGGAACTAGCCGCTACGAAAAACTGCGCCGCTTTCTGCGCAAGGCAGTGGCTGAGAAGCGCGCCCCACGCCGGCTCAGCCAGATGCTTTACTTCAACGGCCACGGCTACGTGTCGGGGTCGCTCATGGCACGCATCGACGAGAAGCTTGGCATCTACGAGCACTTCCCATGGCTCAGGCAGCAACACAACGGCATCGGCTACATCTACAACGGGCAGCAGAAAAAGACAAAGTTCCTGCTGATGAACGAACTGATGCGGCCCGACCTCGATTTCGCCATCCTTCACCATCACGGTGCCCCCGACACGCAATACATCGATGGGCTTCCCGCCGTGGAAACGGCCCGCGATGCCAAAAACTGGATACGGGCCTATCTCCGGGCCAACCTTCGCCACGCCGTAGACGACAAAGGCTTGGGCAAGGACAGCATGATTACCAAACTCGCAAAATTCATGGACGTGCCCGAATCGTGGGTAAACGATGCCTACAACCCCGAAATCCTCAAGCAGGATTCGCTCGACGACGCCGACCAGGACCTCACCATTGCCGACTTCCAGGTTCATGGCTACCGCCCCAACTGCCGCGTGGTTATGATTGACGCCTGCTTCACCGGTTCGTTTCATCTCGATGACTGCATTGCCAGCGAATACATCTTCAGCCCGGGCTCGACTGTGGCCGTGGTTGCCAATTCGGTGAATGTGCTGCAGGACAAATGGAGCGACCGCTACATGGGCTTGCTGGGGCTCGGCGCCTGCATCGGCAACATCCCGCGATTCAGCGGCTATTTGGAATCGAACCTTATAGGCGACCCCACTTTCTCGTTCACACCCGCAGCCCGCACTGCCGACATCAACGCACTTATCGCCGGGAACAACTACCGGGCGTGGGCAAAATACCTAGACAACGACAGCTACCCCGACATGCGCAGCATGGCTATAGAGCAATACTGCCAGGCGGGGAAAATGTCGCCGGCCGAACTTCTCAAGGTTTTCCGCGAATCGCGGTCGGCTCTCGTCAGGGTGCAGGCCCTGACATCGCTTTCCGAAACGGGTAGTGATGAGTATATCGAAGCCCTTTCGCTCGGCGCCTGCGACAGCTACGAACTGGTGCAGCGCTTCGCCCTCAACTATATCAACAAGAGCGGTGACTTCCGGCTCATCCCTGCCCTTATAAAAGTGTCAATCAGCAACAACACCTCCGAGCGCTGCAACTACAGCGCCATGAGCGCCCTTTCGGTTTTCCCGGAAGACAAACTGATGGCCGAATTCGCACACCAGTTCGACACCGACAGTGTGGTCTACCTCGACAAGGCGGGCACGCGCAGCAAGATTGCCGAAGCCATAAAAAGCTCGGCAACCCGATGGACAGCCACCATCGACGAGGCATGCAACGACACAACCCCCATCGGGAAACGCCGCCTTGCCATACGCACCACACGCAACTACACTCCGCTCTATCTTGTGCCCCGGCTCATCGATGCCGTGAAAAACACAGGCAATGCCGAGGTGCAGCAGATGATACTCGAATCGCTCGGGTGGCGCAACCAATCGTATCAGAAAGACGTCATAGCAACCTTTGCAAAGCAAGTGAGCGAAGACAGCAGCTATGCTCCTCAGGTGCGCGAAGAAGCGCTCAAGACCTACAATCGCATGAAATAAACGCCGGCACATGAACACTCTGCGCATTCCGTTGCTCGTCACGGCGCTTTCCATTTGTCTGCGTCTAGGGGCCCTTCCCCTGTTTGTTGACAATTCGCGGCTCATGTATTTCCCGCCGATAATCGACCAAAAAGGGGGGTCGTGCGCACAGGCCTCGGGCATCGGCTACATGTTCACCTACGAAATAAACCGTCTGCTCGACCGCGATGCGTCGGCAAGCGACGCCAATCAGTTTGCTTATCTTTTTACCTGGAATATGGTGAACGACGGAGCTGACAACGGTGGATTCGTGGACGAAGGGCTTATGATTGCCAAGAACTTCGGCGTAATGACCGAAGAAGACTACGGATATTCCTCGGTCTACCAATTCCGCTGGGCCTCGGGCTACGAGAAATACCACAATGCGGCACGCTACAGGGTGAAAAAAATCACCCGTTTCGACGACACCGACACCCTTGGGCTGCAAAAGATAAAGCAATACCTCTACGACCGCGGCAACGGCGAGAAAGGCGGCGGAGTGCTCACGTTTTCCACACGCTCTTCAAACTGGAAAATCAACAGCAGTTACAGCGGCCCCAGCCTCACCGGCTACAAGTCGCTGCTCACGGCCTTGGCTACGGAAGGTGCCCACGCGCTTACCATTGTGGGCTACGACGACACCGTGGAAAGCACCGACAGCGAAAGCAACATGTGCCGTGGGGCTTTCATCGTGGTCAACACCTGGGGCAAATGGTGGGCCGACCAGGGGAGATTCTACCTTCCTTACCATTTCTTTACCCACCGCGCAGGCGTGAAGGAAATCGAACTCAGTTCCACAATGACAGCCTGCGACGTATACGTTAATGAGCCCAAGATAATGTTCAAAATACGTGTCAACTATTCTTCGCGCAACGACCTGCGCCTCACCTACGGTGCCGCCGCCGACACCTACGCCCAGTCTACCGCCAACATGTTCAACAGCATTATCGTCAACAGCCAGGGAGGCGACCATGCCATGACAGGCGCTTACGGCCCAGAAGCCACAAAGGGCGTTCTGGAATTCGGTCTGGACTTCACCGACCGTATGGCATCGGAAGACGCACGCTACGGCCGCTACTTCCTCAACGTGGTGCGCAGCCAGCGAGGCAAGGAAGGCGAAGGCACAATCGAGTATCTGTCGGTGCTCGACTACCGTGGCACCGAGCCCGTGGAGTACGTATGCCGCGGCATAAGCGGAACACAACTGGCGCTTGGACGCAATATGTTCAGCGTGTCGACGCTTCATCCCGGGCATTTCTCGGCAAGCCGTGCCAGTGCGCTCGATGCCAAGGGAAACGTTTCGGGCAAAACCTACGTGGTGCGCACTGCAGGCGGACGCATAGCAAAGCTGAAGTTTGCGGGAAGCCGCGACAACCTGAGTATGAACTATACATTCCTTGACTGATGAAAGCGAATTATTTTCTGCCAATAGTGTTTGCAGCATGCCTTGTGGCGGCGAACTCGTGCTCAAGCGACAGCCCTGACGGCGACACGATAAAGAAAGGAAAGGAAAACGTATCCACCCCCATTGCAAACGACAACGACTTGTGGACCTACTATTCGCTCGAGAAAAACAAGCCCGTAGGCACCAGCCGTTTCGGCAATGCCGAGCAGGACAAGCAATGGGCCGAGCGCGACGACTGGGACATTGCCGTATGCGGCGACTTGATACGCACCAACAGCGGCACCTCGGGCAACTGGCAAGGCGGCATACAGGAATCACAGGAAGACTACTCCACTCTTAAGACCGCACCCGAGGGAGGATTCGAAACCGATGTATACGAATAGGCCTATGACCGCCCAGTCCACTGCCTCAAACTTGCAGCATTCGCTTCGCATAGCCGTAATGGGCGGCGGTGCGGCAGGGTTTCTTGCAGCCATTACTGCCAAGGAACTGGCACCACAGGCAGATGTCGGCATCTTCGAAAAAGAGCGGCAAGTGCTGGCGAAAGTAGCAGTCACAGGCGGCGGACACTGCAATGCGACAAACACATTTCAAGGCATCGGCGACTTGAAGCAGGTTTACCCCCGCGGAAGTGTGCTGATGAAACGCTTGTTCAAGCAATTTGGTCCAAACGAAACATACCAGTGGTTTGCCAACCACGGCGCCGAGCTTGCAGCCCAGGACGACGGGCGCATGTTTCCCGTCACCCGGAAGTCATCTACCATCGTCAGCGCCCTTACCTCGGCAGCCGAAAGAATTGGCGTAAAAATCTTCACGGGGCATAAGCTTGAAGGCGTTTCCCCCATAAGCGATGGAACCGTTGCGCTGGAATTCTCCGGCGGCCACCGCGCGGTTTTCGACCGTGTGGCAATAACCACCGGCGGGGCACCGCATGGTGAAATGCTGGAAACTTTCACCGCCCTGGGGCATGAAACCGAAAAGCCGGTGCCGTCGCTCTTCTCTTTCAACATTGCCAACGACAACTTAAGGCAAATGCCTGGCACTACGGCCAACGCCATAGTTTCCATACCTTCCACAAAATTCACTGCAAGCGGTTCGCTTCTTGTCACCCACTGGGGAATGAGCGGGCCGGCCATACTCAGGCTTTCGTCGTATGCAGCACGCCATCTTCACGACTGCAGCTACCAGTCGCCGCTGCTTGTAAACTGGACAGGCGAAGGCAACCACCAGAACATCACATCTGAAATACAGTCCACGGCCAACCGCTGTGCGCGCCAAAAGTTGGGCAGCGTGCGGCTGTTCGGATTGTCGGCGCGATTGTGGCTTTACCTGCTCGGAAAAGCGGGATTGTCCGAAGAGCGCCACTGGGGCGAAATTGGAAAAAGGGGCGTCAACAAACTCACAGAAATTCTTGGCGCTGACAGATACGCCATCAGTGGAAAAGGAATCTACAAAGACGAATTCGTAACTTGCGGCGGAGTGTCGCTTCGAAGCATAAATCTTAACACACTCGAAAGCAAAAGTTGCCGTCACCTTTATTTTGCAGGCGAAGTGCTCGACATCGATGCCGTGACAGGCGGCTTCAACCTGCAGGCCGCATGGACTACCGGCTACACCGCAGGGCGAAGCCTCATTGAAGCGTAAGCCTGTAACGGGCCCCGCCAAGGCTTTTCACTATTCCGCGCATCTCCATTTCAAAAAGCACCGACATCAATTCCCCTACCGGAATATTTGTTTCCACAGTAAGCAGGTTTATCTGCTTGCCGTCTGAACCGTCGAGTGCATCATATACCTTCTGCTCCACTTCGTTGAGTTCCGGGAAAAGCGTAGGTTCGGCTTCGCTTGCATCTTTTCCCGCACTTTCACAGTCCCATCCCAACGCCTTCACTATATCTTCAGCCGAAGTGACAAGCTGCGCCTTGCTTTCGGCTATAAGTTTGTTGCATCCGGCAGAATATTCGTCTCCCACACGGCCTGGGAATGCGCATACGTCGCGGTTGTAGCTGTCGGCAATCGATGCCGTGATAAGGCTTCCGCCTTTTTCGGCACTTTCCACTACCACTACAGCGTCGCACACTCCGGCAATGATGCGGTTTCGGCGCACGAAATTCACAGGCTTCAACTTTGTGGCGGTAGGAAATTCCGTAAGCAAACCTCCGGCTGCAGCCATACGCCGTGCCGTTTCGCGGTGCGTCGATGGATAAATGCTGTCAAGTCCGTGAGCCAACACTCCCACTGTAGACAGCGAAGCCTCGAGAGCGCCGCGGTGGGCATTGATGTCGATGCCGTAGGCAAGGCCGCTAACTACCAGCGTACCCGGCACAAGGCGTGCTAGGTCGCGCGTCACGATGCGGCAGATGTCTTTGCCGTACTCGGTGCAATGGCGCGTGCCTACCATAGATATCACATGCCTGCAGTTAAGGTCGGCATTGCCTATATAAAACAACACCAGCGGGGCATCGTTGCACTCTTTCAGCCGCAAAGGATATGCACTGTCACCCATCGTAAGGCATTTTATTCGCATATCCTGCGCCTTTTCCAGTTCTTTTTCGGCAAGAGGCAACGCGGCTTCTATCTTGTCTGCCATGGCAAGCAGATTCTTCGATGCCTGCGGGACCACAGCCGAAAGGTCGTGCCGGTTCTCCCACACGGCGCGTCCTCCACCCGCCATGCGCCAAAGATCAAGCGCAGTTGCCGGCGTATAGCTGAAAGCCATCGCAAGGGCAAGGTCGTAGGCTGTGTCCTGGGCTATCATTTTGCTGCAATGAATTTCGCAACCTTTTCGTCTAGTTCCTCACACAGTCCCAAGCGGCCGTTTACCAGGCACACCACGTCTACCTGACTGCTGAAAACCATCTTGTCGTCGGGCAGTCGGAAGATGTCCTGATAGAAAACATAGCGCATGCCTTCACGGCGCATAGCCAAACGGCTCACAAACACGTCGTCGCTGCGCAGCGGTGTCTTGAAGCGCATTGTCATCTGCGCCACCACGGCATCGGTGCCGCGGTTGTGCATATCGGCAAAACTCATGCCTATGGCATGCAAAAACAAATGGCGGGTATGCTCGGTATAGTGCTGGTAGTTGGCATTGTTCACTATACCCTGAAGGTCGCACTCGTAATCGCGTACCTCCATACGGCATTCAAAAATATATTCTGGTTTTTTCATTGTCGGAAATTATTAGGCATTGCCGGCCGAATGCTGCATCTTGAGATATTCGTATCCGAATCGGCAGCGCAGACAGTCGCGTCGGTCGCAATAGTTTTTCTTGAGATGGATAAGGGCCTGCGAGTCGGCAGCAGAGCGGGCAGTGACGCCCAGTTCGCCCCACAAGCGTGTTATGCAATTGTTTTCGGGCGGCAGCGATGCAAACAGCCTCAAGGAGCGTTCTTCGAGTTCCTTTTCAGCGCGGTAGCGGCCGTAGGCAAAAAGCAGAGGAATCACTGAATTGAGCACCAACAAATTAAGCGAACCCATGCCCGGCACTTTTGCCCGTTCGGGGCTTTCGCATCCAAACAGATAATGGCTGCGCCAATAGCCATCGGCTCCGGCTCTCAACCGTGTGCGCACTTCGCGCAACTCGCCGGGAGCTGTAAGCGAAGCTAGCGATATAGCCCCCTGCACATATAGTGCCGCAAGCTGCGCAAGGCGGATATGTGGGAAATTCTGCGGTCTGGTGCGAAGCAGTTTCCATCGCTCAACCGGCATGGGCGTCAGCGTGAACTTATGGGCCAGAAAAGCATATTCCCTGGCCAAGTGGCCGAAATAGCCTTCGGCTTCGGCCTGCGCCCTGTACTTGGCGGGCACTGTATCGGGCTGCAGCAAACCGGCCTGCCCTAGAAACAAGGCCTCAATCTGGAAAATGTTGTCGCGGTGCTTCGCCGCAGCGCCAAGCGGCACATTGTATGCCCATTCCTCGAAAGCCTCGCCGTTGATACCGAATCCGAAATTGCGTGCCACAGTAATGAAGCACACCCGTTCCCAGTCGTGACTGCAGCGCTGCAGACTGTCGTAAATGCGCTGCACCTTACTCTCCAGGCGCAGTGCATGAAGCGTAGCAAGCCAGTTTTCCACCTTCACGGGTTCTATATAGGGGACATGGCGCCAGCAAGGCGGATATTTCTCTTCGCCAAGCAAGTTTGCGTAATTGTCTTCAACATATCTCGGCACCTTCATCACAAACTGCGGCAACTTTCGTCCTTTGCAGTCGCGCACTTCAACGTCGGCCTCCGAAACCACATGCAGCACTACATTGGAATAAGCCGCATCGCTGTCGTGGCGGTGGCGGTACCAGTCGCTGCTACGGGTATGTATTTCAATGTTGCCGGCAAACTGCACTCCGCCAATCTTCACCACTCCGGCAATGAAATCGGGACCGGCATCATTATTGTGCACACCGGGCGCGAGTATTTCCAGCGGCTCGCCATCGGTCGTTTTCAGTCCGATGGCGGGAAACAGACGGTTTTGCCAAGTGTAGTGAAGTAGTCGCTCCATTTCGCGGTTTGCTTGAATTGGGCAAAGTTAACAATTTGTCGCGAAGTTGTCAAGTTTGTCTGAGCCGTAAAATTCTTTT
>CAZDOH010000022.1:2089-26855 GCA_964507005.1 uncultured Prevotella sp. | reverse complement strand
CAGACACTTACGCTCGAGGTGTAAAAAATTGCCGCAAAAACGAAAATCGCCGCCCCTGCCATAAGTGCGCCAAATTCGTGTGATTTCTGAGATTCGTGCCCTCTCTTTGCCGAATTGCGTGCTCCAGGTGCCGCATTCCGCGCCGCCGCTCGCCGCATGCGCTTCCGGCGCAAAGCCTTGCCGTTTTTCGGCTGCGGTGTATTGTTTTTTATGAAAAATTAGTAAATTAGCTATTGCAAAGTAAGGTTCTTCGTTGTATCTTTGCATCGGAAGTCAAAAACGTGAAATTTCCCGTTTCTCGGGGGCATCGGGGTGATTTTCTGCCAAAGCGTGCTATGGTAATTTTATATTGTTTACCTTTGTAGGCAGAAATCTATTATACGGAAGGGCGCATGAACAGCAACGCAGACAGGGGGAGCGCAAGGCTCAGTATCATCATTCCGGCCTACAACGAGGGCGGGAACATAGCCGAGGTACTTGCCCGTGTGTGCGCCGTACATTTGCCTTACGGCATAGGCAAGCAGGTGATTGTGGTGGATGACGGCTCGGCCGACGACACCGCGGCGCGCGTTGCACGCTTCACGGACGAGCATCCCCAACTGCCCGTTACACTCTTGCGCCACACCGTAAACCGCGGTAAGGGGCGTGCCATACGCACGGCGCTCGAAGTGGCCGACGGTGACTTCATCATCATTCAGGACGGCGACCTGGAACTCGACCCTAATGACATCGCCAGGCTGCTGAAATGCATGGTCGACGGCAAATACATGGCCGTCTACGGCTCGCGGTTCCTCGACAGCCAGAACAAAAGCCTCTACCGCAGCTTCTATCTCGGGGGGCGCCTGGTGTCGCACATCGCCAACCTGCTCTACCGCCAGCACATCACCGATGAGCCTACTTGCTACAAACTGGTGCGGGCCGAAGTGATGGAACGCATCACACTGCGCTGCGAACGCTTTGAGTTCTGCCCCGAAATCACCGCCAAAATATCGAAGCTCGGCATCAAGATTCACGAAGAGCCCATCCACTATTCGCCGCGCTCGCTCGAGCAGGGCAAGAAACTGAGGTGGACCGACGGCGTTGAGGCCGTGTGGACGCTACTGAAATACCGCTTCACAAACTGAAATTTCTTTCGAACCAATGGACAATAACAACAAAGGGCCCGCAAGGTTCGGGTTCGGGTGGTGGGTGAAGAACATTCTCATTGCCGCCGCTGTGTATATGCTCTTTCCCTCGCTTCTGAAATCGAACGACGGATATTCGTGGCTTCTGCAGAGCTACGTGAGGGACAACCTCGCCTCCATCAGACAGCTTGAAGGATGCGATGCCGACCAGAAGCTGGAATCGCGCCTGGGTTACGACTATGCCTTCGTGGAAATGGTGCGCCGCATGACGCCCGACAGCGCCGTGGTGTACTGGCCCTCGCGCACCGACTTCACGTCGAAGGCCGAGGGATGCCCCTACACCTTTTCGGGCAACCTCTGCGACAAGCTCTCGGCCGTGCGCTTCCTCTATCCGCGCCGCGTGGTGGTGGAGCAGGAGATGGGGAAGACGTCGTGGAGCCGCCGCCTCACCCACGTGGCCGTGGTGAACGGCCGCAACCGCGAACTTGTGCCCTATGCCACCAGTCAGCAGATGCAGCTCTGTGTGCTGCCTACCGATTCGGTAGAGGCGGCAAAAATGTTTAAAGGAAAACAATAGCCATGTATGCAATAGGAATTCTTCTGGTATTTCTCGTGGGATACCTCACGGTGTTCAACCTCTCGACGCTTACTTCGCGCCTCGAGCGCATAGGGCTTGCCTTTCCCGTGGGGATGGGTGCGGTTACGGCTGTCATGGCCCTTATGGATATCTGCGGCATTCCGCTTGCCGCCCCGCAGCTGCTTGCCGCCGATGCCGTGCTTGCCCTGGCGCTGGCAGCCATGCTCATACCGAAAAGGAAGAAAGTGGCTGAGGCTCTATGCCGCCCCGTGGCTTTCGGAAACTTCAACTTCGTGTGGCTGCTGCTGCTGGCCGTAGTGGTATGGATTGAGTATGCCAACTTCCAAAAGTGCATGTTCTTCCCCACCTACGACCGCGACTCGCTTGCGGCGTTCGACACCATGGGCTTCGTGGCGGCACAGGAGCATACCTACGGCGCCATGAGCATCTTCGCCGGCGACTACATGCCCGGCATCCACGCTCCCGGCAGCCCCATTGCCTACTATCCGCTGGTGCAGCTGGCCTATACATACGTATATGCCCTCGGCGCCGAGACGTCGAAGATAGTTCCCGCACTTACATACCTGTCGTTCCTCGTGGCGTTCTACGGGGCGCTGTCGCGCCTCACCAGCCGCACGGCCGCCATGGCCGCTACGCTGTTCACGCTCATGGCGCCCGACATGCTGGCGTTCTCCTCGCTTTCGGGTACCAACGTGGTGAATGCCGTGTATGCCTCGCTGGGGCTGATTTACGTGCTGTGGTGGAAGGAAAGCGGCGAAACGCAGCGCCTTGCGCTGGGTGCTCTGCTGCTGGCAATCAACGTGTGGAGCCGTGCCGAAGGCCTGGCATTCGTGCTTGCCGCCGGGGCGCTGGTGCTCTACGCTTGTCTGCGGACGCGCAAATGGAAGCCCCTGGCAATCATAGCTTCGTGCGCGGTGCCCGTGGTGCTGTGGCAGGTATACACGCGCGTGTTCGGCATGACACTGGAGTCGGCGGTGATAACCCATCCTTATTTCGACGGGGAAAAACTGTCTACGGTTGCCGGCGGGGCATGGGCGCTGCTCACCAACACGGCATACTACGGGTGGACATTCCCCGTGCTGCTGCTGGCGGTGCTGGCCGACGCGTGGTTTATGGTCCGCCGCCGCAACGGCGATGCCGCAAAGCTTTTCGCTATAGTATGCGCCATGGCGCTTTATTTTGCGGTGCTTTACCAGATTGACTACAAGTGGGACAGCATCAGCAACGTGCTCAGCTACTCGGCAAAGCGCTTCATGTTCTGCTTCGTGCCCCTGGCGTGGTATTTCGTGGCAACCAGCGGTCCCGTGAAGGGATTGATGACGAAGTTCGACACGTGGATGTCGAAGTGACGGACTGCGGCAACCTTCCGGCGTAAGCGGTTTCGCCCCGAAAAGCCGCACTAGAAAAATTCGGTGAAACATTCGGCGCCCAGATACCTCGTGTAGGCTGCCTTCATGAATTCCATGCACTCGGCCAGGTTGCGGCTGTCGCCGTCGTATCCGTTGGCCACTGCGAGCATGCGCGTTGTGGCGGGCGACATCTTGGTGCGCTCGTTGTCGCTAGTGGGAGTGCCTATGCCTCCTGCTGCATCGCGGTAGACGGGCATCTCCGCAATGTTGAGCGTGCCGCGCCCTATGCCTTCGTAGGGCTCGCCTTCGCGCCCTATGCCCAGTACGATGGCGTCGCCCTGGATTTTGTCGTAGTCGAAACACCCCACGCTGTAGCCGTAGCCGATGCTCACGAGGTTGCCAATGTCGACGGCCGTGTTCACGGTCCAGAGTTCCTTGCCCTGCAGTATGCGCCTCACCAGCTGCTCGTTCGACGGGCGGTAGCGCGAAGGGTCCTTGCCGCAGGCCTTGTAGGCGGCGCGCGTGGCGGCAATGCCGCTAATCTGCTTTATGGTATCGACGGTGTAACGCTCCTTCAGTTCGGCAGCCTTGCGGCGTATCTCGTTCCAAAGTTCTTCGTTGTAATCCGTGTTGGTGAATTCGGCATACAGGGCGCCGCCCTTGAAGCCGGGGCACGCACGGCGTATGTCGTCCGAAACCGTGATATTTTTCCTTTCCATGCTTCTGTAAGAAAAAGTGCGTTTGCACTGCAAAGTTGCACGTTTTTGCCCTACGGCGTATGCCGGTGCGGCATTTTCGGCATGCGCGATGCCGGCGCAGTGTAGATTCCGTACTGCCGGAAAGTTATTTGCTAAGCGTTATTTGCAATTTTGCGCGGAAATGCGTAACTTTGCACGGAAATAGAGCGTTAACACATTACTACTATGCGTGAACTAACTTTTATGGAGAAATTCTTTCAGTCGCACTCCTTCATGCTGAACCACTTGAATGCTCCGGTGCAGCGTTCGCTGATGGACAAAATCGACTGGAGCCACAGGATGATTGGCATACGGGGCCCGAGAGGCGTGGGCAAAACCACATTTCTGCTGCAATATGCACGCGATCACTTCGATCCGCAGTTCAAGCAGTGCCTCTACATCAGCATGAACAACTTCTACTTCCAGGGGCGCGGCATCGTGGAGTTTGCCGAAGACTTCGTGAAGTACGGAGGCCGGGTGCTGCTGATTGACCAGGTTTTCAAACAGCCCAACTATGCCGAAGAACTGGTGGAATGCTACCGCCGCTTCGACAAGCTGCACATCGTCTACTCGGTGTCGTCGGTGATGCCGCCCGACAGCGAGGCACAGCGCGAGCTCAACCGAATAAGCGACGTGTATGTGCTTCACGGATTCTCGTTCCGCGAGTTCGTGAATTCGCAGACTGGACTCAGCTTCCGCCCGTACAGCCTCAACGAAATACTTGAAAGCCACGAGCAGATACTGAAAACCATTTTGCCGAAGGTGCGGCCGTGGAATTATTTCCAGGACTATCTGCACCACGGATACTATCCGTTCTTCCTCGAAACGCACAACTTTACCGAGCAGCTGCTCAAGTCAATCAACATGATGATTGAGGTTGACATCCTGTTCATAAAGCAAATCGACCTCAAGTATCTGGCACGCATAAAGAAACTCTTCTATCTGCTGGGAATGGAAGGCATCACGTCGCCCAACGTCACGAAACTTGCCAACGAGATAGGCACGTCGCGCGCAACGGTGATGAACTACATCAAGGACCTTGAGGAGGCCCGGCTCGTGAACCTCGTGTACCACGAAGGCGAGGAATTCCCCAAAAAGCCTGTGCAGATAATGATACACAACACCAATCTGCTCTACGCCATAAGCTCGCGCAGCGCCGACGAGCAGGAAGTGATGGAAACTTTCTTCACCAACAGCGTTTGGCGCCACCACTCCGTGAGCAAAGGCAAGCGCAACGGGGCATACTACATCGACGGGCACCTTATAAACGTGTGCGACAAGTCGCGCCGCTTCAAAGGCCAGGACGACGTCTACTACGCACGCTACAATTCTGAAGTGGGCCACGGAAACGATATTCCGCTCTGGCTCTTCGGATTCCTGTATTGAAAATCGAACAAACGAAAATTTACATAACATATCATTAACCACATTATGAGTAAGGAAAAGAAATTCATAACATGTGACGGTAACCAGGCTGCAGCCCACGTGGCGTATATGTTCTCGGAGGTAGCTGCAATCTATCCTATCACACCGTCGTCACCGATGGCCGAACACATCGACGAATGGGCTGCCGACGGAAGGAAGAACCTCTTCGGCGACACTGTGTCGGTGCAGGAAATGCAGTCGGAAGGCGGAGCAGCAGGCGCTGTGCACGGCTCGCTTCAGGCAGGCGCTCTTACTTCAACGTTCACGGCATCGCAGGGACTCCTCCTGATGATTCCAAATATGTACAAAATCGCGGGAGAACTGCTGCCTTGCGTGTTCCATGTGTCGGCGCGTACGCTGGCATCCCACTCGCTCTGTATCTTCGGCGACCACAGCGACGTCATGGCATGCCGCCAGACTGGCTTCGCAATGCTCTGCGAGGGCAGCGTGCAGGAAGTGATGGACCTCTCGGCCGTAGCGCATCTTGCAACAATCGAAAGCCGTGTGCCGTTCATCAACTTCTTCGACGGATTCCGCACATCGCACGAATATCAGAAAATAGAGGAAATCAGCGGCGAAGAACTGCTTCCGCTCGTTGACCAGAAGGCTTTGGCTGAGTTCCGCTCACGCGCCCTTTCGCCCGAGCACCCCGTGGCACGCGGTATGGCCGAAAACCCCGAAACTTTCTTCGCACACCGCGAAATCTGCAACCGCTACTACGACGCCATCCCCGGTATCGTGGAGAAATACATGAAGGAAGTGTCGAAAATCACCGGACGCGAATACAAACTCTTCAGCTACTATGGCGCCGAAGATGCCGACCGCGTGATTATTCTCATGGGCTCTGCTACCGAAGCTGCACGCGAAGCCATCGACTACCTCAATGCCAACGGCCAGAAAGTGGGTATGGTTAGCGTTCACCTCTACCGCCCGTTCTCTACCGAGCATCTGCTTGCTGCCATCCCTGCAACGGCAAAGCGCATCGCCGTGCTCGACCGCACCAAGGAACCCGGAGCAAAGGGCGAACCCCTTTATCTCGACGTTCGCGACGCTTTCTACGGAAAGGAAAACCAGCCTCTCATCGTGGGCGGACGCTACGGTCTCGGAAGCTGCGACACCACACCGACAATGATCATCTCGGTTTACGACAACCTCAGTCTTCCCGAACCCAAGAATCATTTCACGCTTGGCATCGTTGACGACGTTACATTCACTTCGCTTCCCCTCGAAGAGGAAAAGGCTCTCGGCGGCGAAGGCATTTTCGAAGCCAAGTTCTACGGCCTCGGTGCCGACGGAACTGTGGGTGCCAACAAGAACTCGGTGAAGATCATCGGCGACAACACCCAGAAGTACTGCCAGGCTTATTTCTCCTACGACTCAAAGAAGAGCGGCGGTTTCACCTGCTCGCATCTCCGCTTTGGCGATACCCCCATACGTTCCACTTATCAGATAAAGACTCCGAATTTCGTGGCTTGCCACGTTCAGGCTTACCTGCACATGTACGACGTGACACGCGGTCTGCGCAAGAACGGTACTTTCCTTCTCAATACCATCTGGGAGGGCGAGGAGCTGGCCAACAACCTGCCTAACCACATCAAGCGCTATTTCGCAAAGAACAATATCACCGTTTACTACATCAACGCAACTAAGATTGCTCAGGAAATAGGCCTCGGCAACCGCACGAATACCATACTCCAGTCGGCATTCTTCCGCATCACCGAAGTTATTCCCGTTGACCTCGCCGTTGAGCAGATGAAGAAGTTCATCGTGAAGAGCTACGGCAAGAAGGGACAGGATGTGGTTGACAAGAACTACCAGGCTGTGGAGCGCGGAAGCGAATACAAGCAGCTTGCAGTTGATCCCGCTTGGGCTGAACTTCCCGATGATGCTGCTGTAAAGCGCGACGAACCCGAGTACATCTCGAAACTCGTGCGCCCCATCAATGCGCAGAACGGTGACCTTCTTCCCGTTTCGGCTTTCGAACCTTCTATCGACGGCACATGGGAGCAGGGAACTGCAGCTTATGAAAAGCGCGGTGTGGCAGCATTCGTTCCTGTGTGGAATTCCGAAAACTGTATCCAGTGCAACAAGTGTGCTTTCTGCTGTCCTCACGCTGCTATCCGTCCGTTTGTCATGACCGACGCCGAAGCAGAAGGCTTCAAGGGCAATAGTCTCGAAATGATTGCGCCCAAGGCTATGAAGGGCATGCACTATGTTCAGCAGGTTGACGTCCTTGACTGTCTTGGTTGCGGCAACTGCGTTGACGTGTGCCCGGGCAAGAAAGGCGAGAAGGCCCTCACAATGGTGCCGCTCGAAGGACAGCTTGCCGAAGCAGAGAACTGGAATTATTGCGTGAAGAACGTTACTTCGAAGCAAGATCTTGTCGACATCAAGTCGAATCCCAAGAACTCGCAGTTCGCTCAGCCTTTGTTCGAATTCTCGGGCGCATGCTCGGGTTGCGGCGAAACTCCTTATGTGAAACTCATCTCGCAGCTGTTTGGTGACCGCGAAATCGTTGCCAACGCTACCGGCTGCTCTTCAATTTATTCAGGTTCCATACCTTCAACTCCCTACTGCAAGAATTCCAAGGGCCAGGGCCCGGCTTGGGCTAACTCCTTGTTTGAGGATTTCTGCGAATTCGGTATGGGTATGACTCTTGCAAACAAGAAGATGCGTGCCCGCATCGCAGATTTGCTTAACGAAGCAATTGCTGCCGACGGCACTCCCGCTGACTACAAGGCTGCTGCACAGGAATGGCTTGACGGTAAGGACGATGCTGATGCAAGCAAGGCTGCCGCTGCCAAACTGGTTCCGATGATTGAAAGCGGAGCAAGCGCAGGTTGCCCGATTTGCGCACAACTGAAAGAACTCAGCCATTATCTGGTTAAGCGTTCGCAGTGGATTATCGGCGGTGACGGCGCAAGCTACGATATAGGTTACGGTGGACTTGACCACGTGCTCGCTTCCGGCGAAGATGTGAATATTCTCGTGCTCGACACAGAGGTTTACTCCAACACCGGCGGACAGGCATCGAAGTCTACTCCTATAGGCGCTATCGCACAGTTCGCAGCTCAAGGCAAGCGCATCACAAAGAAAGACCTCGGTCTGATGCAGGCAACCTACGGCTATGTTTACGTGGCTCAGGTGGCAATGGGCGCCGACCAGGCACAGTGCCTCAAGGCATTCCGCGAAGCTGAGGCTTACCACGGACCTTCGCTCATCATCGCTTACGCACCCTGTATCAACCACGGCCTCAAGATAAAGGGCGGCATGGGCCGTTCGCAGGCTGAAGAAGGACGCGCAGTGGAATGCGGCTACTGGCATCTGTGGCGCTTCAATCCCGAACTCGAGAAGGAAGGCAAGAACCCGTTCACTCTCGACAGCAAGGAACCCGATTGGAGCAAGTTCCAGGATTTCCTCAACGGCGAGGTACGTTATCTTTCGCTTAAGAAGGCACGTCCGGCCGAGGCACAGGAACTCTTCGACGCTGCCGAAGCTGCTGCAAAACGCCGTTATGCTTCCTACATCCGCAAGACAAAAGAAGACTGGTCGCTTCCGCAGGAATAATTTTCCGGAAGCCCTATCATAAAACTTGTTCATTTCCCTGCGCAATTTTCTTGTGCAGGGAAATGTTTTTTTCGGCCGTATCAAGTGACTTTGTGAGGGATGGGGCTTTTATAATGCTTCCGACAAGTTGAATTTGTGCGGAAAATTTTACTGTTTCTGAAAAAAGAAGTAATTTTACATTTCAATACGATGGCAGACGTCTTGCTGCCTAATGTTTTGAGGTTGAAACTTTTAATGTTCAATATAAAATTCGTATGATATGAAACCTACATTGTTTCTGCTTGCTGCCGGCATGGGCAGCCGCTATGGCGGACTGAAACAGCTTGACGGGCTTGGCCCCAATGGCGAAACCATTATGGACTATTCTATTTACGATGCTATTCATGCTGGTTTCGGAAAGTTGGTATTTGTTATCCGCAAGGATTTCGAAGATGATTTCCGCTCGAAAATAATTTCGAAATACGAAGGGCATATTCCTTGCGAACTTGTTTTCCAGTCGCTTGATGCAATTCCCGAAGGATTTACCGTTCCCGAAGGACGTACGAAACCCTGGGGCACCAACCATGCTCTGATGATGGGCGAAAGCGTTATAAACGAGCCGTTCGGAATTGTAAACTGCGATGATTTCTATGGCCGCGACTCGTTTGAGGTTATGGGCAAGTTCCTTTCTGAGCTGCCCGAAGGTTCAAAGAACAAGTATGCAATGGTAGGATTCCGTGTGGGAAATACTCTCAGCGACAGCGGTACCGTTTCGCGCGGTGTTTGCGCTACCGGCAGCGACAATCTCCTCACAGATGTTGTGGAGCGTACAAAGATTGAGCGTCACGACGGCAACGTACAGTATCTCGACGAAAACGGCGCTTGGGTAACTATCGATGACAAGACACCCGTCAGCATGAACTTCTGGGGATTCACTCCCGACTATTTCGCATATAGCAGCGACTATTTCAAGTCGTTCCTTGCTGATCCCAAGAATATGGCAAACCTGAAGAGCGAATTCTTCATTCCTCTTATGGTAGACAAACTCATAAAGGAAAAGACTGCAACGGTAGAAGTTCTTGACACTTCCAGCAAATGGTTCGGCGTAACGTATCCCGAAGACCGTCAGGGCACTGTGGATAAGATTCAGAAACTTATTGACGAAGGCGTTTATCCTTCAAAGCTTTTCTGATTCTAGTTTAGCTATACAAACAAAGGGACTGTGTCGCGATTTATTTTGCGGCGCAGTTTTTTTGTGTTCTTACGGCATCTCGTGATTTTTCCAATAGGAAAAAGCTACTTGCTTTGCGGAAAGAATTTTTGCGGAGCCGCATTCAAGGTGCATACAAAGGCAAAGCCCGAACTTTTTAAGGCTCGGGCTTTGTTTGCGGTTATCGCTTTTGGTTTATAAGTCTACCGCTGTTTAATGGCCGGTGGTTATAGTTTTGTAAGCGAAATCTCTGACTTTGCTGTCGTCTAATGTTCCGTCAACAAACCACATTGCATGATGGTCTTTGAACACATCCAGCGTTTCGTCGATTGTTGTGGAATTCTTCGTTTCCCACTTAGAGCATACCACCGGGCGGCCGAACTTGTAGGCAATGCTGTTGAGCCAGCCAAGCTGCGGTGAGTTCTGGGCTGAATTGTATGAAGCGATGTCGCTCAATTTCCAGCACAGGTAGGTGACGTTTACGTTGCTGTTGCCGTAGTTCAGTTTGCTCCATCCGTTACGCTTTCCGTGTATAAGCGCGCTCTTGTAATCGAAATCCGAGGCGAACGACTGTGTTAATACGTATGGCGTTACAAATACCGGACGTTGCGGCGATGCGCTTCTTGCAGCCTCGAAAATCTGCGGTATCAGTTTCAGAGCCTTCGACGTAGACATTTGCGAGGAAGCGCAAGGACGGTTGTAAAGTTCCCAGGCTATAATGCGCTGGTCTTCGTTGAAGGTCTTAACGATGTCGGTTACGTAGCTTGTAAGAGCAGAGGTGGCGCGTGTTGCATAGCGGTCGTCAAGCAATGTCGGCAGTACGCGCATATTGTAGTGCGCGGCAGAGTCGAGCAATGCGTTTAGCTGGGCAACAAACTGGTCGCGGTCGGAAGTGTATGTCTTGAAGTCCAACCTTACTTGCACACTGTTGTAAATTCCCTTCGGGCCTTGCTCGGAAATACCTGCTATTGCATTGTCAAGCGAGGAATACGACAGCCCTTTGACTGTGGTGCCGCCAACAAGGGCCCATGCTTTCCACGAAGGCATTTTGTTGTTGTCGTTCTCTTCGGTAAGCATGAACGGCTCGAATGCGAATCCTTTGACCTTCGTCGGTTCGAGGTCTGCCGATGCGCTCCAGTTTACGTGATATTTCGCGAACTCATTCTGTATTCCGGCAACGTTCATGAAATATACAGGACGACTATATTGCTGTTGCAGGCCCTTGAGGGTGCTCTCGTTGACATCAGCATTGCCCGAAGTCGTGAAAGCGGTAATGTCGCTTAGCTGCCACATGTAGTTCACATAGTCGGTAGCCGTTGAGTCGGCAACTTGCGTTGAAGCGATTTTGGGAGTTGCAAACATCGGCTGGTTGGGGAATGTGTAGCGTATGTAGCTGAAGATGCTCTGGAAGAAGCTGGCATAATTTGTAGGCTCGGAATCGGCAGTCTGTTCAAACACACACCAACCGGCAAAGCGCGAATCTGTGTAGAAATTGCTTATGATGTTGCTTATGTACTGCGACAGAGTTGTTGTGTTTTTGCTGAGGTCATTGCTTGTTGTCAGAACTGGTATGACTTTCATCCCTGCGCTTTTTGCTTTGTCGGCAAGAGTGGAAATGCTGCTGCGGTATGTTTTTGAGCCTTTGCTGGCGTAATCGTCATAGCTGAGGCGTACGCTTATGCAGTTGTACAGACTGTCGGCAGCATGCTTGGCAATAAGACTTTCAGCTTCGCTTACCGATGAAGCGTAGAGCCCTTTCCAGGCTTCATCGTCAACCCATTTCCATGCTCTGCGGCGTGTCCATCGCTCTGTTACTTCTGGGCCAGGATATACGCTGGTATTGCCTTCCTGATACTTGAAAGTCTTTATGTATTCAAGTTCGCGTTCGTCGTACGGGTCACCTCCGGCAAAGAGCAGGTTATGGAACATCGGCTCATAGGCATTGAAGGTGGAGCGTCCCCACCGCACTTCCCAGTTGGGGTCGCAGGCATAAAGTCCCCAGGTGTAGAAACCTATTTTGTTTTTCGAAAAACCGGAAAGACTCATTGCTACGCCCGATCCGTTGGTGCGCGTGAGGCATTCGGTGCAAATCAGCGGCTTTGTGTCGATTTTCTTCAGACGGTTTATCACGTAATTGATATTGGTGCCCTGATTGTTGCACATCACGTAGTCGTGGAAGTTGTGCAGGTCCATTTCGGCTTCAGCTGCACGGCGTACTGTTGTGTAGCTGTTCTCGTTGTAGTTTTCCGGGTCCCAAAGTATGGACGAGGTGATAGCCTGCGTGCATCCTGCTTCGCGGCACCATTGAGCTATGTGCCTTATCCATTTCATGTGTACGGCGCAATTGGCGCCGCTCATGTCGGGCTCGTTCCAGATGTCCCACATTATGATGCGCTTGTCGTTGCGGAAATGCTTCACTACCTCTTTCACTTTGCTCACCATTTTCAGCGAGTCGGTAGAGGTGGTAGGGATGGAGAAGAAATCGAATACCGGTGCGCAGGTCAAGCCGTGTTTTTCGGCTATTGCGGCATATTCTTCAACGCTGTTTATGAAGTCTCCTCCATTGGGCCACCACCGCACTGAGTTGAAGCCTATTTCTGCGGCTTTTGCCAATGCTTCGTCATTGGTCACGGCATCGCATGGAATTTCCGGGTGGTTGACACCTATTATCGGTCCGTTTTCGTCGAACCATTTCTGTGCCTGCTCAACACTCCAGATAGGGCGCTCCAGCGGATTTTTGGCTGAGGATGACGCCAAGAATACCGGATTGTCTTGGGCATTTGCACTAAATGGCGCAGCAGAAGCCACCAGTAAAGTGCAAAGTATTTCTGATATTTTTTTCATTGTCGTAGGGTATAGATGTTTGTGAAAAAACGACTGCTATTTCACAAGTTTCTTCTTGTTGCCTATTATATATATGCCTTTCGGAAGGTTGTCGGTTGCCTTGCCGTCGCCAACGTTCTCCCTGATGAGCATTCCGTCGGTGGTGTATACGCTCTGCGGTGAATTGGTGCTTGCGGCCTTGACTTCAGAAATGTCGTTGATTAGATCCATTTCGTCTGTGCGGAAAGGAAGTACCGGAAGGTCGTTTTCGCCGTAGATGTTTCCGATGGGATAGTCGGCCCAATTGTAGTAGATGGCTCTGGGGCGCACTGGCCTTGTAACCGAAACTTCTATAGTGGTATCGTTGAGAAGTGTGGCGGTGCCTTCGTAGAAACTGGCATAAGAACGGTCTTGGAACAGGAAGCCTGCAGGTATCGAGTCGTTGCGCACGTGTATCTTCTTGTTGAACGTTATCTTTGCCTTTTTGTACATGAAATCGTATTTGACGGGCACCGGGGCTTCGGCAACCACATCCTTCCCGTATGTGTTCTTGAGTGCCAGCAATGCCAGACGTCTTGCCAACTCCTGCTTGTTTTTGGGGTGTATGTTTTCTTGGTTGCCGATGTCAACTGCAGTGGCTATTCCCGAATTTTCCATTTCCTGCGCAGTTTTCCACTGTTGCCATCTCAGTTTTGCCCAGTTTGATGCGGGCTGAACGGTTACCTGGTCGTAATATCCCGCAAGCTGCACGGTGTAGAATGACAGATTTATGCCCCAGTCTTTGCGCCAGCTGGATATAAGGCTGTCCATGAGCGCTGTGTAGTAGGTTTGGGAATAGGCATTTGCTTCGCCTTGATACCATATTACACCGCGCATGGGGAACGATATCAAAGGATATATCATCGAATTATAGAGAAGGGTGGGAATCTGGAACTCGTTCTTGTATCCGCAGTACTTGCTCAGCGAGTCGCGGTTGAAATCATATTTCTCGCAGTTGGCAAGAGTGTTCTTGAAGTACGGGAAATTCTTTATGGTTTCGTAGCTTACCCATGCTTCTGCGCTCGAACCGCCATAAGCTGATTCAATGAGTCCTATCGGGATGTTGAGCTCCGTGTTCAGCTTGCGTCCGAACAGATAGCCCAATGCCGAAAAAGTTCCGACCGTAGAAGGCGAGCATGCACACCATCCGGCTTCTACGGGGATGTCATCTGCCGGGTGGTTGTATTTGCCGGTAGCCGTGACGCGGAAGAGTTTTATCATGGGATAGTTGGCATTCTGTATTTCTTCGGCATAGTTGTTGATGCCGCCGTATCCCCACAGGTTGTCAACGGGCATCTGCATGTTGCTTTGTCCGGAGCAGAGCCACACTTCGCCTATTTGTACGTTGCTGAACACTTTAACGTCGAGCGACCTGTAGCCCGTTCCCCATTTTTTCAGTTCGTAGATAGAAAGGGTGTATTTTTCGCTTGGATTTTCGGCATTTACGGCAGGGATGTCGAGAGTCACCGTAAAGTTTCCGTTGGCATCGATAGTGTCGATAAAGTCAGTGTTGTCCCACGTAGCCTTAACCCTTATATATGCATTGGCGGTAGCCGTACCTTTTATCGTTAGCTTTGACGACTGCTGCAAAACCATTTCGCTGCCGAGTATTGACGGTAGCTTCAAGGTAGCGTTGGCTGCTATGGCAATGAAAGCCAGTGCTGATAGAATTATTCTGGGTTTGTTCATCTTGTGCTTGCTTATTGTTTCCTTTTATTTCCTTTTTGTGTTGCTGAAGTCCATTTCGTCGGTGCGGAAGGGAAGTACGGGCAGGTTGGTGGCTCCATAGATGTTTCCTATCGGATATTCAGCCCAGTTGTATCTTACGTCGGTGATTTTGCCCAGTCCCGGTGCCGACACGCTGATGGTTGTAGGGCTTTCGAGTTTGGCCGTTCCTTCAACGTATTTGTTGTTGGCGTCGCAGAGAATGAAGCCGCATGCCACGGAGTCGTTGCGCACATGGATTTTGTTGTTGAAGGTGAGTGTGGCCTTGCCGTCGCCGAGCACGCATTTTACGGGTGCGGGAGCATCGCAAACGATGTCTTTTTTGCCGTAGGTCTTGTTGAGGGCCTGAAGCACCAGACGGCGTGCTATTTCCTGCTTGTTCTTGGGGTGTATGTCGTTTTCGTTGCCTATGTCAACGGCTGTAGCCATGCCTACGCGGGGCATTGAGAGCGACTTCCACTGGTCCCATCTCAGTTTTGCATAGTTCGATTCGGGCTGCACCGTGACTTGCTTGCCGAACCCGGCCAACTGTGCGTAATAGAACGGGAAGTTGTATCCCCAAATGCTGCGCCAGTTTTCTATAAGCGAGTTCATGAGCTTTGTGTAGTAGGGGCATCCCCACGCATTGGCGCACCCCTGGTACCATATCGCTCCTTTTATGGGAAGCACGTGCAGCGGGTAAAGCATGGTGTTGTAGAGAAGCGTGGGTATCTGCTGCTCGGCGCGTTTGGCGTATTTCTGTATGGTGTCGTTCACGAAATTGTATTTCGTGTAGGTGTCAAGGTCGTTTTTGAGCTCGGGAATGGTTCTCGCTGTTTCGAGGCTCACCCATGCTTCGGCGTTGGCTCCGCCGTAGGCCGACTGTATGATGCCTATAGGCACACGGAGTGTTTCGTAGAGTTCTTTGGCAAAGAGATAGCCGATGGCCGAGAAGCCTTTCACGTTTTCGGTGTTGCAGATTTCCCAGTTTTTCCAGAGTTGTGTGTCATCGGCGGGCTTGTTCTGCTTTGCCGACATTGCTACCTGCAACATGCGTATCATGGGGTACTTCTGGGCATAATAGGCTTCGCGCTCGGGATTGTTGATATAGTTGCCTCCCCATCCCATTACGGGCATTTCCATATTGCTCTGCCCAGAGCATAGCCACACTTCCCCTGCGTAGACATCGGAAAGTGTCTTCTCTCCGTCGCCGTCGGTGAACTTGAGCGTATAGGCTGTCATGGAAGCGTCGGGCACTTTGAACTTTACTTCGAAGTTGCCTTGGCCGTCGGCCTTGGCCGTGACCGCGGTCTTGCTCCAGGTAGCGGTAAATTTCACTGTGGAGCCAGGATTGGCTTTTCCCTTTACGGTTGCCAGCGCCTTTTGCTGCAGCACCATGTGGTCACTGTAGAATGACGGAAGCACAACCTTTGCATTTGAACCTGCGATGGCAACCGCTGCCAGCGCAGCTGTGATGATTCTTGCTGAAATGTTCATGGCTTATTCTGTTTGTTATTTTACGAGCACTTTGTACGACACTCCCTTGGCATTTACGAAATAGATGCCGGGCGCGAGCACGGACTCCCGGGGCAGCAGTGCTCCGTCGTCGGTCACGACGGAGTAGGTGTCGGTGCCGCTGACCTTTATCACGCGGTTCACGACTTCCACCTTGATGTTGTTGTTTTTCAGAATATTCCGTACCGATATCGGCGTTCCGTCTTTAAGGCATACTTTCCATGCCCAGACGGAATTTTCCATGGCGTAGGAGTTGAACGAAGGCATTGCCTGTGCCGAGTCGGCCGCAAAGAGGTAACGGTCGCCGCCGTCGCCGGTTATCTTTATTGCTATCTGGTTGTCTTTCAAGTCAACGAACGTGAAGGGTGAGAGCCCGGTTTTGGAGTTTGAAACTTTCTGTGCGTAGTAGTTGTTTTTCCATTCGCCTTCAGTGCTGATATAGCGGTTGGTGCTGCGGTTGCGCAGGAAATATTTTGTGGTGTCGCTGCTGGCGTAGGCCACGATTTTCCAGTCTTGCAGGGTTGTCTGGTCGTTAAGGTCGGCGATGAGGAAATTGTAGCCGGTAGTCGAAGCATAGCGCGAGTTGTCGGCAATGCATTTTTTCGAATATTCGGGATACGCGCTGACGATTTTGTAGTACACGGTGTTGCCGTCGGCATCTGTCGAAGGGTATTTCTGCGCGTTTGCGCTGCCTGCACCTGCCAACAGCAGAATTGCTGGGAGTAGAATATTTTTCTTCATAATCGGGTTTAATTGTCAGATTGATAAAAATTACCTGCAAAATAGGCACCTACAAAAATAGGTAATTGTGGGCGTTAAAAGAAATGTAATGCCTTAAAAGTGACGTGCCAGCGTGCTCCAATGCCCGAAACGGCACATTTTTACGCAAAACCGGCAGTTGCCGCAGGGGTTAATGCAGGCATTCGAATATATGGTCAACGTATTTCTCTACGTCCATTGTTTCCACGATGTAGAAATGGGAGTATTGCGGATGCAGCACCACGAGGAACGTGCGTTCGATGTCAAGACCGTAGTTCATCTTGAGGATACGCCGGTACACAGCCTGCTGCAGCGAGTAGTGGGTGAACGCGCAGTCGGGCAGCGGGCTGTAGGTGCCGAATCCGTAGCGGTTCCAGCACTTGAAGTCGGGCTTGCCGTTTATGCCGCGGCTGGCCCGGGCATCGACGACTTTTGTGGAGCGCTTCCAGTCGAACATCATCAGTCTTCCGTTTTTCTCGGCCACAAGGTCGGGCGAACCGGCAATGCGGGCTTTGGTGTCGAAAATAGGCCATTCCGTGCGGAAAGGGCGAAGGTTGGCCCGCGTTATGAAGTCGTTGAAAAATCCCAGTTCCTTGCCCACATCGATGTATTTGTCGCATTTCAAGGTCGGGGAATTGAAGAGCAGGCGGAAAGTGCTGTTGCCCTTTTGCCCCAGAAAGTATTTCTCAATCTGGGCATGCATGTGGGTGCCTGTCTCGGCGGCTTCGCGCGAGGCCAGAGCCCATTTGTCGATGAACACATTGGGCGAACACTGCTCGTGGCGGGCTTTTCTTTCGGCAGTGCCCTGAATGTCGAAAGCGGGAAACAATTCGGAAATGACCGTTGTTACCGATTTCAGCTTGTCGCGCCCGCGGTAAAGGTAAGTGTGTGTGTCGGGAATAAAGGCAATGTCGGCATCGCGCCCGAAGCGGTGCGCGGCATTATAGCCCGCGATGTTGTCGGGAGCGTATTTGGCGGAAACGCCGGCGGCAGTGATACGGGTTATTTCGTTTTCTTCGGCCGTAAGCGGAGCTTCGTCGGCGTAGGGGCGGGCATCGCGGGCCGGAATACCTTCACGGGCAAGATATCCCGCGCGCAGGCCGGAGCGCACGGCGCGTTCGGCGCTTACCCGCGACAGCCGCCCGAGCGGTGCCGGTTTCGTGCGGGCCGGAGCGCCCGTGCCCCCGACGGGCGGAAACACTTTGAGCCGGTTGATTGTCGCAACTATATAATTGCAGCAGGCTGCCAGTTCCTCTACTGTTTGTTTTTCTGCAAAACGCACCACAATCCATCCGTTTGAGCGGAACAGGTGGTCGCGGTGGGAATCGCTGCTGTCTTCAATGTAATGGCGCGGCACCGAGTCGCCGGCAGTGTAAGGCTCGTCGATTTCTATATCCATGGAAATTTCCGCAGTGCCGATGCTTCTCACAGCCAGCGAAGTCTGGTAGGTATGCCCTCCGTCGGCAAACTTCAGGCAGGCGTCTTCCACAACTTCGAAAGGAGTTCCGGCCAGCGCCGTCTTCAATGCCCGGGCCATGCGCGCTGCAACGGGCGAAGCTTCGCGCCCCGAGTGCCGGAAAGGGTAAACGGGAGTCCCTTTCTCGGGGAAAAGGCTATAGGGATATACTGCGTCCGACTGGAATTCCGTGCAGGAATATGTGGTTACTGTCATTTGTCGTGCGATGGCTTGTTTGTGGGCGCATGCCAATTGCGGCATGGCAAAGTGTATATGCCATGCCGCAGTATGCCTGGCTGCCCGTAAATTATCGCATTATGGTGGCTTCGCGGTCGGGCCCCACAGAAACAATCCTGATGGGCCGTTGCAGTTCGTTCTCAAGAAAAGCGATGTAATCCTTGAAAGCCTGCGGGAATTCCGCTTCCGCCCTTACTGCGGTGAGCGGAGTTTTCCATCCCTCAAGTTCCGTATATACGGGTTTGCAGCCTTCGGTGTCGAAGGGCATTGTGGCGGTTCGGGTTCCGTCGGGGAGTTCGTAGGCGGTGCATGCCTTTATGGTGCCGAAGCCGTCGAGCACGTCGCTCTTCATCATCACCAGTTGCGTAACGCCGTTTATCATCACTGCGTATTTCAATGCCACAAGGTCAATCCATCCGCAGCGCCGGTTGCGGCCGGTCACTGCGCCGAACTCGTTGCCTATGCGGCGTATTTCCTCTCCGGTTTCGTCGAGCAGTTCAACGGGGAACGGTCCCGAGCCCACGCGCGTGGAGTAGGCCTTGAAGATGCCGAACACTTCGCCCACGCTTGTCGGGGGCACGCCGAGCCCCGTGCATACCCCGCCGCAGGTTGTTGACGAACTGCTCACATAGGGATAGGTGCCGTGGTCGATGTCGAGCATGGTGCCCTGTGCGCCTTCGGCGAGAACGTTCCTGCCGGCTTCGAGCAGCGAGTTGATTTCGGTTTCGGTGTCGGTGAGGGGGAATTTGCGCATGTATTCCACGCCCTCGAGCCACTTCCGCTCGTCTTCGGCAATGTCGTAGTCGAAATGCATGTCGCTGAGAATGCGCTCGTGGCGGGCTTTGAGTGCATTGTATTTGTTTTCGAAATCGCCGAGTATGTCGCCCACGCGCAGTCCGGTGCGTGCTGCCTTGTCGCTGTAGGTGGGGCCGATGCCCTTGCCCGTGGTGCCTACTTTGGCTTTGCCTTTGGCGGCTTCGTAGGCACGGTCGAGAACCCGGTGGGTGGGGAGTATCAAGTGTGCCCGCTTGCTGATGTGCAGACGGTCGGTGAGCCGGTAGCCGGCCGCTTCCAGTTCGCGGGCTTCCTGCATGAACAGGTCGGGGGCAATGACGCATCCGTTGCCTATTATGTTGATTTTGTCTTCACAGAAAATTCCCGAAGGTATGGAGCGGAGCACGAATTTCTTGCCGTCGAAGATTATTGTATGCCCGGCGTTGGGGCCGCCGGCGAAGCGCGCCACAACGTCATAGTGCGGCGTGAAGAAATCCACGACTTTTCCTTTGCCCTCGTCGCCGAAGACTATTCCCAAAAGGGTATCAACTTTGCCTTTTTTCATCTTTATCCTGTAGATTTTTATCTTGTAGATTTGTTTTCCGAAGTTTGTTCTTTTCCTTTTTTGCACACGAGGCGCATGTTCCGTAAATATAGGTTTTGTAGTATTTTACGTGCAGGCGCGGGGTCTTTACCGCAGAAATCACACGGTCAATCGTGCGGTCGTGTATTGCGGTTATTTTTCCGCAGTCCGAGCATATCATGTATTTGAAGGCCGTGCGCCCGAGCGCGTATTCGAATTTCACGTTTCGGGGCGACAGGAAGTGCTCTACCATGATGCCGCAGGTTGTGAGCAGCTCCAGGGTGGAGTACACCGTTGACAGACTCAGGTGGAAATTCATCGTCGTAGAGATGTAGTCGTGTATATCGGCGGCGGTGAACATTCCGTCAGCCCGGCACGCTGCTTCAAGCACCATATATCTTTCCTGGCTTTTTTTGAGCTTGTTTTCCGTAAGATATTCGGTGAGATGTTTTGCGGCTTTGCTGTAGGCTTCCTCCCGTTCCATCTTCAGTTGTTTTGCTCCGCGAATTTAGAGAAAATTTTTTCAACTTCGCGTTCCTGCCAGTAGTTTTGTGACGCAAAGCGCTGCAAGGCATTGAATGAAGCCCGTGCCACGAGTTTGTTTTTGCTGTAGAGGGCCGTTTCGCACTGGTCCAGCAGTTCGTTGCGTTCGCGGCTGTAGAAGCGGGTGCCGTCGGCAGCCAGCCATCCGGCGGTCAGGAAGCCGCAGAGTTGCTGCAGCTCGTTTTCGCGGGCTGTCCATTCCAGCACTTTCGTGGCGGCATAGGGCAGGCGGCGCAACAGGTTCATGGCCAGATATTGCGCTTCTTCGGCGGTGTGGAGCGTGTCGAGCCATGCTTCGCATATATCGTCGGCGAATTCTTCGGCGGGGTATACCATCGTGGCCAGAAGCCGGCATTCCCTTACCCTTTGCATCCATAGCGTGCGTGCCAGTGCGGCATCGTGGGGAGTCTGCCTTGCCAGTCCGGCAATTCTCACGCTTTCCACGCCGAAGTTCACGGCGTAGTCCATGCCTTTTTGCCTCATCGAGGCACTGGCCACCCCGTTCATCATCGAGCGGAATTCGCGCTTCAGCTGTGCAGTGGCCTCTTCGGCTTCTTTCGCTGTCATCGTTCGGTCAGTTTACGTAGGGCAGCAGCGAATATTCCCGGCTGTAGCGCAGCATCTGGTCTTCGTAGCTTTCGCCGTATACTGCCTCGACGTCGGTGATGTTGCCGTCGGCATCGGTTGTGGCCTTGTAGTCGGGGTTTATGAATCCCTTGTAGGGCGAAATGTTCAGCTTCCGGTAGCGTTCCAGCACTTCCTTGTGCAGCACGGGGTCTACCTTCACGCCGTAGTCTTCCACCAGTTTGCGGGCTCCCTCGAAGTCGCCTTCGCTCTTCACCCGCTGTATTTCGGCCAGAAGTTCGCCGAACAGGTCGCGAAGTTTTGCGTAGTCGTTGATTTTCACGTAGGTCTTGCCGTTGTGCTTCACGAGTTCCACAACGTTTTCGGCTTTTCCGTGTTCGTAGGCCCAGTGGGCTATCATCGAGCGGTTGCGCATGTGGGCTTCCTCAATGTTGTTGCCCGGCTGAATGCGCACAAGCTGCGTCATGAGCCCGTTCATCATATAGGTGTAGTATTGCGACTTGTAGGCTTCGAGATTTGGTGTAAGCCCGAGGTCCACCAGTTTCTTGTCGGCTATGTAGTAAAGTCCGAAGAGGTCGGCGCGGGCTTCCTCGACAGTCGAGCCGTATGCCTTGAGCGAGTCGGGGTCTACGCCGGGCAGCAGTTTTCCGCTGCCGTGGCCGAGGCATTCGTGCAGGTCGGTGTGCAGCTCGTCGCAGGTGTCGCCGTATTTGTCAATGAGTTCGAGCGTGGCCTTGTCAATCACATACTCGCCCAGCATGCCGTTGCCGTGGGCGGCTTTGTTGTAGGCGTCGGTGATATTGCCTATCGTTACGCTTTTCGAACCGTATTCCTTTCTTATCCAGTTTGAGTTGGGCAGGTTTATGCCAATGGCTGTCGACGGGTAAAGGTCACCGCCCAAAACGGCTGCCGTTATCACTTTGGCGGTAATGCCCTTCACCTTTTCTTTCTTGAAGCGGCTGTCAACGGGAGAGTTGTCTTCGAACCACTGCGCGTTGGCGCTCAGTTTTTCGGTGCGTGCCGTAGCGCCTACGTTCTTGAAGTTGACTATCGATTCCCACGATGCTTTCATGCCGAGCGGGTCGCCGTAGCTTTCGGTGAAACCGTTGGTGAAGTCTACATGGCTGTCGGTGTCTTTCACCCAGAGTATGGCGTATTCGTCGAAATCCTTCAGGTTGCCGGTGCGGTAGAATTCCACGAGTTTCTTAATCACTGCGGCCTGTTTCTCGTTCTCGGCAAAAGGCTCGGCCTTTTCCAGCCAGTACACAATCTTCTCGATAGCCTTGCCGTATAGCCCGCCCACGCGCCAAACGTTTTCGTAAACTTTGCCGTCTTTTTTCTCGAGGCGGCTGTTCATGCCGTACATCACGGGGCATGCTTCGCCGGGGTCTTTCATGTTGTTGTAGAAATTCTCGGCATCGGCTTGCGTCACCCCTTCGCCGTAGTAGTTGCACGCCGAAGTCTTTATCAGGTCCTGTCCGTCAGCCTGGTTGACGCGCATAGGCATTATTTCGGGGTTGAAAATCACGGGGAATATTTCGCTGATGAACTGGTCTACGGTCTGCCCCTGTGCCAGCGGAAGTTTCGATGCCGGAACGCTGCGCACGGCCTTGTCGAGGAATTTCTCGCTGAAGCCGGGCACAAATTTCTCGCTGCCGTAATGGTGGTGTATGCCGTTGCTGAACCACACGCGCTTGAGGTAAACCACAAACGCATCGTAGTCTTTCCCGCTGCGTTTGCCCTGGTAGTCGGTATACACCGTTTCCAGCATCTTGCGTATGCGCAGGTTGTAGCGGCAGTTCTGGTCGAAAAGAATGTCGCGCCCGCAGAGCGCGGCCTTGTGGAGGTAATACACGAGAGTCTTCTGCTGCAGCGGCAGACTTTCAAAGTCTTCCACTTTGTAGCGCAGCATTTGGATGTCGGCAAACTTCTGGTCGTTGTACTTGAAGTTGTCTGCCGTTTGTGCCGCCGAAGCAATGGCGGTTGTAGATATAATCATTGTCATTATCAAGTTTTTCATCGTTCTAGCTTAGTTGTCAGTTGCAAATTTGCCATTTTTTATTGTTATGGCAAAATTTGCCGGCGTGTGGGGCGCAGAGTGACAAAATTGTCAGTAGCAGGCGGGCGGCATGGTATTTGGATATTGATGAATGAATACAATCGTAAATAGCATAACAACCAAAACATCAATATTATGAACCTCGAAAAATTCACAATCAAAGCCCAGGAGGCAATTCAGAACGCAGTCGACACTGCGCGGCGCAATGGCCAGCAGGCCATTGAACCGGTGCATCTGCTGTCGGGAGTGATGAAGTCGGGAGAGAATGTAACCGCTTACATTTTCAACAAGCTCGGAATCAATCCCGATGCCGTGGTGCGAAGCGTTGATGCCGAGATATCGCATCTGCCGCGCGTTACCGGCGGCGAGCCGTACCTCAGCAGCGAAACCAACACGGTGCTGCTCAAGGCCGAAGACCTTGCGGCAGCCGGCGGCGATGGATTCGTAGGGCTCGAAACCGTGCTCTGCGCAATAGCCGAAGTGGGCGGCACTGCGGCACAGATACTCAAGGATGCCGGAGTGAACTCAAAGAACTTGGCCGAAGCCGTGAAGAGCCTGCGCGGCGGGCGGAAAGCCAATTCGCAGTCGAGCGAAGACACCTACCAGTCGCTTTCGAAATACGCACGCAACCTAGTTGAAGCGGCACGCCAGGGCAAACTCGATCCCGTCATCGGGCGCGACGACGAGATACGGCGCGTGTTGCAGATACTGTCGCGCCGCACGAAAAACAACCCTATACTTATAGGCGAACCGGGAACCGGCAAGACGGCAATAGTCGAAGGCTTGGCCCAGCGCATCATGCGCGGCGATGTGCCCGAGAACCTTAAAGACAAGGAAGTGTATTCGCTCGACATGGGCGCGCTCGTGGCAGGCGCCAAATACAAGGGCGAGTTTGAGGAACGACTGAAATCGGTGGTGAACGAAGTGATTGGTGCCGAAGGCAAGATTATACTTTTCATCGACGAAATCCACACGCTTGTAGGAGCCGGAAAGAGCGAAGGCGCAATGGACGCAGCCAACATTCTGAAACCGGCACTTGCGCGCGGCGAACTGAGAAGCATCGGTGCCACCACGCTCGACGAATACCAGAAATATTTCGAGAAAGACAAGGCTCTCGAACGGCGTTTCCAGACCGTAATGGTTGACGAGCCCGATATCGACGACTCCATTTCCATTTTGCGAGGAATAAAGGAAAAGTACGAAAACCACCATCATGTGCGCATTCAAGACGATGCAGTAATTGCGGCCGTTAAACTTTCCGACCGCTACATCTCCGACCGCTTTTTGCCCGATAAGGCAATCGACCTTATGGATGAAGCCGCCGCAAAACTGCGTATCGAACGCGACTCCATGCCCGAAGAACTTGACGAACTCACGCGCCGGCAGAAACAGCTGGAAATAGAGCGCGAAGCCATAAAGCGCGAGCACGACGACGCAAAGCTCGAGCAGCTGAACCGCGAAATAGCCGAAATCAAGGAAAAGGTTGACGAGTTCCGCTCGAAATGGGATGCCGAAAAAGAGGTAATCGCAAAGATACAGCGCAACAAGTCGATGATAGAGCAGCTGAAGTTCGAAGCCGAAAAGGCTGAGCGCGACGGCGACTACGGCAAAGTGGCCGAGATACGCTACGGCAAAATCAAGGGGCTCGACGACGAGAACAAGCGTCTGCACGACGACCTTGTGCGCCGCCAAAGCGGCAG
>CAZDOH010000022.1:0-1989 GCA_964507005.1 uncultured Prevotella sp. | reverse complement strand
AAAACCGAACTGGCCAAGGCGCTCGCCGAATACCTGTTCAACGACGAGAACATGATGACGCGTATCGACATGAGCGAGTATCAGGAAAAGTTCAGCGTGTCGCGGCTCGTGGGAGCGCCTCCGGGATACGTGGGATACGACGAGGGCGGACAGCTCACCGAGGCCGTGAGGCGCAAACCCTACAGCGTGGTGCTTTTCGACGAAATAGAAAAGGCACATCCCGATGTGTTCAACATTCTGCTGCAGGTGCTCGACGACGGACGCCTCACCGACAACAAGGGACGCGTGGTGAACTTCAAGAACACCATTATAATAATGACATCGAACCTCGGAAGCCAGTACATTCAGAGTCAGTTTGAATCGCTGGCGGCGCGCAGCGGCAGCGCATACGAGCAGACCGTCAACGAAACGCGCAACCATGTGCTCGAAATGCTCAAGAAAACCATCCGCCCCGAGTTTCTGAACCGCATTGACGAGATAATAATGTTCCGCCCGCTCGACAAGGAGGAAATAAAGCAGATAGTGCGGCTGCAAATCGACGGCATACGCCGCCTGCTCGCTGCGCAGGACGTGCAGTTGCAGGTAGACGACAGCGCAGTGGAACTTGTGGCAGGCGAAGGCTTCGACCCGGAATTTGGCGCGCGCCCTGTGAAGAGGGCATTGCAGCGCATGCTGCTTAACTCGCTGAGCCGGAAACTCATAGCCGGAGAAGTCAATACTGCAAAGCCCATTGTGGCAAGTGCCAGCGGCGGCACGCTGACTTTCAGCAATGCCAGCTAAACGGCCGGCAATGCGCAAACACTAGCGCCGGGAAGCGAAAGAGTTGAAACGCTCTCTTGCTTCCCGGCGTTTTTTATGCCCGCTCCGCGCGGCTTTTCATTTGCCGCCCTTACGGCGGTTGCACTCGCGGCATAGCATCTGGCAGTTCTCTTCCACCGTTCTCCCGCCCTTGCGCCAGGGAATGATATGGTCGCCTTCCATAAATTCAAAATCAAGTTCATTGCCGCAGATGGCGCATTTGTGGTGCTGCCTTTCCCACGCGGCAAGTTTCGTCTTATCGTCGAATGTGCGCAGGTCGAGATAGCGCTCGTTGCCCGTGAGCACGTACGGGATAATTCCTTTGGTATTTTTAATGTCACCGTCCATCATGAGCTCAGAAATCTGCTTGCCCAGCTTTTCAGCGTCGAGTGTTTCCGAACTGAAGCGGTCGTAGAGAAGAGCCCAGTCAAGCCCATTCATGATTTTCTTAAAGTGTTTTAGGTCGAAGTTGGTTATTGCCCAGTTCAGCACGTTCTGAAAATACGTCCACAGGTTGTTTGCATTCGGGTCGTGCTGGTGTTGCGCCATATATCCCACGGCAGTCTGTGCGTGCCCCATGCGCGTTTCGTGCTCTGCCATCCATTCCAGCGCTTTTTTCAGAAAATCCTGACGGGAGACGTTGCCGGTAATCAAATCCTTCCCCAGCCGGTAGGCGCCGCAGTTGATTTTAGAAAAATGTCGCTTGGCATCGCTCACAAAAGGCCCTGCGTAGACGGCATTGTTTATTTCCTGTTCGGTAAGCTGCTTTCCCGCGATGTTTATTGTCTTGAACCATTCCAGTTTTTCCGAAGCGTCGCCCTCGCACACGTACACCGTGAGCGGGTAGGAGAGTATGCGTTTTTGGATGTCGGCGGGCTGGTTGAAGAAGTTCTTGAACTCGAAGCTGAATTTCCCTGCCACGTATTCGCATACCGAGAGGGTGCGCTGCTGCCCGTCCATAACTTCGTAGGGACACTCGGCATCGTCGCTGCGTCGCACCCAGTACATTACGTTGAGCGGATAGCCGTGCATCACGCTGTTGATAACTGCCTGCTGCTCCTTGTCGTTGTAGATGAATTCGCGCTGATAGGGTGGGCGAATGTCGAGTTGCCCGCCGTAGCCGCGCACGCCAAGTTCTTCGTTGTTCACATACCCGCGAGTTATCTCGCCAATGGTTACTTCAATCTGCTT
>CAZDOH010000021.1:3857-27601 GCA_964507005.1 uncultured Prevotella sp. | reverse complement strand
ATGGAGTGCGAGCTGCAAACTAGAGCGTTAGGTCCATTCCTGCGGCTATGAGGTCCTCGAAGAGGGCCAATAAACATAACCTAGGGTGACCGCAGGGAACCCTAGGACAGCAGACGCATAACAAACTTTCGTCCTCGGAGAGGGCGAACACCGGCGGCTTGGCAAACTAGCTATTGCCGCGGCATCTCCCGCCGTATGGCCATACACGCAGAAAGCAAGCTTCTGCAACACCATGCAGCAGCTTGCTTTCTCAGACGTTTCGGGTATCGCTTCGGGGGGTTAGAGCGGATATTTCTCGAAGGCGTAGAGCACAGTCGAGAGGTAGCGCTCGCCGGTGTCGGGCAGTAGGGCCACTATGCGCTTGCCGGCGTTTTCGGGCTTGCGGGCCAGTTGGAGCGCAGCCCATGCCGCCGCTCCCGACGAGATGCCCACCAGCAGGCCTTCCTTCAGTGCCAGTTCGCGCCCGGTGCGTATGGCGTCGTCATCCTTTACGGGGATTATGCCGTTGATGACTTCGCGCACGAAGTTGCCCGGCACGAAGTTGGCGCCTATGCCCTGTATCTTGTGGGGCCCGGGTTTGCTGCCCGCGAGCACCTGCGACGTGTAGGGCTCCACGGCGTATGCCTCGATGGCGGGGTTGTGCCTCTTCAGTCCGGCAGCGATGCCGCTGATGGTGCCGCCGGTGCCCACGCCGCCCACCACGATGTCAACCTGTCCGTCGGTGTCGCGCCATATCTCCTCGGCCGTGGTGCGCTCGTGAGCCGCGCGGTTGGCGGGATTGTTGAACTGCTGCAGTATGATTGAGCCGGGCGTGGCAGCCTGTATCTCGTTGGCTTTGTCTACGGCGCCCTGCATACCCGCAGCGCCGGGGGTGAGCACCAGCTGTGCGCCGCGGGCGCGGAGCAGGCTCTTGCGCTCCTCGCTCATGGTTTCGGGCATGGTGAGTATTACCCTGTAGCCTTTCACGGCAGCCACCCACGCCAGTCCCACTCCGGTGTTGCCGCTGGTGGGCTCGATGATGGTGGCGCCCGGCTTGAGGCGCCCGCTCTTTTCGGCGTCTTCTATCATTGCGAGGGCAATGCGGTCTTTCACGCTGCCGCCGGGATTGAAATACTCGAGTTTGGCGATAACCTCGGCCTTGGTGTCGGGGGTGTCGGTGAGCACGTTGATGCGCACGAGAGGCGTGTTGCCTATCAGCTCGGTGAGCTTCTGATGAATTTTAGCCATGATGTGTCTGACTTTTTAATGGTTTTACTTCTTCCTTTTTGTTGATGCAAAGTTAGGCGCTTTATGCCGAAAATGTATTGCGCTTTTTGCTGAATTTACTGCTTTGGCATTGCTTTTGCAGAAACATTTACGGCAAAGGGCTGCCAATGCTTCACAATCGTTCGGCCCGCCCTAAAACACGCGGTGGAGCACTGCGGCTGCGGCTACTGTTGCGCCGAGCGAAACGGCGAAGAATGCGGGGAAGCCGAGGGCATTGTGAAGGCCGAGGGCCGTCAGGGCCTGCAGCAGCGGAAAGTGTACGAGAAACAGGCCGTAGGTGAGGTTGGGCACGCGCACCGACAGCGCCGAAAGCCGCCGGCTGCCGTAGGCAACGGCAGTGAGCGCGCCGGCAATCATGAGCGGCTCAATAGGGCGCAGTTCGGTGCGCAGCGAGCAGGCCACCCATGCCGCCATGCATACCGCCAGCACTGCCCGGCGGCGTTTCAGTATCCACGCCCGCAGATGCACGGCAGCCATTCCGCCGGCGAAATACATCATCTCGCCCGGCAGCTGCCGCTGCAGCACGGCGTAGCGCTCTATTCCGGTGCCCGCGTAGCGCGACAGGAAATACAGGCTGTATGCCACCGAGAGCACGTAGAGCGCGGCAATGACTGCCGCGGGGCGGAAACGGCGCGCGAGCCACACTATTGCCGGCAGCACGGCGTAGAACATCACTTCTACCTTCATGGTCCACAGCGACGAGTTAACGGCGTGGATTTTCTGCGCGGCAAACACTCCCGGCAGTTCGGGCGAAAGGAAATTGAGGAAACTGAGGTTGGCGGCGAGGTATTTCCAGAAGCCGCATGATGCGAAATATCCGCGCAGCGTGTGGGCTGAAAGCAGCGAAAGGGCCACGGCGCACACCACGACAACCGCCGCGTAGGCAGGGTAAAGGCGGCGAAGGCGGCGCATGTAGAAAGCCCGCACGCCGGGGCGCCGCATGTAGCCTTCGTAGGTGAGCATGCCGCTAAGCACGAAGAACACGCTCACTATGGCATGCCCCTTGACAGGAAAGAAAAACGGATGCCCGGCTACGATGCACGCGTGGAAGCATACCAGCGAGAGGGCGAAGAACCAGCGTATGAGCGTAACGGCATTGAATGTGCCGCCGCCGGCTGCCGGGCCGCTCATCTCACTACCACGATACGGCCGCGCGCGCCGTGCTTGCCGTCGGAAGTCACTACAAGCACATAATACACGCCCGAACCTA
The DNA here is from genome assembly GCA_964507005.1 of uncultured Prevotella sp. Lineage (GTDB taxonomy): Bacteria > Bacteroidota > Bacteroidia > Bacteroidales > Bacteroidaceae > UBA6398. The sequence goes on along the minus strand of CAZDOH010000021.1, from coordinate 25,125 downwards.
CGCCGGCACCGTTGCTGTCCTTAACGTCCCATTTGTAGAAGCCGTTGGCAGCCTTGGCGGTGCGCACAAGCTGCCCGCCGGTGGTGGTAATCTTGATTTCGGCATTCATGGGCAGGCCCTCGATGGTTACGTCGCCGTAGTAGTCGGGCCGCACGGGGTTGGGGTATATCTTGAGGTCGGAATCCTTGACGGTGTTGCCCGGATTGATCTTGCCTTCGCTGTAGCCCATAAGCCCCTTGTCGGTGCCTATCATCACTTCGCCCGTTTCGTTGTTTACGGCGAGCGACAGGATGTTGTCGCTAACCAGCGGCGAGTTCGAGGAAGTGAAGTTGTAGATAGTCTCGATGTTGTCGGCGCTCACGAGAAACACTCCCGCGCCTTTGGTGCCGAACCATTTGCGGTTGGCCGCGTCGACGGCAATGGCGGTAATGGGAACGCCGGTGAGCAGATAGTCGGCATTGTCGGTGCCGTCGTTGCGGGGAACCTTCACCTGCTCGAAGGTGAAGTCGGTGTTGGCGAAATTGTCGGGGTTCTCGACTAGGAACGGGCCTTCCACGGTGCCTATCCAAATGCGGCCGTCGTTGTCCTTGGCTATGGCGTCGACGGTGTTGGGCGTGTAGGTAGTGCCGTCTTCGTTGGTGAAGCGGTAGCGGAAGGTGAACGTGTCGTCGGAGGTGTCGCCCAGTGTGCCGTTTACGTCAAGGCACGCCACGCCGGCATTGTGGCCGCCGTTGGTGGTGCGGCGGTGGGTAAACCACGCACGCCCGGCATTGTCGAATATCATGTGGTCGAAGGTGGGGTATTTCGACAGGGCATCCAAGTATATTGCGTGCCACTTGCCTTCGGGAGTGAGTATTTTCACCACGGTGTCGACTTCGTCGTTGAGCATCCACAGGTTGCCCGAGGGGTCGAACTGCAGGCCGCCCGTGCGCACATAGAAATAAGCGTAGGTGTCGCCGGGCAGAACCGACTGCAGCAGACTGTTGCGGTAGTCGTAGTGGTTGACGTACTTGCCGTTGCGGAATTCGTAGAGCCCCGTTTCGGCCGATGTGGCAAACACGTGCTCGGGGTCGTTGGGGTCTTCGGCCACGCCCGTGAGGTTGCGGTAGAGAAATCCGGTGTGGTTTGAAACTGTGTCTTCGAAATTGGTGAACTTGCCGTTGCTGTAGCTGTAAAGGGTGCCGTCGTAGTTCTGCCCGTTGTAGTTGAGCGAACCGCCGGCCACCAGAAGCCTGTTCGAAGGGCTCATGTTCATGAATGCGCAGTAGTTGCGTATGGGGCTGTTGAGCGTGACGGCGCTGCCCGAGGGCTGGAGCATGCCGTCGGCACTGGCGCTGAATTTCTGGGTGCCGTCGAAGCCGAGGCTCGCCCAGTAGGTGCCGTCGGCATACGACAGGTATTTGAACGAATTGCTCTTGTAGATGCGCGCCGTTGTGCCTTCGGCCGACAGCGAATAAACCCCGGCCGTGTTGCCGAAGAACAGGTAGTCGGAATTGTCGGCGCAGAAGAACTTCATGTTGTCGGCAATGACGGTGGTGTAGCTGCCATCGGAGTTAATGGCATAGACTTTGCGTGAATAGCCGTAGAGCTTGCCGGCAAAAGCGCGTATCGTCTGGAACGTGCCGCTGCTGAACTTCTCCCAGTTGGAAAAGTCGAGCAGGTTTTTCGAAACGTCGCCTTTCACTATGCCCGACGACAGGGCGGCGTAGATGTCGCCGTCGAGCACGACGGCGCTGTTTACCTCTCCGCCGAGAGTGTATGTATTCGAGAACTCCAGGCGCTTGATGTCGACAACCGAAAGCCCGCTGCCGGTGGAGATGTAGGCGTTAGTGCCCGACACGGTGAGGTCGTTTACCGTCTTGTCGCTGAGCGAGCTGTTCATAAGCTGCGGCAGGTTGGCAATGCTTCCGCTTTCGGGGTAGAAGATGTCGATGTTAGAATTGGAGTAAACCAGCACAAGGCATTTCAGGCTGCTGCAGTAGGCCATGTAGCTGATGTCGGCGTCGCTGAAGCCCGTGGTTTTGTCGTAGGTGCGCACTTCGTTGTCGGAAGGCGAGAAAGAGAAAAGCGAACCGTCGCAAAGCGAATATACGGCATTGCCTGTGGGGATGTTCACAAGCGAGTTGTGGTATGCGCCGTAGAATGTCCATCGGTTTTCGGAACGTGCGGCAAATGCCGCAAGCAGCATTACAATGAGCAGGAATGTTTTCTTGTGCATTCTGAAATGGTTTTTATGTTAATGATGCAGGCTGCGCCCGCGGGCGTCTATGGGCGCGCGGCCAGATAGCCGGCGAGTTTTTTTGCCGCCCTGGCACGGTGGCTCATGGAGTTCTTCACCTCTTCGCCCAGCTCGGCAAAGGTTTTGCCCTGCCCCTCGGGAACGAACACGGGGTCGTATCCGAAACCGGCGTCTCCGCTCTTGCCGTGGGCTATGGTTCCCTCAACGGCACCTTCGAAAAGGTGTTCTTCGCCTTTCTCTATTAACGCAATAACTGTGCGGAATCTTGCGTTGCGGTTGTTTTTTTCTTTCAGCGCCTCAAGAAGCTTCACCATATTGGCTTCGGGGTCGTGGCGGTCGGGGTAGGCATAGCGCGCGGTGTGCACTCCGGGAAGCCCGCCCAGGGCATCGACTTCGAGCCCCGTGTCGTCGGCAAAGCAGTCGAGGCGGTAGTGGTCGTAGACATAGCGTGCCTTGATCAGGGCGTTGCCTTCGAGCGTGTCGGCGGTCTCGGGAATGTCGGCATGGCAGCCTATGTCGGCCAGGCTGAGTATTTCGAACGTGGTGCCCAGTATGTCGCGCATTTCTTCGAGCTTGTGGGCGTTGTTGGTGGCGAATACGAGTTTCTTCATTTTTGTTGCCGGGTTTTAGAATGATGCTGTCTGTATGGTGCTTTGGCTGTCGGAGGATTTCTTGCGCACTACCTGTATTTGCGGGAATATGTTCTCGCGTATCTGTTCGGTGTGGCTGATGATTCCCACTTTGCGGCCTTGCGCGTTGAGGTTGCCGAGGGCGTGTATCACGATGTCGAGGCTTTCGGTGTCGAGATTGCCGAAGCCTTCGTCGATAAACAGGCTCCCGATGGAAATGCTGTTGTTGGAAAGCGAAGCCAGGCCCAGTGCCAGCGCGAGGCTCACCACGAACGTTTCGCCGCCCGAGAGGCTCGACACCGGGCGCAGTTCGTCGCCCATATACTGATCGATGATTTCGAGGTCGAGGGTGTCTTCGGTTTTGCGCAGGCGGTAACGTGGCGAGAAGAGCGACAGCTGTGCGTTGGCATGCTCTACGAGCAGTTTCAGCGTGTAGTTCTGCGCCACGCGGCTGAAGGCCATGCCGTTGGCCGAACCGATGAGGTCGTTGAGCCTTCCCCATTCGCCGGCATTTTTTTCGAGTTCGTCGAGGGCCGGTTTCATGGCTTTCATCTTGCCCACGGCACGCTCGTGGAGCGAGAGGAGGTTTTTCACCTGCTCGAGTTCGGTTGCCGTTTCGTTTTGCTTTGCGCAGGTGTTCTGTATGTTCATGGAAATCGTCTCGCGCGTTTCGGCCGAGCGGTCGGGATGCTCGGCGCGCGACAGCCAGTTGTTGAGCTCTTGCTGGGCGGCTTTCATGCGGTCGTCGGCCAGGGTGAAGTCGTCGTCGGCTTTTTTGAGTTCTGCCCGGAGCCTGTTCCAGTCGCAGGGGGAGCTGAATATTCCCACCAGTTCGTTGAACTGCACCGACGAGTGGCTTTGGTTGAAGGCTGATATCCACGTGTCGATTTCTGTGGAAACTTTCAGCTTTCCTTCCTCCAGACGACGGCGCTCCTCTTCGGCCTGGCGGCATTTGGCTGCGGCTTCGCCGAGCGATGTCTCAATTCCGTGGAGTTCCTCAAGGCGTTTTGCCACGATGTCGCGCGTGGTTTCGAGTTGCGCCGTGAGTTGCTTTTCGCTTTTCAGCGGGTCGTCGTCGCCGAACATGCGGTAGAGGTCGTTGCGGCTCGACGATATGAGGTTGTCGATTTGCTCGATGCGGGTGCCGATGTCCTGTATTGCCGCGCTGTTTTTCTGCATGTCGGTTTCTAGGGCGCGTATTTCGGTTTCGACTTTTGCCTTTTCCTCTTCGATTTTGCGCATTTCGGCATTGCATTCGTTCCATTTGTTGTGGAATTCAGTGATTCTGTCGCGCAGCAGCTTCTGGTTTGAGACTATCAGCTCGCGCCAGTCGGCCACGGTGAGCAGTTTCTCGAGGTCGAGGTATATTTCGTGGGCGTTGTCGGAGTTGCTGCGTATGCTTTCGGCTATGGTGGCCAGGTTGCCCTCGTTCACGCCTTTCGACATGAGCATGTCGGAACGCTTCTTCTGCAGTTCGGATATCTTGCCGTTGAGGTTTTCGATTTCCAGGGTGCAGGCTTCGATGTCGGAGTGACACTTGTTGTAGTCGTTGAGTTTTTTCAGACTCTCCTCTACTGTCTTTTCGGCATTTTCGAGCAGCTGCACTATCATTATGCGTCGCGCTCCGGCGTTTACGTTCGCCGAGCTGTCTTCGAAAGTCTTGTTGAGCGTGGCATACTGCTCCCATTCCTTGCGGTCGTTTTGTATGCGCTGGTTCACGCTTTCGAGCTTTTCGCGCAGGCTGCGCTGTTTCTCCTTGTCGGTGCTCTGCTGCGATTTCAGAGTGTTGAACTTGTCTTCGGCCGCGTTGTATTTCTCGTGGGCTTCGTTGCGCTCGCGCTCGGCATTGCTCACCACTTCATCGAGGCGCTTTTCAGTTTCGCTGTGGTAGGGGTGGTGGGTTGCGCCGCACACCGGGCACGGCTCGCCTTCGTGAAGGTTCTTGCGCATTTCCTTTACGTTGTCGGCCTGGCCCATGTTGAAGTATTTCTCCAGAAGGTCGAAAGTCTGCTTGCACTTGGTAGCTTCCAGTTCGAGGTCGTGAAGCTGCGTGACGCGGTTCTGTATTGTGATGCCTATGCTCGACAGCTGGCTTTCCGTTTCGTCGTATTCCTCGTATTCGCTGGCAAGCGCATCCCAAAGGCGCCGTGCCCCCTGCAGGTTGGTGCGCAACGCGAAGGCGTTGCTGTAGGCTTTCTGCAGTGTGCTGCTTTCAACGCCAAGTATGCTGTTCTGCAGTTGGGCGCGGTTTTTCTCGAAGGTTTCCTTCTTCTGGATCAGCGCACCGATTTCGTTGTCGACGCTGTCGAGCAGCCGCTTGATTTTCTCGAGTTCGGAATTGAGGTTCTGCTGGCGTTTTTTCATCGTCTCGGCTTCGGTGAGCAGGCTTCCGTAGGAACGCACCCTTTCGGTTACCGAGCCGTACTGGTCGAGCATCGCCTGGTGGGGCAGCAGCGACTGGAGAGTGTTGTTGCAGTTTTCGGACTGTTGTTGCAGGAGTTTCAGACTGTTTCTGCAATTCCCGATTTTGCGCTCAAATTCCAGCGTTTCTTTCTGCTTCTGCTGCAGGTCGGCGCTTTTCTCCTTGCGGGTGTTTTCGTTTATCTCTATATCGCGCAGAATTTCGTGTGCCTTGCTGAACAGCGGCTCTTGTTGGCGCAGCGAGCTTTCGCATTTCGAAAATTCGAGTTTTGCCGCTTCGAGCAGCGATGACGCCGTGCTTTTTTCGCGCGCTTTTTCGCTCTCGGTCTGTGAAAGCGATTCGATGTTCTTGCGGCAGGCTGCAATTTTGGCTTCATCGTTTTTCACCGACATCACCTTGTCGCGTATTTCGGCCACATCGTCGTAGCGCTGCAGTTTCTCGCGCTGTTGCGTCATGCTTACGTTGGCGCGGTTTGCGGCATTGTAGGCTTCAACGGCGGCTGCAGTGCGCGCTTCGAGTTGCTCGTAGGTGTCGTACCAGTCGAGTTGCTTCTTGAGGTATTCCACTTGCTTGGCAAAGAGGCCGACTTGCGATTCGAGAAGATTCTTGCGGTTTTCGTTTTCTGCCTTCGAGGCTTCGTCGAGGGTTTCTTCACGGTAGTGACCGTATTCGGAGTTTTTCAGCTCGAAATCCTTTTGTGCAGTCTGCGTCTGGTTGTAGATAACAGTGGAAATGCGGTTGTAGATTTCAGTGCCGGTGATTTTTTCAAGCAGTTTCGACTTGTCGTCGCGGCGTGCCTTGAGGAAGTTGGCAAAACTGTTTTGGGCAAGTATCACGGTGCGGGTGAACTGTTCGTAATCGAGCCCGATGAGCCGCTGTATGTTTTCCTGCACTTCACGTGGGTCGAAAGTCTTGCGTTTGGGTTCGTTCTGTACCAGCGTGCGGGTTACGGAGTCGAATGTCCCGGTGCGCTTCACCCTCACGCTCCAGGTGGCGGTGAATATGCCTTCGCCGGTGAGAAACTCCACCGAGCACGAGCCTTCGTTTTCGCCGCGGCGCAGCACATTGCGCGTGTCGTAGCTTTGCAGTTGCTTGCTGCCGGCGGGAGCCGGTGTGGTGGAGCGCTCGCGCAGCGCGAAGCGCGGTGCGCGGTTGTAGAGCGCAAGGCAGATGCAGTCGAGTATCGTTGATTTTCCTGCACCGGTATCGCCGGTGATGGCAAAGAGGTCGGCCGAGCGCAGAGGTTCGTGCGTGAAGTCGATGATGTGTTCGCCTTTGAGCGATGTGATATTGTTGATTGTGATTTTGCGTATGTACATGGTTGAAGGCGGCTTTTTACTGTTCTTCTTCGCTTTCGCTGGCTATCTTGCATGCCGTGTTGAACTTGTCGACAAGTTCCTGCGGCATTGCTGAGCCGTTGTAGTTGTTTTCATAGACTTTCTTTGCCAACGCAAGCGGGTTGAGCCGGCTGAGTTCCTTTTCGGTTTGTTGGTCAAGACTTGTCGATGCCGTCTGTTTGTCGGCATTGTTGCGTATTGTGCAGAAGTGCGCCGCACGTCCTGCAAAGCTTTCCTTTATCTGATGGTTGGCGGTGGTGTCGTTGGTAGTGCCGAGCCGCACTTCCACGTACGGCCAGTCGGTGCCCGGGTCTTTCTTGTCGGCTTTGGGAAGCGAACATACGGCTTCTACCGCCTGCTGCACCGTTGCGGTGCCAGTGCGCGGTATTGACAGCAGTTTCCGCAAGGGTTCGTATTCCACAACATTGAGCGTAACTGTGCCATCGGCGGCAAAGTCAACTACATTCACGCCGTGGTGATAGCCGCGTTCGCTGAACGACATCGGCAACGGTGACCCGGAATAGCGTGCATGGTCGAGGTGCGCCACATGCTGCGCCTTATGTATATGGCCGAGTGCCGCGTAGCTGAATTCGTCGCAGAATTTTGAGGCGTCGACGTTTTCTTCGCCGCCTACTATCACGCGCTCGCTGTGCTCTTCTTCGGCTATTTCGCTGCCCGTGGCATAGAAGTGTGCGGCTAGCAAAAGACGCGATTTCTTGCCGTAAAGCTTGCGGGCATCGCTTGTGAGGTCGCGGAAAAACTTGCCCATGCTTTTGCTGAAAGTGTCGGCTTGGGGAAGGTCGGCCATGCGAAGGAACGGCACGGCAAGGCATATCACCGTGTCGTCGGCATCGTTGCGTGAGCAGAGAGGTATAATCAGACTTTCGGTGTTTTTCCCGCCCTTGTCGTCGGTAGGCACACTGCCGCGTACGTATATTTTTTGCCGCTGGAGTATTGACGAAGAAGCCTCAAGACGGGCAGCACTGTCGTGATTGCCGGCAATGACTACAATCTGCAGTCCCGGGTTCGCGGTTGTGGCGCGGTTGAGAAAATCGTAGTAGATCTTTTGTGCCTCGGCCGAGGGATTGGGATTGTCGAATACATCGCCCGCCACAATGAGGGCATCGGCTTCCTGTGAACTTATTGTGGTGAGAAGGAAATCGAGGAAGTTGCGGTGCTCATCGCTGCGGTCGTATCCGTGGAAAGTGTTGCCGATATGCCAATCGGCCGTATGTATTATCTTCATATAAGAGGAGTCATGTTATCCATCATACAAAGATATGCCTTTTTTTGCAGCCGAATGCTTTGTGTGCGGTTAAAAATCCTTGCCTTTACAGGTGTGCATGCACATGGTAATGCCTGTTCGCCTGGAAGGCAGGAAAGCTTGCTTTGCAGGGGAAAAAGAAAGGCATCCCGTTTAATCGATTAAACAAGATGCCTTGGCTTTTGCCTTTCTGCGTGAATGCTTAAGGTATTGTCTTGAATGTGAATCCTTGCGACTGCAACCATTCTATGGCTTTGGGCAGCGCGTAGATTATCTTGTCTTCACTTTTCAGCGAGTCGTGGAAAGTGATGATAGAACCGTTACGGGCATATTTGCGCACATTGAGCAACACGTCACGTCCGTTGAGGCGTATGCTGTAGTCGCGCGTCACGAGGTCCCACATCACTATCTTGTACTTTTGCTTCACCACCTGGTACTGGTCCCATTTCATCCATCCGTGCGGAGGCCGGAACAAGTCGGTCTGCAGCAGTATGTTGGCTTTCTCAACATTGCGCATGTAGGAGCGGAAACCGTGGCGCAGTCCGCCGATGTGGTTGTAGGTATGGTTGCCGATGCGGTGTCCGGCATCTCTTACCATTGCCAGCTCGCGCGGATGCTTGTAGGCGTTTTCGCCGACCATGAAGAACGTGGCATGAATGTCGTAGTGCTTGAGCACATCGAGCACCCACGGAGTGACGACGGGTATGGGCCCGTCGTCAAACGTGAGGTATATTGCTCTTTCGTGGGGATTTATCCGCCACAGGGCGTGTGGGTAAATCCATCGCAGGAAAGTGGCAGGCTGCTCGATAAGCATTTATGCGTGCTTAGGTTGGCTGCGTTACGCTGCGGCGCGTTCAGGCTTCTTCGCCTTCCTCCGACATCCCCTGATAGAGCGGGGTGCCGGTCTTTGACTGCCACAGGTCGTAGTAGTGCATCAACGAATTTTCCATTTGCTTCTCTTTGGGCGACTTGATGGTGCGGTAGGTGATAGTCACGTTTTTCAGCACTTCGAAGTTTACGCTGTAATCGCGGCGGTAGCTTGCCAGTTCGCCAGCCGAGAGAGACAGGAACCAGGTCATGTACTGCTCGCTTTCTTTCGCCACCTTGTCGAGTATGTATTCGCCGCGCTTCTTGTTGCCGGTGAGCATCATGGCACGTGCCAGTTCAACTGCACCGCTGCGCCAGTCGTAGGGCACGTTCATCTCGGGAATTTCCTTCTCGCACTTGGCTATAAGGGCCTTTGCCTTGTCGATTTCCTGGCGTTCGATGAGCTTGAGGGCAGTCTGGGCAAACAGCACGCGGTGGCTCCAGCACATGCGCATGGCATTTTCGTCGATATACAGTTCGCGGTCTTTAAGCCCTCCGTAGCGGTAACGGAACATGAGGTTGTTGTAGCACTTCTCGGGGTCGAGCGTATTGCCGTTCTTGGCGGTGTTGTAGGGAGTGATGCGGTTGGCCATACCTTCCTTTACAAAGTAGTCGCCGAGTTTGCCGTAGTTGTCGGCGCCGACCGAAATGGCTATATACATCGGGCGCTTGAAGTTTGTCTGCGCCAGCATCTCGTAAAGCATCAGTTCGCTCTTGAATACCGATGAGCGTCCCTTGAGCGAAATCACCATCTGGTCGGGCACATCGCTGTTTGTGGAGTCGGCCCCCTGTATCCACATTCCCGACTTGCGCACTGCGTCCTTATCGACCGTAAGCACAATGCTGTCGGTAGGAATGAAGCGCAACTCAGGGTCGCTGTTGAGCACAAAGTTCTTCATGATGTACGAAAGCTCGAACATGTTGACATCGGGATTCTGCCTGTTGAGCTCTGCCAGGGCTTCCTTCTGCGATGGGTCTACACGCACCATTTCGTGCTCGCCATTGGAAACATACTGCAGTCGGTTCCAGCTTATGGGGCAGGGAGGCGACTTGTAGGCGGGGCGTTTCATCTGGTCGATATACCAGTCGGTTTGCAGATACGAGAAGTTGCATACGCGGGCATCGAGGCGTTCGCCTTCCACTTCCTGGTTGTACCATTGGGGGAAGGTGTCGTTGTCGCCGTTGCAGAAGATTATCGGGTTGCCTTCATCGGGTAGGGTGCGCAGGTAGTTGCCGCCGAAATCACGGCAAAGGTAGCGGCCCGAACGGTCGTGGTCGTCCCATGTCTGCGAAGCCATTTGTATGGGAACCAGCAGACATGCCAGCGAAGCAATGGCGGCTGCAACGGTGTTGCTGAGTTTGAGTTTTTTAAGCCCTTCGACGATGCCGAGCACGCCCATTCCTATCCAAATGGCGAAGGCATAGAACGAGCCTGCGTATGCGTAGTCGCGCTCACGCGGCTGGTTGGGCGTTTGGTTGAGGTAGAGCACAATTGCTATGCCGGTCATGAAGAATAGGAAGAACACAACCCAGAACTGGCGTATTCCCTTGGGCCCTTTGTAGGCCTGGAAGAACAAGCCGATGAGGCCGAGTATGAGAGGCAGGCAGTAGAATACGTTGTGCCCCTTGTTGTTTTTGAGCGAATCGGGAAGAAGGCTTTGGTCGCCCAGACGGGCATTGTCGAGGAAACTGAAACCTGTAATCCAGTTGCCGTGGTCCTTCTCGCCGAAGCCCTGAATGTCGTTCTGGCGTCCTGCGAAATTCCACATGAAGTAGCGCCAGTACATGAAATTCATCTGGTAGGAAAGGAAGAACTTCAAGTTTTCGAACTGCGTGGGCATCTTTACTGAAGTTACTCTTCCGGTGGGGTCGTCGTAGGGCACCTGCCGTCCTTCCACACCGCCCATCCAGTTCTCGTAGGCTGCAACGTGGTCGCGCTCGTTGGAGTACATGCGCGGGAAGAGCATGTTTTGAGCATAAAGATATTCGTTGTTGTGTCCTACTACAACGTATGAGTCTTTCTCGTCTTTGTTTTCCTTTTCCTTTTTGTTGTAGATGGCTTTGCCTTCCTTGCATTTCCATGAAAGCATGCCGCCCGACGTTGGCACGTACTGCGGTTGCGAGGTATATGCTTGTCCGTAGAATAGCGGGCGCGAGCCATACTGTTCGCGGTTGAGGTAACTGCCAAGCGTGAAGATGTCTTCAGGCGAGTTCTGGTCCATTGGCGGGTTGGCGGTTGAGCGTATTACAATCAGGGCATACGACGAGTAGCCGATCATAAGCATGAGGAAGCACAGCAGCGTGGAGTTTATGACTCTTGCCGAAACGAGGAACTTGCCTTTTCCCGTTTTGCGCTTCAACAAGAAGAATATCGCTGCAAGCACGATTATTCCGAACACTACGCTTCCGAATCCGTCACCGTAGAAAGGAATACCAAGCAGAGCTATCGAAAGCACGGCCGAAATGGCCATTGCTTTGCGGTTTTTGTCGCGTTGGCTCTCGTAGATGGCCCAAATGACGCAACCCACGAGCACCACCAGGTATACTATCATGCCAGTCTGGAATTTGAATCCCAGAGTGTTTACGAAGAAGAGTTCAAACCATCCGCCCACTTTGGTAATACCCGGCACCACTCCGTAGAGCACTGCGGCAACTACCACAAACGACACGGCAAGTGCTGCCAGCGAACCCTTGGCGCCGATGTTGGGCTTGTGCTTGTAGACATATACGAGCACTATGGCGGGGATGCAGAGAAGGTTGAGCAGGTGCACTCCGATGCTGAGTCCCATGAGATAGGCAATAAGTACGAGCCAGCGGTCGCTGTGCGCATTGTCGGCGCGGTTCTCCCATTTGAGTATTAGCCAGAACACCAGGGCCGTGCACATCGATGAATAGGCGTAAACCTCGCCTTCGACGGCGCTGAACCAGAACGTGTCGCTGAACGTGTATGCCAAGGCGCCTACAAGGCCTGCGCCCATTATCTCAATGGTCTGCGCAAGCGTGGGAGTTTCGCCGTCTTTCACTATGAGCTTGAGAGACAGGTGGGTGATGGTCCAGAATAGGAACAGTATGCACGCCGCGCTCAGCAGGGCCGACATGATGTTGACCATCATGGCTACGTGGCTCGCGTCCTTGGCGAATTGAGAGAATAGGTTGGCGGTTATCATGAACACCGGTGCTCCGGGCGGGTGACCCACTTCCAGTTTGTAGGCCGAAGAAATGAACTCGGGGCAGTCCCAGTAACTTGCGCTCGGCTCTATGGTCGAGCAGTACACAAATGCCGCAACGGCAAACGCTATCCAACCGAAGAGGTTGTTGATTGACTTGTAGCGCATTGGTTTAGATATTTGATTTGTTGCTTGATAATTGTCAGTTGGCAATGAAGCGGAGCCTCATAAGACTCCATATTCGTGCAAAATTATAAATTAATGGCAATTTGGCCAAAAAGCCCCAAGTTTTTGTAATGCCGCCCCTGTTTGCTACGTCGTTTTCCTCCAGCGCGAAACGCTGTGTTTCATCTCAAATGAGTATATTTGCCGTATAAAGTGTTTGTTATGCGAAAAATTCTTTATGCAGTTCTTTTTGCTTTGGCGGGTTTCCAGGTTGCGGATGCCCAGCCATTGAGCGTTATATTCGAGACTGACTACGGCAACGATGCCGACGATGCGCTTGCGCTCGATGTGATATGCAAGTATTGCGACGCGGGAAAGTTCCGGCTTCTTGGTGTGAGTACCCATAAGGAAGGGAAGAATATATGCGAGGCCGTTGACGGTTCGTTGAACTGGTACGGCTACCGCAAGGTGCCCGTGGCCCGAAGTCCGAAGCCAGTGTCGCGCCCCAACGACGGTAACCATTATGCCGATTCGGTTGTGCTGAAGCGCAACGCAAAAGGCCGGATTGCTTTCCGCCCCACGCATAAAGGCCGCTACGAAGACGCGGTGGAGTTTTACCGTCGCACGCTTTCCGCACAACCCGACAGTAGTGTGGCGGTGATTTCGGTGGGTTTCGCCACGAATCTCGCACTGCTGCTCGACTCGAAGCCCGACAAATATTCGCCGCTTAACGGGCGCGAACTTGTTGCCAAAAAGGTTAAGGTGTTGTCTGCAATGATGGGATGCTATCGTGACAATCCTTTTTGCGAATACAATGTGAACTGCGATGTTGCCTCAATGCGCAAACTTATGGCCGAGTGGCCGGGTGAAATTGTGCAGAACCCGTTTGAAATAGGAGAGCGGGTGAAATATGCCGTTAAGACAATGCGTGCGCGGCTGTCGTGGTGCGATGCCAACCCGTTGCTTACCGCTACTGTAGGGCTTAATCCCGACCCCGATTATAGGCAGTGCCAGTTTGACGTGATGTCTGTGATATATCTCGTGCATCCCGAAATGTTCACTTTAAGTCAAAACGGTACCATAAGCATTGACGAAAGGGGATTCAGTGTCTTCTCGCCATCGGCAAACGGACGCCACAGGTTTCTCACTGCAACACCTGCGCAGGAGAATATGCTGTTGTGCGAAATAGAGGAAATGACATCGGCCAAGCCGAAAAGGCAAGGCAAATAGCTAAACGGCCGGCGGCTGCATTACACTCGCAGGGGGAAGCCCCGGGGGAGTGTTGTGATACGAAAAAGGGGACCTCAAGAGAAGTCCCCTTATATCGCGGTTTAACCACTGATTGTTTTTGAGAGAATTGAAACTGTTTCCGTCAGTTTTCTTTTGGTTTTAAGGATTGCCGCGTTTCCCAACGGGGCAATCGATTGAGTTACTAAATATAAACAGAGTTGAATAGTTGCATTTTCGTTGCGGGAACTGATTTCTCAGCTTTCACCGGGACTTACGATGTTGCGTATAAACGCGTCGTTGATTTTCCCAGTGAAGTTCATCACCATGAACCCTTTTTCGGAAAGTGGTGCCACATACACGAGCTCCACTGTTTTCCCTTTTACGTTTCTAACCCACAGGCAGTCGCCGTAATCGGTATTGTTCTTGTCGCGGTATTCCGAGTACCGGGTGGAATTTGCTTTGAGCAGTTCTATGGCTTCGCTACGCAGTTTTGCCGCGTTGCTTTCGCTGGTGACAATTCTCAGGCTTTTCACGCCTTTCATCCATTCCTTCATGTTTTCGTTGCTGCCGTAGTTTTCCGACAGTAGCGAACTGATCATCTTGGGACCGACGGTGACGCATTTCACTTCGTCGTTGCCGGAGTTGTCGCGCATGAAGTGTGCAGCGAAATCCTGTGTGTTGCGCGTCTGCGCCCAAGTGCATGCAGCAGACAGTGCGCACAGCAAGCATACCAGCAGTTTTTTCATTGAACGCTTTTGGTGTTGTCAACGCGTGTTGCAGTATCGGTGCGCAACTGTTGGCGCAGTCCTTCTGACATGTCGCGCAGTGCCGACGAAACTTTGTCGTAGGCCACCTGGGGGTCTTCGTAGCTTTCCTTGTAGGTGGAGTAGTTGTAGTCGGGCGCGGCTTCGGAGTCATCGCCGAACGAATGCTGCGCGGCATTTCCCAGAGTGAGTGTTATGGCTACTGCCGCCGCCGCTTTCAGCAGGGGTTTCATTCGCAGTGAGAGCGGTATGCGGCGTGCCTTGACTTCGCGTTGTCCGACGCGGCACAGCATTTTCTCGTCGAAATCTGCTCCCAGGCGCTCGCCTTGGGCCGTGTCTTTGTAGTTGAACAGACTGCGGTAAGGCTCGAAACGTTGCGGTATGTCGCTCTGACGGAAGAAAGCCTTGAGCATTTCCTCCTCTTCGAGCGATGTAGCGCACTGCCAGTAGCGCTCAAGCAGTTTGTCAATATAGCTATAGTCCATAGTTCTCTATTTTCTCTATTTGTTTTTTGATGTATTGCCGTGCCCTGAAGATGTTGACTTTTACCTGTTCTTCGGTCTGCCCCGTAATGGAGGCTATTTCCTTGTAGGGCTTTCCTTCGATGTCACGCAACTGCATTGCTTCGCGCTGCGGCTGCGGCAGGCGGTCGAACAGTCTTTTTATGTTGTCGAGCCGTTCGTCGCGCATCATCATTTGGTCGGGCTGCGGGGCGTTGTCTTCGGTCGGTGGGGCGCTGTCGAGGTCGGTGTTGAAGTTCTCCCGGCGCTGCGAGCGGTCGATTGAGAGGTTTCTGCACACCGTGAGGCTGTAGGCTTCGAGCGATTTCACCTCGCGCAACTCTTCGCGTTTGTCCCATATACGCATCAGTACATCTTGAACGATATCTTCGGCCTCTGCCCTGTTGAGCGTCACGCGAAGCGCAAGCCTGAAGAGTTTATCCTTCAAAGGCAACACGTCGTCGCGGAAACTGATATTTTTCATCGTTCTTTACATATAAGACGGTTGGGGGGACAAAAAGTTACAGGCTGGGACTGATTTTTTCTTCCCAACCTGTAAATTTTGCATAATATGGGGCTTTTCAGAAGATTATCTTGTACAGTTCTTCGGGTGTGGAAGCCGTGCAGAGACGGCTTTGCCACTGGCTGTCGAGCATCTTTTCGGCATCGTATGCTTTCAGGGCGTTGATTACAGGCTCCCAGAAACCGCATACATTATATAATATGACTTTTTTACTGTGATATCCGAAAGTGTTTGTAGCTACCATGGTGAATATCTCGTCGAGTGTGCCTATTCCTCCGGGCAGGGCCACGAACACGTCTGCTTCGCGCTGCATTGTGGCCTTGCGGTCGTCGAGGTTGGCGGTGTAGAAGGTGACATCGTCGTCAGCGGCCCATCCTTTGTCGATTATTGCCTGCGGCACAACCCCTACGGTGCGCCCGCCTGCAGAGTGCACGGCATCGGCTGTCACTTTCATCAGTCCGCACTGCGAACCTCCATATACCATTTCTGCGCCCCGGCGCCCTATTTCCTCGCCAAGCGCCCGGGCTGCATCGATGTATTCTTTGCGCACGTCAAGGCGCGAAGAGCAGAATACTCCTATACGTTTCATTTTACGGCTATTGCTTCGATTTCTATTTTCGAGCCTTTCGGCAGTTTTTTCACTTCTACGGCCGAGCGTGCGGGAGCCACATCGCCGAAGTATGACGCGTAGGTCTCGTTCATTTCGTCGAAGTCGTGCATATCGGTGAGGAACACCGTAGTTTTCACAACATCGCGCATAGTCAATCCGGCCTCATACAAAATGGCACTGATGTTGTCGAGCGCTCGGCGCGTAAGCGCTCCGATGCCGCCTTCCACGAATTTTCCGTTAATGGGGTCGACTGGCAGCTGCCCCGACACGAACACCATGCCGTCCGCTTCTATAGCCTGGCTGTACGGACCAATAGCCGCGGGGGCGTTGTTGCTTATAATTTCCTTTTTCATTGTTGTCTTGTTGTATAGATTGAGTTGCGGATACAAATATAGTTTTTCCTTTTGGTTGGAGATGCCCGATGCACGCAAAAAAACGAACGTTTTTTTTTGCGTGGCGGTGCATCGCCTGTTTCGCAGTGTATATTCTAAAAGCGGAAAAGCCGGCTTCATTTGCGCTATACGTATAGAATGTTTGCCCTGTGCGCATACAATTTTCGCGTTATACGCATACAATTTTTCTGCAATGCGCATGCAGTTTTTCCGTCGGGCGTCAAGTCGTAAAGAGTTATTTAATAAATTATAAACGCGGCTTTTGTCTGCCTTAAAATAATTTTCTCTACTTTTGCAACCCAAACAACCAAACAGACAGAAGGATAATGCAGAAAAATCTCGTAATCGTCGAATCACCGGCAAAAGCCAAGACCATACAGAGATATCTTGGCGATGACTACAAGGTGATGCCGTCGTTCGGCCATATACGCGACTTGAAGAAGAAGAACAACGGAATAGACCCCGATACGTTCGAGCCACAATACGAAATACCCAAAGACAAGGCCCATGTGGTCAGCGAATTGCGCAAGGCTGCCAAAAGTGCCGGCACAGTATGGCTTGCAAGCGATGAAGACCGCGAAGGAGAAGCTATTTCATGGCATCTGTCTGAAGTGCTGAAACTTCCGGCAGACGACAAGCACCGCATTGTTTTTCATGAAATCACTAAGACGGCAATACTCAAGGCTCTTGAGAATCCCCGTTCGGTCGACATTAATTTGGTCGATGCCCAGCAGGCACGCCGTGTGCTCGACCGCATCGTAGGTTTCGAGTTGTCGCCCGTGCTGTGGCACAGGGTACGCCCGTCGCTTTCAGCCGGAAGGGTGCAGAGCGTTGCCGTGCGTCTGATAGTTGAACGGGAAAGGGAAATCAACGCTTTCGAGAGTGAACCGTTCTATCGCGTAACTGCCGTGTTTGTTTTGGACGGTAGCGAATTCCCTGCCGAACTCGGCAAGCGTTTCGCCACTCGCGAAGAGGCATTTGCCTTTTGCGAAGCTTGCCGTGAGGCATCCTATACGGTGGATAGCGTGACGGTAAAACCGCAGAAGCGTACTCCGGCTCCGCCTTTCACCACTTCCACGCTCCAGCAGGAAGCCGTAAGGAAATTCGGGTTTCCTGTGTCGCTTACCATGAGCGTGGCACAGCAACTTTACGAAGAGGGTCTCATTACATATATGCGTACCGACTCGGTAAATCTTTCGTCGTTTTGTGTCAATGCCTGCAAGGAAGAGATAACGTCGAGTATAGGAAAGGAATATTCCAAGCCACGCCAATACGTCACCCACAGCAAGGGGGCACAGGAAGCCCATGAGGCCATTCGTCCCACATCGATGCAGAGCCACGAAATCGAAGGCACTCCGCAGCAGAAGAAACTGTACCGGTTGATATGGCAGCGCACGATAGCTTGTCAGATGGCCGATGCCGTGCTCGAGAAAACCGTGGCCGACATTACTGTTTTGGGGCGCAGCGAAAAGTTCACCGCATCAGGTGAAGTGGTGAAGTTCGATGGTTTTTTGAAAGTTTACCATGAATCACACGAAGGGGCCGACTCAGAAAGTTACGGCCGTCTATTGCCGCCGCTTCGTAAAGGTGACATGCCACAGGCACATGAGATTACGGCCACGCAGAGGTTCACCCAGCATCCCCCGCGCTATAATGAAGCGTCGCTGGTGCACAAAATGGAGGAACTGGGAATCGGCCGCCCTTCCACCTACGCGCCGATCATCAGTACCATCCAGCAGCGTGGCTACGTGGCGCGCTCCGACAAGGAAGCCACCCCGCGCAAATACGATGTCATAACGCTTAGCGACGGGAAAATAACCCAAAGCGAAGCTACCGAAAACACTGGTTCCGACAAGGGGAAACTCGTTCCTACGCCAGTGGGAATTGTGGTTACCGATTTCCTTAAGCAGGATTTTCCCGACATAATGGATTATAACTTCACGGCCGAAGTTGAAAAGCAATTCGACGAAGTGGCCGAAGGCAAGAAGCCGTGGAAAGGAGTAATCAAGGATTTCTATGCAAATTTCGAGCCTGAGGTCGAGAATTCGAAAAACTCGTCTGATGGCCGCAAGGTGGGCGAACGCGAAATAGGCATCGATCCCAAAAGCGGGCGCAAGGTGTTTGTGAAAATAGGCCGCTATGGCCCCATGGTGCAGATAGGTGAGGCGGGTGAAGACGAGAAGCCCATATTCGCCACCATACGCAAGAACCAGGACTACGAAACGCTTACCGTTGACGAAGCGCTTGAACTGTTCAAACTGCCGCGCATACTTGGCGAATTCGAAGGCAAGGAAGTGTCGATAGGTACCGGGCGCTTCGGGCCGTATGTGAAGCACGACGGAAAATACGCGTCTTTGCCCAAAGGATCTGACCCATTGAAGACAACACTCGAAGAGGCACAGGAAATAATACTTGCCAAGCGCGAGGCCGACGAGAAACGCCATCTCAAGCAGTTCCCGGAAGATGCCGAACTTGAAGTGATGAATGGCCCTTACGGTGCGTATATCTGCTACAAGAAGAAGAACTACCGTCTCACCAAAGAGCAGAAGGAAAATGCTGCTGCACTTACCTACGAAGAGTGCATGAAAATAGTAAACACCGAGACGGCAAAGCCGCGCACCGCGCGCACACGCAAGAAGGCGCCTGCCGGAAAAGCATGACGGAAGCCTTATGAAAAGCATTGCGCTGATAGGCTACATGTGTGTGGGGAAAACCACTGTGGGAAAAGAGCTCGCACGGCAGTTCGGCTTCAATTTTTACGATCTTGACTGGTATATAGAGGAAAGGTACCACACCAAAGTCCCGGAAATCTTTGCCACTTATGGTGAGCAGCATTTCCGCGACCTTGAACGGCGCATGCTACACGAAGTGGCTGAATTCGAGAACATCGTGCTTTCCTGTGGAGGGGGGACACCCTGCTTCTTCGACAATATCGACTATCTGAACGGCGTTTCCACTACGGTATACCTCAAGGCTTCGCCGTCTACAATACTCGAGCACCTCAGGCTGAGCCGCGGCAAGCGTCCGCTGCTCGAAGGCAAGTCGCCCGAAGAGCTTGCCGACTATGTTGAAACGCAACTCGCGGCGCGCGAACTTTACTACAGCAAGGCACAGTTGATACAGGAAGTATCGCCGCTATATAGACGCGAGAATGTCGACAGAATATGTGAAGAAATAACCGAAAAAATAAAAATAGCTGACAAATGAAAAAATGGCGCGTTGAAGATTCCGCCGAACTTTACAATATAAACGGATGGGGAGTCAACTACTTTGACATCAACGAAAAAGGGCACGTTTACGTAACGCCACGAAAAGATGGAGTGCAAATCGACCTCAAGGAATTGATGGACGAACTCGACTCACGCAACATCACCGCTCCCGTATTGCTGCGGTTTCCCGATATCCTCGACAACCGTATAGAAAAAACGGCAACCTGCTTCCAGAAGGCAGCGAAAGAATACAACTTCAATGGCGACCATTTCATTGTATATCCCATAAAAGTAAACCAGATGCGCCCCGTGGTGGAAGAAATAATCAGCCACGGCAAACGCTACAACATAGGACTTGAGGCCGGCTCGAAACCCGAACTGCATGCCGTGTTGGCCACAAACATGGACTCCGACAGCCTGATAATATGCAACGGGCATAAAGACCAAAGCTACATCGAACTCGCGCTGCTGGCACAAAAAATGGGGAAAAAAGTGTTCCTCGTAGCCGAAAAACTCGATGAACTCGAGAGAATTTTCGAGACCGCGCGGAAACTGGGCATACGCCCGCAGATAGGCATTCGCATAAAACTCGCGGCTTCGGGTACCGGCAAATGGGCCGAAAGCGGAGGCGATGCAAGCAAGTTCGGACTTAACTCGAGCGAATTGCTCGAGGCTGTGCGAATACTGAAGGGTTTCGGAATGGAAGACTGTCTGAAACTGATACATTTTCATATCGGAAGCCAGATAACCAAAATACGGCGCATACAGTCTGCCCTGCGCGAGGCTTCGCAGTTTTATGTGCAGCTTCATGCCATGGGCTTCAACGTTGAGTTTGTCGACTGCGGAGGCGGTCTCGGAATCGATTACGACGGCACACGGTCGAGTAACCGCGAAAGTTCGGTAAACTATTCCATTCAGGAATATGTCAACGATTGCGTGTATACGTTTGTCGACGTGGCAAACAAAAACGGAATACCCCATCCGAACATAATAACCGAAAGCGGCCGCTCGCTCACGGCGCACCATAGTGTGCTTGTGCTCGA
Source organism: uncultured Prevotella sp. (assembly GCA_964507005.1). Lineage (GTDB taxonomy): Bacteria > Bacteroidota > Bacteroidia > Bacteroidales > Bacteroidaceae > UBA6398. The sequence goes on along the minus strand of CAZDOH010000021.1, from coordinate 4,764 downwards.
AGTCACCGATGTGGCCTCGCAACCGCAGATGTCGGAGGATTTCGAAGCCACCAAAGACGACCACCAACTGGTGCAGGACCTTTCCGAAATATGGGACAACCTTTCTGCCCGCTCCATGCTCGAAGACTGGCACGATGCAGAGCAGATACGCGACGAAGCCCTCGAACTTTTCGACCACGGCATTATCGACCTCAAGACACGCGCGCAAATCGAAAGTCTTTATTGGAGCATTACCCGTGAGGCAAATACGCTGGTGCATTCGCAGAAGCATGTGCCCGAAGAACTGCGCCGCCTCGACCGTCTGCTTGCCGACAAGTATTTCTGCAATTTTTCGCTCTTCCAAAGCCTTCCCGATTCATGGGGCATCGACCAGTTGTTCCCAGTGATGCCTATACAAAGGCTAGAAGAGAAGCCTACGCGCAATGTCACGCTTCAGGACATCACCTGCGACAGTGACGGCAAGATTTCGCAGTATGTGAATTCCATGCAACAAACATCTTTTATCCCGCTTCATTCCATCCGCCGCGGCGAGCGATACTATCTTGGCGTGTTCCTCGTGGGTGCCTACCAGGAGATACTCGGCAATATGCACAATCTTTTCGGCGACACCAATGCAGTGCACATAACTGTAGGCGACAACAGCTATAGCATCGACCGCGTGATTGAAGGCGAAACGGTGGCTGAGGTCCTCGACTATGTGCAGTACGATGCCAAACGGTTGCAGCGCCGCCTTGAAACATGGGTGAAGCGCGCCGAAGCCAACGGCAAGATTTCAGTTTCGGAAGGCAACGAATTCCTTTCCAACTACCGCAGCGGCCTTTACGGCTACACTTATCTCGAACTCAACGACGACGAGCTTTACCGCGAAAACGACCGCTTGCGTTTCAAGGACAAGGCTCATGATGAA
>CAZDOH010000021.1:0-3757 GCA_964507005.1 uncultured Prevotella sp. | reverse complement strand
GCTCATGATGAAAAAGAAAACGCTTAGTGATATGGCAGAACAGCTTACAGTAATAAAAGTCGGCGGAAAGATTGTGGAAGAGCCCGAAGCTCTTGCCGCATTGCTCGACAACTTTGCAAATATAAACGGCAACCGTATACTTGTGCATGGCGGCGGACGTACTGCCACTCAGGTCGCTTCGTCGCTGGGTTATGAAACCCATATGATTGACGGCCGCAGGGTAACCGATGCCGACATGCTGCAGGTGGTGACTATGGTCTATGGCGGGCTCGTGAATAAAAACATCGTTGCAGGACTCAATGCGCGCGGCATCTGCGCCTTGGGCATGACCGGCGCTGACTGTGGTGTCATCGTTTCGCACCGCCGCAAGCCCAATCCCGTTGACTATGGTTTTGTGGGCGATGTAGACAGGGTGGATTCCGTACGCCTTGCTTCGCTCATCGGGCAGGGCATAACGCCGGTGCTCGCACCGCTGACATTCGACGGCAAGCAGCATCTTCTCAATACCAATGCCGACACCATAGCCGGAGAAACTGCAAAGGCCATGGCCCGCATTTATGATGTAACGCTTGTGTATTGCTTCGAGAAACGCGGTGTGTTGTCGAACCCTGATGACGATTCGAGCGTAATTCCCGAGATACATGCTTCGGATTTTGACAGGCTTGTGGCAGATGGCGTAGTGAGCGGCGGCATGATACCCAAGATACAGAATGCCCTGCAAGCCGTAGAAGCCGGTGTGAAGCAGGTGATAATTACTGCGGCTCAGGGGCTTGACGTAAACAGCGGCACTAAGATTCTGCCCTAGGTGTAGCGTAGCGAAACCGGATTTTATGAAAAGAGCAGTTTCCTGTATAATTTCAATGTTGCTGGCAATGGTGTGCGCAGCATCGCTTCCTGCCGACACCACGGTGCGTGTGCGACTTACTACAAACATGGGTGACATTGTGGTGAAACTTTACAACGACACGCCGCTTCATCGCGACAATTTCGTGAAACTCGTAAAGCAGGGCTATTACGACGGGCTTTTGTTTCACCGCGTGATTTCCGACTTCATGGTCCAGTCCGGTGACCCCGATTCGCGCAATGCCAAGCCCAAGGAACGTCTTGGCGAGGGAGGCCCCGACTATACGCTTCCTTCCGAAATACTCTATCCGCTGCACTACCACAAGCGCGGCGCACTGGCTGCAGCACGCGAAGGCGACAGTGTGAATCCCGAAATGCGCTCAAGCGGTTCGCAATTCTATATAGTGTGGGGAAAGCAGCAGACCGCAGCCGCAATGGAGGAAATGAACGACCGTATGTACCAATTCACCGACGGCGAGTTCGAAATTCCGGAAGAGATAGTGGCGGACTACGAAACCAACGGCGGCACGCCTCATCTCGACGGCTCATACACAGTGTTCGGCGAAGTTGTTGAAGGACTGGATGTGGTAAAGGCCATGCAGAAGGTGCGCACCGACCGCTACGACCGTCCGGTGAAAGACGTTGTTATTGTCAAGGCCGAGGTGCTGTAATTGCAGCCCCGGCAAAATTATACTTCCATGCGAAAAATATCATTTGCCGAATTGTTTCTTGTTTTTGGGCTTCTTGTTTTGGGTTTGGCAATGGCAGTTCCCGTACAGGGGAAATACATCCCGCCCAAAGAGAAAAGGAACTCGCTGAAAGGCATCACCCAAGTTACCTCGTTCAAGAAAGTAGCCGGGAACGGCATAGTCCACCAGAGTGCGGCCAACTATGGCAAATACCTTTTTATGGTCCAGGACAAGCTGGCTGGAATAACGCTGTACGACTTGGAGAAGGCAAAACCGCTTTTCCACCTTTCGCTTTCGCCCTACGAGGAACGCAACTATATAGGAACGGGAAGTGTGCTGTACCACTGCAACAATACCAGTTTCGGCACGGAATTCTTCGACAGGAATGACGTTTTCCCGCTTTTGTATGTTACCCAGCGCCAGGTAAAGGAAAGTCTTCGGGCCTTTGTCGTAGTGCTGCGCATCGTGCCCCATTTCGGACCGGAACAGGAAATCGACTCGTTCTCCGCCGAGCGTGTGCAGACCATATACATGCCAGGTATGAGCGAAAAAAACAGACTGGGGCATCCCAATATCATCATAGACCGGAAAAGGAACGACATTGTAACCTACAGCCGCTACAACAATTCCAATTCCAAGTACGACCAACTGGGTAGAATTACCCGATTGCGGCTTCCTTCCTTGCGCAATGCCAACGGGGAAATACAGCAAACCGTATACCTTGATGACAAAGACATCACCGACTGCTTCGACACGGAATGGAATATGACCTATGCCCAGGGCGGTTTCGTGCAAGGCGACCTGCTGGTTATAGGCCAGGGGTTTCCCACCAAAAAACACGCTCCCGTCAACGTGCGTGTCATTGACTTGAAGAAACGCAAGACCGTGGGCACGACCAATATCTACGACATGGGATTTGACGACGAGCCGGAAGGCGTGTTTCTCTACAAGGGGAAAGTGATGGTTTCAAGCATCAGAAAAAACATCTACGTGCTCGACTTCGCCCGGCAGCGCTAACCGAAAAGCAGCAGGCCGGCCAGCCCGCACAGCACAATCATTCGGATGGGATTGATTTTGAAAAACTGTGTGCCTATGAATGCTGCGGCAAACAGATACACGCTTATGTAGAACTGCCACGGGTTGATGTCGGGGGCGCTGAAATTTTCCCTTGTCATGAGTATCAGGGCTGCTGCGGCGATAAGCCCCACCACCGTAGGGCGCAGCAGCGAGAACATCGTGTCAACGAGGTTGGACTCGCGGTATTTTATAAGCAGCCGGGTAATGGTGAACATCAATATGAACGACGGCAGCACAACCGAAAACGTGGCAAGGGCGCTGCCGAGAATTCCCACTGCGGGACTGAAGCCGGCATTGACCACCGACGAATAGCCCACGTATGTGGCAGTGTTGATGCCTATCGGCCCGGGCGTCATTTGGCTGATGGCCACAATGTCGGTAAATTGTGATGTAGTGAGCCAGTGATACTTCGTTACCACTTCGCCTTGTATCATCGAAAGCATGGCATATCCTCCGCCGAAACCGAAGAGCCCTATTTTGAAAAACGTGTAGAAAAGCAGCAGAAAAACCATATACCCTTAGCGTTTATTCCTGCGGTTTGATGTAACGCGCATAGGCGAATCCTCCTACGCATACAAGCAGAATTATGTAAACCGGCGAAATCTTGAACAGCCAGATGGCAGCAACGGCTCCAAGCGGAAGCCACACGTTCGAGAGCGTTATGCCGGCGCTTTTTGCAAGCCTCACGCACGGAGCGGCAATGAGGGCAACCACTGCCGGGCGTATCCCCTTGAATATGGCGGCTATGGCGGCATTGTCTTCAAAGCGGTGGAAGAACAGCGCGATGAGAAGTATTATTGCGAACGACGGCAGCACGCATCCCAAGGCACAGGCCAGCGCTCCGGGAAGCTTGCGCAGGCGGTAGCCTATGTTTATGCTTATGTTTACTGCAAACACGCCGGGCACGGTCTGCGCCACGGCAAGCAGGTCGAGGAAATCGTCTTTTGATATCCATTTCCTTTTTTCCAGCACTTCGGCTTCAATCAGCGGCAGCATGGCATAGCCCCCGCCGATTGTGAAAAGCCCGATGCGGAAAAACACGGTGAAAAACGACAATAATGTAGGCATTGGCTGCAATGATTTTATGAAAACGACAATATTCCGGCGCAAAGTTAGCCCTATCGACGGATATTTGCAAAACAATGCCC
>CAZDOH010000020.1:0-28192 GCA_964507005.1 uncultured Prevotella sp. | reverse complement strand
TGAATGTTTGGCAGTCGTTCCACGTGACGCTTTCAACGGGCCTGTTCGCGTTTCCTTCGTACCACGATGGGTTGCTGCCCATCACTGCCGTCCACAACGCTTGCGTCACTTCGGTTTTCCCAATATAGAAATCCTTAGTTATCGTCACTTTATGAACAGGTTTTTCTTCTGCATAATCGTTTTGCATTTCGGGCGTACCGCCCATGGTAAACGTGCCTGCCTCCACTTTCACCATTTCGAACGATACCCCTTTTACTGTTATGGTATTCCCGTTTGCTGCTGCAACCGAAACGCTCTTTACCTTCTTCACCTCTTTGTTTTGGGTTTGGACAGTTGATGCTGTCGTCGCCTGATTCTGTTTTGTTGTTTGTTGCGTCTTTTTCGTCTGTAATTGTTGTACTGTCGTCTTTAGAATCGACTTGCCTTTCTTTACAAGCGAGCCCTTGCTCTGCGCCATACAAGGAAGGCATAGAAGGGAACTGAGCAGGAGAGATGCTATGTACTTCATTGTTTGATGTTTTTAGGGGTTACGTTGTTCGGAGTTCATTGGGATGGCGCTTGCAGTTTGCGGCAGGCGGCTTATCTCTCCGTCGGGAGCTATGCTGATTAGCGATTCCGGAAAATCGGAGACCGTAAGCATTGCCATTTCCTTTGCCGCGAGATTGTTCTTGTCTTCTCTCGGTCCGCGGCCATATTGCTGAACGAAGGAATGGATGCGGCCGTTAAGGAAAGTGCCGGTTTCGGTATCCAGCCAAAGTTCAAGTACGGGAGCGTAACCCGATATGCCCTTTATGTTGATGCCGTAGGGCGTGCAGAAGTTCCCAAGACTGTAGGCAATGAAATGGCCTTTGTGGAGTTCCACAGCCCGCACTACATGCGGACCATGACCATAGACTACATCTGCCCCATTGTCGATGCAGAAATGGGCGAAGTTGCGCAGGTCTCCTCTTTTCTCGTTAAGGAAAAGTTCTTCGCCGAAGGGCAAATGGCTGTGCTTCGTGCCTTCTGCCCCTCCGTGGAACGACACTACAACTATGTCGGCCTTGTTTCGCAATTCCTGAATGATGCGCTTGGCATTGTCGAGGTCTGCGTGGCGCACTGTGTAGGAATTATGGCCGAAGGCGCAGAAGCCGAACCGGATGCCACCACGGACTACGACAGTGCTTTCCGTGCGTCCGTCAATGCCGGCGAAAGCAATTCCGTTGTCGCTCAAAGTCTTTTCCATGGAAGCCACGCCGTCGATGCCAAAGTCGAAAGTGTGGTTGTTTGCCACACTCATGAAGTCGAGTCCTGCCTCTTTCAGCCAACGTCCGTAGCGGGTGGGAATGCGGAATGCATAGCTGTATTCCCCATTTCCCTTCGTACTGCAACCGGAGTCGGCCAATGCGCCTTCCATATTTCCCGCTGCCACATCGGCCCGCAAAAGAATGTCTTTCACGTCGTTGAAGAGAGTGGCTCCGTCTTCTTCCGGCAAACGCGATACGGGATACGTCGTTCCGGGCATGATGTCGCCCACAAAAGCAAGTGTGACGGTATCCTTGGCCCTACAAGTATCCGCGCATTCCGACGAAGGGGCAGAAGCCGTATCGCAACAGGCAATAGTGGGATTCTCTTTGCCCGCAGTCTCATTCCCTTTAGGGTTAGTGGACGTACAGGCAAAAAGAATAGCGAATACAAACAGTGGTATTTCAATGTTCATAATTCTCTATTTATTGTTGCTGTCGTTAAGTACGCTAGGGAGCGGCTATATCATGCCATCAATGTCCTTCCCATTTGATAAAGGCGATGCGAAAGCCGCAGCCTCCACCTTCCAGACTGTAATATTCTCGGTCACGTGACGAAACCATGCAGAACTCAGCAGAGATATAACTATTTCCTCCGCGTTTCACATAGTCTCCATCTTCATCACCTTCAGGCCCCCGCGGGTCGGTCTGCGGTTTGCTGCTGTAATTCCCCCACAAATCGCTGCACCACTCATCCGCATTGCCGCTCATGTCGTAAATGCCAAGTTCGTTGGGCTTTTTGGTGGCTACAGCGTGGTTGGCGCGCCCGCTGTTGTCTTCATACCAAGCCACTTCGTCGAGCGTGTTGCTTCCACTATATTTATAATGCTTCGACTTGTTGCCGCCACGGGCTGCAAACTCCCATTCGGCTTCGGTGGGCAGACGGAAGTCGGCGCACTCACCGAAGGTTGCATTAAGTTCACCGATGAATGATTGGCATTGATTCCACGTCACATTGTCAACCGGAAAGTTGTCCGGGTGTTCTCTAGGCCCAATCGTCGTGCCATCCGCGGTATGGTCGTGTGGATATTCGCCCATCACGGCCTTCCAAAGGGCCCAGGTTACCTCGGTCTTGCCTATATAGTAATCGCGGGTGAGCGTCACCTTATGGGCAGGTTTCTCATTGTCTTGCGCCTCATCCATATCCGCGGTGGCTCCCATGGTGAATGTGCCGCCCTCGACGTGCGCAAATTCATAGCGCACGCCATTGACTTTCATTACGCCGGTTTCAAAGTCAATGGAAATTGGCTCATCGCTTTCCGGTTCCGAAACTTCTTCACTGGCCTGCTTCTCGGTCGCGACTGCCGTGCTGTCGGCGGTCGGCTGGTTTGCTTTCTGGCCATTGCCACACGCCGTGAGGCAGCATGCGGCCACTAACGCTATCGTTGTTTTCTTCATGTGCTTATTTGTTTTTATCGTGTTATTCACTGAGGACAAGGCGCAGACCGCGGGCAACGTCAAACCCGTCGCACGACTCGAAGCTGCAGCGCGAGATGCGGCAGTTTCGGCGGTATTCCTAGAATTCCACCTTGGGCGCTTTGTCCGCTCCTGCTTCCGCCTCGAAGTACGGGCGCTTCTTAAAGCCGAATATAGAGGAGAGAATGCTGTTGGGGAAACGCCGGATGTAGGTGTTGTAGTCTTTCGCCACCTCGTTGAACTTGCGGCGTTCCACTGTAATGCGGTTTTCCGTGCCTTCCAGCTGCGACTGCAGTTCTTTGAAGTTTTCGTTGGCCTTCAGGTCGGGATAGTTCTCGGTGATGGCGAGCAGTTTGCCCAGCGCGCTGCCTATTTCGCCCTGTGCCTTCTGGTATTCCTGCAGTTTTTCGGGCGTCAGGTTGTCGGCGTCCACCGTTATCTGCGTGGCTTTGGAACGTGCCGAGATTACTGCTTCCAGAGTTCCCTGCTCGTGCTTGGCATATCCCTTCACTACATTCACGAGGTTGGGGATAAGGTCGGTGCGGCGCTGGTACTGGTTTTCCACATTGCTCCAGGCCGTGCCTACGGCTTCGTCTTTTTCTACCATGGAATTGTACTGGCAGCAGCTGAGCAACACAAGTACTACCGCTACGATTATCCATTTTCCTGCTTTTTTCATGTCTGTAATTTTTTAATTGTTTGTTATTGTATTGTTGTTATGATTCAAAATCTGGAACCGGCACCGCCGCCGCCGAAGTGACCGCCGCCGAAGCTGCCGCCGGAAGACCTGCTGGAGCCGCCCGACGAGCTGCTGCTGCTGGTGCTGTAATGGGTGTCTTCGTCACGCTCTTCGGTGTGGCCGCATTTCTTGCAAGTGTAGACTACGTGGTGGCGCTGTTTGCCGCCTTTGCGGAAAACAAGTTCCGATGAAATCCGCTTGAGAGCGCGTTCCTTGCATTTCGGGCAACGTTTGGGACGTAAGCAGGCGAACCACAGAATAGCCCAAGCGATGCCACCTATCAGTCCCAGGTATAGGACAAGTCCGCCTATTGCCTCAAGGATGCCACCACCTATGTCTAACGATTCAGCTTCCTCTTCATTGTAACCATCGAGCCGTTCGCGGATTGCCTTCATGCCTTCGAGCATGCCTTTGTCCCACTCGCCTTTGGCAAAATGGGGGTTCATGTGTTTTTCCTGTATCCGCTTGCAGATGGCATCGGGCAGTATGCCTTCGAGCCCGTAGCCCGTGGCAATCTGTATGCAACGTTGCTCGGTAGAGAGCAGCACGATGAGTCCGTTGTCGGTTTTCTTCTTTCCCACGCCGTACTTCTCGCCCAAGTCGAGCGCAAACTGGTAGCAGTCGCCGCCGTCGATGTCGGTGAGGGCCATTACCACCACTTCGATGCCCGTGGAGCGTTCCAAACTGTGCAGCATCGTGTCGATTGTCTCCACGGTAGCAGCGGAGAGTATATTGTCGGGATTGCAAACATACTTGGCGCTGTCCTTAAGGTGCACCATAGGCACATCGCCTACCTTGTATACCTTGGCTTGCCCCGCCAGAGGGAACAGCAATATGCAGGCTGTCAGCGCAAGAATAAATCTTTTCATAATTCGGGTTTTAGTGATTGGGCATCTCATTTATTGTTCGCGGGCGGCAAATCTCTGGGGCTGACAACGGGGCGTACGGGAAGGCCGTTAAAACGTACGGGGCACGAACTGTTTTTATGCTCTTCTTTGTCGAAGCTGACAGTACGCGCATAGTTATAAGTTCCGTCTTCATCAATAAAGACTGTGCCGGTCCAGTATTCCCCTTTCAATCCATAATCTTCGATGCACCCATCGAAGGGAGAGCCGCAAGCGAGAATGAAAATGGAATTGCCGTTCTTTTTGCTGGTGACTTTATAACCGCTAAAACTAGCCTCGCGTTTAGTTTCAAAAGAAACCCACGTCCAGGTGCAGTTCTTGGGATTGGAAAGCTCTTTAACTTCATTGTGTGTGGGCATACGACAGGGAGCGCCCCAATTGACATGGGCTGCATCGTCTTCCTTGTCGAGAGTGGTTTTCTTGTCTGCCTTGTTGTACTTCGTAAACAACTCGCCGGAGGAATTACCGGAATAATATTTGTAGTACTTAATATCGAAAAAATCTTCTTTTTCGGTCATACTGGTTTCGCCCCAGGCAAAGCGTATGCCTTCGCCGGCAACATCCTCTGCCCCGATATTGGTTTCTGCCCAAAGCAAGCCGCTGGGCAAGCCGAGGTCAACGAACTTGTGGCCGTTGATGCTTTGGCTGTTGTCGGCCTTCTGGGCACTCGCCGGCAGTGCGGCGAAAAGCATGCCGCATAGGGCGATGGATAGGCGTCGTATGTTCATCGTGTATTTTTAGTTTTAGTTTTGGTTAATCTCAATTACGGTTTAGCTACAGGGCGAATGGTGCAGCCAAAATTTCGTGTAATGCTTGACCACCATGCATCGTCGCTCTTGAGCACAAAGCCTAAGGCACAATTTTCATAGTCTACGAAAAGCGTGCTGGAATAATACGTGCCTTCTTCATTGTGGTTCAATAAATTTTCTCCGGAGTAGCTGCTTGAGAACGGGAGGAAGATGGAACTGCCATTCTTCTGGCTTTTCACCAAATACCCTTTTATTTCGGAGCCAGACTTTGTCTTGCGGGTTTCAAGCGTCCACGTGCAGTTCTCTCCGTCTTTCAGTTCCATGCACTCTTCTTCGGTAGGCATGCGGCAGGGAGCGCCCCAGTTGATGTGGGCTGCATCGTCTTCCTCGTCGAGAACAGTCTTCCCGTCAGCCTTGTTGTATTTGGTCATGTTCTTCTCCGACGTGAAATATTTACCCGATTCCCAGGTGTATGATTTCTTAGGCGCAGTCTCTCCCCAAGCGAAATAGTCGCCGTTGTCGGTAGCGGTTTCCGCCCCGATATTGGTTTCCGCCCAAAGCAAGCCGCTGGGCAAGCCTAGGTCAACGAACTTGTGGCCGTTGATTGTCCGGCTGTTGTCGCCATCAGGTTTTGCTGCCGTTGCCGCCTCCGCATTTCCGTCATTCGAGGCAGAAGCGTTTTTCGCATTGTTGGAACCGCAGCCGGCAAGTGACACTGAAATTAATGCGAACAGGGCGAGTGTGAACTTCGTTTTCATATTGCTTGGGGTTTTAAGATTTGCATTTTGCACGGACGAGGTTTTGCCGCCGCCGGAAAGTTTGTCATTAATTTTATACTGAAAAGCCAGTCTCCGCGCCGCCCGCGAAATGCCGACGACGCGAAGACGTGCTATACTTAGTTGTAGTAAAAGTCACTAACACGGAAATACCAATTTCCGTCAACTTCTTTGAGGGTAAGATTGGTTGTGTCGTTCAGCGTGGTGCCATCGGACATTGTTGTTATTATGCACAGTTTAACGGTTGCCATGCCGTCCTGCTTGTCAACGCTGACAGCCTTGAATTCTTGGGGCGATTTTTCTTCCAGTGGCCCTCCAAGATTCTTGACTGTTTCGGTGATGGCTTTTTTGGCTTCTTCAGAAGCGGAAGGCTCAAGATACTTTACAAAATCTCCATTTCTGAGGTAAGCCTCCCAACCTTTTTCTGCCACCTTACCGGGGTCAGAAAATTCGGAGTTACCGCTAGCGGCAGCAGAAGAGCTGGAAGAATCAGCAGAGCCCGAAGACTTTGAGCCGCAGCTGGCGATAGCCATAGAAAAGAGTGCGACAAATGCGAAATAAAAAATCTTTTTCATGTTGTTTGTTTTGAGTTTTGAGTTACACTTGTGCACGGAGGGATGCCTCCATGCGTTAAAAATTTATGTTTTGAATTATTCGAATTCGCTGGCAGAGAAATACCACTTACCGTCAACTTTCGTGAGTTTCATTTTGTTTGTGTCGGTGTCCTCCATGTCGCCCATAACTATAGTCCTGCTTATTTCAGCGGTTGCCTGGTCGCCGTTCTCGTCAACTTTGACAACTTTAATGTCCTTGAGGGAGGTGTTGAATTCCTTCATGGTTCTAACATTATCCTGGGCAATTTGGTTGAGGGCTTCTTTGTCTTTTGCCGAAGGCTCAACATACTGTGCAAAATTGCCGCCTTCCATCATAGCTTTGTAACCGGCAAGGGCAACTTCGCTAGGGTCGGAAAAGTTGATGCTGCTACCAGCTGCGGGAGCGGGAGATTCATCAAAAGTCTCTTTCATGTTATTTACTTTTAGTGGTGTATTTGCACGGAAGGGATGCCTCCATGCGTTGGAAATCAATTGTCACAAGAATAGGAACAAGTGGCTGCTGCAATGAAGCAAGTCTCCGCGTCGCCCGCGAAATGCCGACAACACGAAGACTTGTTTTACTTTGAATTATTCAAATTCACTGGCAGTGAAATACCACTTACCGTCAACTTTCGTGAGTTTCATTTGGTTTGAGTCGGTATTCTCCATGTCACCCATAACCATAGTCATGCTTATTTCCACGGTTGCCTGGTCGCCGTTCTCGTCAACTTTGACAACTTTAACATCCTTGAGGGTGGTGTTGCTTTCCTTCAGGCCTTTGGCATTGTCCTGAGCAATTTTGTTGAGGGCATCCTTGTCTTTTGCCGAAGGCTCAACGTACTGTGCAAAATCACCGCCTTCCATCATAGCCTTGAAACCTGCAATGGCAACTTCGCTGGGATCAGCAAAATTAACGCTACTGCCAGCGGCCGGAGCTGAAGATTCAGCGGATTCGGTAGATGCCGCAGGTTCAGCAGAGCCCGAAGACTTGGAGCCGCAGCTGACGATAGCCATGGAAAAGAGTGCGACAAACGCGAAATAAAAAACTTTTTTCATGTTGTTTGTTTTTAGTTATACTTTAAGTTTCTTTCCTCCATCTCTTGTGAAGAGACGGAGAATTCGGGTGCAATATAGTAAAAGATGGAGAAACTAAAAAAAAAAAAGCAAAAAATGACTTTTCAGCGTGAAATTTGTGTAAAAGTTTAACGAAACTGGCTCGTACGGACCTTTTTCGGGTTGCAAATTTTACTTCTTTCAGACTTCTCCGCCTCTTCACAAGCGACGGAAAATTTCGCAAAACTTTCCCCCGGTTTTCTGAAGGTTTTTCCGTATGCCCTGCCCGTTTTCGATTCACACTGATGCGTATGGCGTTTTTGCGCTGTGCGCTCACAATTTTTTTTTGAGCGCATATAATTTTTCTTCTTTGCGCATACAATTTTTCGGCTGTGCGCACAGAGTTTTTCCGCTGTTGCCCGGCCGGCACATTACATCCCGAATTATTAGTAACTTTGCAGTGCAAAAGCTACACTGCGTTTATAATCCGCCATGCACGACAGCCGCACCCGGAAGAAAATAAGCCAAGGACTGTGTGAAGCCGAAATAACAACGGCCCGCTTCGCACACGGCGACAACGTGCTCACGCCACCGCAGCGCAAACCATGGCTAAAACGCTACTTTGCCCGCCTTTCAAACCCCATTATAAAAATACTGCTCGCCGCAGCTTGCCTTTCGATAGTCGTTGACTTCTTTCAAGGCCAGTATGCCGAGACAATTGGCATTTTCTGCGCGGTGTTCGCCGCCACGGCCATAAGCCTGCGCTTTGAAGACAAGGCAACGCGCCGCTTCGAACGCATTGCCTCTACGGGCAACAACAACTCGGTGAAGGTGGTGCGCCGCGGCAGCGTGTGCGAAATAGCGCGCCGGCAGGTGGTGGTAGGCGAAATCGTGCTGCTCGAGCCCGGCGACGAGATTCCCGCCGACGGAATTCTGCTCGAGGCATACTCGCTGACCGTAGACGAATCGGCACTTTCGGGCAATATAGCCGTGAAGAAAAGCGCCACGCCCAGCGACGAAAGCCGCGTGCTCCGCTCCACCTTTGTTGTGGAAGGAAATGCCACGATGCAAGTAACGGCCGTGGGCGACCAGACCGAAGCGGGAAAACTGGCACGGGAAGCCCACGAATTCACACCCGAAGACACACCGCTCAACAGGCAGATAAGGCGCATTGCGGCGGTTATAAGCCGGCTGTCGTTCATAGTGGCCCTTGCCGCATTCCTTATACTTACAGCCAAACAGCTCAACGGCATAAACTACAACGACAGCGAAAACTGGATAAAGGTTCCCGACATTCTGCTGCGCAACTTCATGATGAGCGTGGCGCTGGTGGTGATGTCGATACCCGACGGACTGCCCACAATAGTGGCGCTGGCGCTGGCACTCAACATACGCCGCATGAACAAAAGCGGAGCGGTGGTGAAAAACACGCACGCCTGCGAAACAATGGGCGCCGTGACTACAATATGCACCGATATGGCCGGCATCATAACGCAAAACACACTGCACGTTACCGACATAAAGCACTACGGCACAAAGCACGACCTCTGCACGGCCATTGCCGTAAACTCCACGGCGCACATCGACCCGCAAAACAAGTACCACGGCATAGGCAACGCCATGGAATGCGCTTTGCTGCAGTGGATGGAAAAGGAAGGCGAGGACTACCGGGCGCTGCGAGGCGAGGCAACCGTAGCCGGCCGCATTCCGTTCACGCCCCAACGGCGCTATATGGCCACCATAGCCGACACCGCTGCCGGAAGATACCTTTTTGTAAAAGGGGCGCCCGAAGCGGTGCGCGGCATGTGCGACATCGCCGCCGGCCAGCCCGACGATTTCGGGGAACTGTTGGAGAGCTTCCGCCGCAAAGCGCTCCACCCCATTGTCTTCGCCCGCAAGCGCCTGGAAACCGACGACTGCGACATAAATTCCATCGTTGCCGCAGGCGGCATGAAATACATGGGAATGGCTGCATTGGGCGACCCCGTGCGGCCCGACATTACCGAAACCGTGGCGCTCTGCCGCCGCGCCGGAATAAAGGTGAGAATCGTAACCGGCGACGACTCGGCAACTGCCTTCGAAGTTGCACGGCAAGCGGGAATATGGACCGATGCCGACGACAGGGAAAACGCACTTACGGGCAGGCAGTTCGCCATGCTCAGCGACGAAGAGGCCCTTCACCGCATACCGAAGCTGAAAATTCTAAGCCAGGCCAGCGCCGACGACCGCCAACGCCTGGTGAAACTCATGCAGAACCTCGGCGAAGTGGTGGCGCAGGCCGGAAGCGGCGGCGGCGACATCTCGGCAATCGAATCGGCCGACGTGGGCATCGCCACTACTGCCGCAAGCGCCGCAGCAAAGCAGAAAGCCGACATCGAGCTTACCGAAGACTCGCTCTCAACCGTAGTGACGGCCGTGAAGTGGGGACGCTCCATCTACCACGACATTCAGCGGTTTATAGTCTTCATGCTCACCGTCAACATCACGGCAATGCTCACGGTGCTGGGCGGCGTAATAATCGGCACCGAAATACCGCTCACCGTAACGCAGATGCTGTGGCTTAACTTAGTGATGGACATATTCGCCACCCTGGCGCTGACAACGCTGCCGCCCTCGGAAAGGGTAATGGCACGCAAGCCGCTGAAACTCACAAGCCGGGCAATGACAAAGCCTATGCTGCGCAACATCGCGGCCACAGCATTGGCTTTCACGGCAATACTGCTCGCAATGCTGGCTGCTGCGGAATGGCAAATAGGGCTTCACGCCGGCGACGAAACGTTCCGGGTGAAAAAGCTTACAATATTCTTCACCGTATTCGTATTCCTCAACTTCTGGAACCTGTTCAACATCCGGGCATTCGGCAGCTATAATTTCGCATTCCACAAATTCTTCAAATGCTACGGAATGCTTATGGCAATAGTTTCGATACTCACCATACAGGCCCTGATAGTGGAATTTGGCGAAACGGCTTTCCGCACCACGCACCTTAACTTCAGAATATGGGTAAGGATATTCTGCGCCACATCGCTCGCCTACATCATACCCGAAGCCGTGAGGGCCATGCGCCGGCGGGCAAAGGCAAGAAATATGAAAGGAAAAAACAACGTAACAAAACAACATTGAAATGGCAGATTTAACTGGTATCAAAAACATCGTTTTCGATTTCGGAGGCGTTATAGTAGACCTCGACCGCGAACGCTGCATTGAAGCATTCGAGCGCCTGGGCATCAATGTGCGCGACGCTCTGGGGCAATATGCACAAAGCGGAGTTTTCTCGGGCATTGAAACCGGCGAACTCGACATTGAAGAATTCTGCGACGCATTGCGGCGCATTGCCGGACGCCCCGACATCCCCGACCGCAAAATCACCAACGCATGGAACGAATTTCTTGTGGGAATACCAAGCCCGCGACTTGAATGCCTGTCACGGCTCACCGACAAGTTCCATCTATATTTGCTCAGCAACACCAACCGCGTGCATTGGGCACTGGCCACAAACGATCTATTCCTCTACCACGGGCGCACCGTTGACTGGTATTTCGAAAAGATTTTCCTGTCGTACAAACTGGGCATCACCAAGCCCGACAAGCGCATGTACCAAACCGTGGTGAAGGAAACCGGAATAAAGCCCGGCGAAACACTGTATATCGACGACTGCGAGGAAAACTGCAACGCTGCCGCCAAAGAAGGGTTCAAGACATTCCATTCCGTAAAGGAAAGCGACTGGATGGAACTTTTCAAAAACATACAATAGCGATGAACATACTGCACGAAGGCGACCGGCGCCCGCCCATCGCCTCAGCCGCTGCCGTAGGCTTTTTCGACGGAGTGCATTTCGGCCACCGCTTCCTGCTGGAAAACGTCAAGGCAATAGCGCGCGCCCGCAACCTCGCCACAATGGCCGTTACCTTCGCACAACACCCGCTGGCCGTGTTGCATCCCGAGAGCACACCGCCGCTTCTCTCCACTACCGGCGAGCGCATAGCCTTGCTCGAAAGCCAAGGCATAGACCTCTGCGCCGTGCTCGATTTCACCAAAGAACTTTCAATACTTTCGGCACGCGAATTCATGCTCGAATATCTCGTGCAGCGCCTCAACGTAAAGGCTCTGATAGTGGGTTACGACCATAGCATAGGGCACGACACCGACACCACATTCGAGCACTACCGCGAAACGGGCGAAAAACTGGGCATCTGCGTGGTGCGTGCGGCCAAATATCTGCCGCCGTCGGGCGAAAACGTCAGTTCCACAAACATTCGCCGGGCTCTGGGCACAGGCAACGTGCGGCAGGCAGCTGCAATGCTGGGCCGCAGCTACACGCTGTCGGGCACAGTGGTTGAAGGTCGCCATGTGGGCACGCAGATAGGTTTCCCCACGGCCAATATCGACGTAAGCCGCACCGAAAAGATGATTCCCGCCGGCGGAGTATATGCCGCTCAGGCCAGCATAGGCAACGACACGCATACTGCAGTGGTGAACATAGGCACCCGGCCTACACTCAACAACGGCAGCGACATTTCCGTGGAAGTGCATATCCCCGGCTTCAGCGGCAATCTCTACGGCCGGCAAATAAGCATAGCCTTCACAAGGCGCCTGCGCGACGAAAAACGTTTCGACAGCCTTGAAACGCTACGCGCCCAAATAGCCGCCGACACGGCCGAAGCAATGAAGATTACCCGATGAGCGGCATTGCCCGCGCATCTTCGCCAAAAAGCGACACGTTGAGGCCGCAGGCGGCGCTTTGCCTTAAAACCGGTATGCATATTTGTCAATAACGGCAGAAAAACGTACATTTGCAAAACATCATTGTTTCAACATCGTAATTAACCCACTAGTTTCTGCAAAATCTATCCGTATGTCCCGAATATTGGCATTAAGGTTCTCGGCACTTGGCGACTTGGCCATGACCGTTCCCGTGATCCATTCGTTTGCAGAAAGCTTTCCCAACGATGAAGTTGTGGTGGTGTCGCGCGAGAAATGGAGCGCCCTTTTCAGCAATATGCCGGGCAACGTAAGGTTCTACGGCATCGACTTGCAGGAATACAGCGGGCTGCGCGGACTGGAGCGCCTTTACGGCGAACTGCGCCGCGAAGGCATTGACGCCGTGGCCGACCTTCACGATGTGCTGCGCACAAAATACCTGGCAATGCGCTTCCGCATGGCGGGCATTCCGGTAGCGACAATCAACAAAGGGCGGCGCGAAAAGCGCGAACTGACGCGCGAAAAGCACAAGAAACTTGGGCAGCTCAAGAATTCCACACAGCGCTACCACGAAGTTTTCGAAAAGCTCGGCTATAGCTTCGACCTTGATTTCCGTTCTGTCTTCGGCGACGACGAAGGCGATGTAGGCACACTGGCTTCGGTGATAGGCGCAAAAAACGAAAACGAATGGGTAGGCATTGCGCCCTTTGCCCAGCACGAAGGCAAAATCTATCCCGTGAAACTCATGGAGCATGTGGTTTCGCTGCTATGCAAACACCCGCGGCGCAAAGTGTTCATATTCGGCGGAGGTGCCGGTGAACAGCGAATAGCCGAAGAGTGGGAACGACGCTATCCGGCAGTAGTGTCGGTAGTGGGAAAAGGAAGGATGATTGACGAACTCGGCGTGATGAGCCGCATGGATATAATGCTAACCATGGACTCCGCCAATATGCACTTGGCTTCGATAACAGGCATAAAAGTGTTTTCCATTTGGGGAGCCACGCATCCCTCTGCCGGCTTCGGAGCCTGGCAGCAGACTCCCGACAGCTATATCCAAACCGATATGGAATGCCGCCCCTGCTCCGTTTTCGGAAACCGAAAATGCCGGCGCGGCGACTATGCATGCCTTTCGCACATAGACCCGAACCGCGTGGCCGAAAAACTTGAAACGGCACTCGAAGCCCGTAAACTTTCAACACAAAGATGAAACTGTTTATTTTCAAGTTGCTGAGGGGCATAATCTATACGCTTTCGCTGTTGCCGTTTTGGGCGGTATACGCGATAAGCGACTTTCTGTATGTGCTGGTTTACTACGTAGTGGGCTACCGCCGCAAAACGGTGAGAAAAAACCTGCGCAATTCCTTCCCCGAAAAAAGCAAAGCACAGCTGCGCACCATAGAGCGCGAATTCTACCACTCATTCTGCGACAATATGGTAGAGATGTTCAAGCTGATATCGATATCTCCCGAAGAAATGCGACGCCGAATGACTTTCTCGGGCAACGACGATATAGAGAAATCGCTCGAAGACCACCAGTTCTGCTTCATTTACCTCGGCCACTTCTGCAACTGGGAATGGATTTCCACCATGCCCATGTGGTTTCACCTCGACAAGATACAGTGCGGGCAGCTTTACCATCCCGTGAAAAGCGAATTCTTCGACTGGCTGATGCTTCAGCTGCGCGGGCGCTTCGGAGCCGAAAACATAGCCAAGAACGATGCCCTTCGCCGAATTGTGAGCATGCGCAACGATGCCAAGAAAACCGTAATAGGATTTATTGCCGACCAAGGGCCGCGGTGGGTGAACATACACGAATGGGTGGATTTCCTAAATCAGGACACACCGGTTTATACCGGAACCGAAAGAATAGCGAAAAAGATGAATGCAAGCGTGTTTTTCGCCAATGTAAAGCGCGTGAAGCGCGGATACTACCACTGCTCGCTGGAACTTGTAACCAACGATCCCAAGTCGTATCCCGACTATACGCTCACCGACCGTTATATGCAGCTGCTCGAAGCAATGATAAAGAAAAGCCCGCGCAACTGGTTGTGGACCCACAACCGCTGGAAACGCCGCCACGAAGACGAACCCGAAAACATCGAGCGCCGCAACGAAAAAGAAAGCCAGAACTCGGCCAGAGCGTAGACTTGCGGGCTGGTTATTTCCCCGTCAGAATGTGTTTTATGTTGTTGAGCTTGTTGAGAGCCTCCATGGGAGTGAGGTTGTTGATATCGAGCCCAAGTATCTCGTCGCGTATCTGCGTCAGCACAGGGTCGTCGAGCTGGAAGAAGCTCAATTGAGTACCTTCGCGCGTGCCGGCAATGTTTTCGGTAGGCTTCGACACTTTGCCGTCGGGCGACGTAGACTCCAGTTCGCGGAGTATCACCTCTGAGCGTTTTATTATCGAAGGCGGCATCCCCGCCAGCCGGGCCACATGAATACCGAAGGAATGGGCCGTGCCTCCCGCTTCAAGTTTACGCAGAAACACTATGCGCCCGCCAGTTTCACACACTGTGATATTGAAATTCCTGATACGCTGAAAATGTTTCTCCATTTCGTTCAGCTCGTGATAGTGCGTGGCAAAAAGCGTGCGCGGATGCCCTTTCGGTCCTTCGTGAAGATACTCTACAATGGCCCATGCTATACTGATGCCGTCGTAGGTGGATGTACCGCGGCCAAGTTCATCGAAAAGCACAAGGCTGCGCTGCGACATATTGTTGAGGATGTTGGCCGCCTCGCTCATCTCAAGCATGAACGTCGATTCGCCGGCCGAGATATTGTCGCTGGCGCCTACACGCGTAAAAATCTTGTCAACGACGCCCACGCGCGCACTTTCAGCAGGCACAAAGCTTCCCGTCTGGGCCATGAGCGCAATAAGGGCCGTTTGGCGCAAAAGCGCCGATTTACCGGCCATATTTGGACCAGTGAGTATTATTATCTGCTGCTTTTCGGTATCGAGGTACACATCGTTAGCCACATAGCTTTCGCCGGGTGCCATCTGGGTTTCTATAACGGGGTGACGGCCCTGCTTGATGTCGAGAGTCTCGCTCTCGTCCACTTTCGGGCGCACAAAGCGGTGTTCTTTTGCCGTAACGGCAAACGAATGCAAGCAGTCGATGTCGGCTATGATGGCTGCATCGAGCTGCAAGTGGGTTATAAATCCCAGCGCATACGTAACCAGTTCGTTGTAAAGGCGTGTCTCGATTGCAAGAATCCTGTCTTGCGCGCCGAGTATCTTTTCTTCGAGTTCCTTGAGTTCAGGCGTGATATAGCGCTCGGCACTTACAAGAGTCTGCTTGCGTATCCAGTTGTCTGGCACATTGTCCTTAAAAGTGTTCCTTACCTCAAGATAGTAGCCGAAAACATTGTTGAAACCTATTTTAAGCGATTGTATGCCGGTGCGCGCGCATTCATCGTCGCGCAGTTTCATCAGCACTTCCTTGCTTGAATGGGCCAAAGTGCGAAGTTCGTCAAGTTCGGCATTGTATCCTTCGGCTATCACTCCCCCTTTCGACACCATAGTAGGCGGATTCTCCACAAGTTCCTGCCCTATGCGTTCGCGCAACTCCTGGCAAGTGCATATCTGCTCACCCATCTTCACGATATTCGGGTCGGAAGCTTCGAGACAGCATTTCCGTATGGGCTCCATGCAATTGAGTGCACACTGAAGCTGCACCATTTCGCGCGGACTGATGCGCTCGGAGGCTATCTTCGACGCTATTCTCTCTACATCGCCTATGCCCTTGAGGTTTTCGTCAATGACTTCGCGAAACGGCGGATTGCGGAAGAAGTATTCCACTACATCCTGACGCTTTTCTATCAGTTTAACTTCGCGCAACGGAAACAGCAGCCACCGTCTGAGCAGCCTTTCACCCATAGGCGTAAGAGTGCGGTCAACGACATCGAGCAGCGTGCTGCCGCCTTCGTTCATGGGATGCACTATTTCGAGGTTGCGCACGGTGAACTTGTCGAGCTTCACGTACATCTCGCCGTCGATGCGACGTATAGATGTAATGTGGCCCGTGCAAGTATGGTGAGTCATGTCGAGATAGTGAAGCACAGCCCCCGCTGCGGTAATGCCGCCAGTCATATAGTCTATGCCAAAGCCTTTGAGCGTGTGCACTCCGAAGTGTTTCTGAAGTTTTTCGCGCGCACTGCGCTCGGCAAAAGCCCAGTCATCGAGTTCGTAGACGTAGTATTTCCCGAAAATCTTGAGAAACCGTTCGCGCTTGCCGCGTTCCACAAGCACTTCCTTGGGCGAGAAGTTCGACAGCAGTTTGTCTACATAGTCTGACGGCCCTTCGGCGCAGAGGAATTCGCCCGTTGAGATGTCGAGCAACGACAACCCCACGGCGGCGCTGCCGAAGTAAACGGCTGCCAGGAAATTGTTTTCCTTGGCCGAAAGCACATTGTCGCTCATTGCCACGCCAGGCGTCACCAGTTCGGTAATGCCGCGCTTCACAAGTTTTTTGGCGAGCTTGGGGTCTTCAAGCTGGTCGCATATTGCCACGCGGTGCCCCGCGCGTATGAGTTTCGGAAGGTATGAATCGAGGGCGTGATATGGAAATCCTGCCATTTCTATGCTTTTCATATCGCCTCTCGAACTGCGGTGGGTGAGCGTTATTCCAAGCACCGACGATGCAGTAACAGCATCGTCCATATATGTTTCGTAGAAGTCGCCGCAGCGGAAAAGAATCAATGCATCGGGATGTTCCGACTTGAATTTCTTGAACTGCTGCATCATTGGAGTCTGCGCTTCGTTTGCCATCTGTAATCGTTGTTTTTGCTTTTCGCAAAGTTAGCTTTTTTCGCCGAAACGGCAAACCGCCCCAATGCCTTGCAACGAGGCACTGGGGCGGCTATGCTGATAGAAAAGCAGCCCTGAGGGCTTACTTCACTATTATAAGGTAGTAGTTTTTCTTTCCGCGCTGCGCTATGATGTAACGCCCGTCGATAATGTCTTCTTCAACCACGGGGCGGTCGAACTGCGCTAGTTTTTCCTTGTTTATCATCACGCCTCCGCCCTGGGTAAGTTTGCGCATCTCGCCCTTCGAGGGGAAGCATTGCGTGGTTTCGGCCAAAAGGTCTACCATGCGCGCTCCCAATACCTGCTGCCTTGACACTTCGAAATGCGGTACGCCGCCAAATACATCGAGCAGCGTGCGCTCATCGAGTTTGAGCAGACTTTCCTTTGTGGCCTTGCCGAAGAGTATGTTTGATGCCTCGAGTGCCGTTTCGTAGGCCTCCTGCGAATGCACCATTACCGTGACTTCCTTGGCAAGCAGTTTCTGCAGCCTACGCTGGCCCGGGTCTTCGCGGTGCTGGGAAATAGCGGCTTCGATTTCGTCCTTACTCAGCGACGTGAATATCTTGATGTATTTCTCGGCGTCGTCATCGGCCACATTGAGCCAGAACTGGTAGAAGGTGTAGGGCGATGTACGTTCGGGACTGAGCCATATATTGCCCTGCTCGGTTTTGCCGAACTTGCGGCCGTCGCTTTTCTTGATAAGCGGACATGTGAGGGCATAAGCATCGGCTTCGGGCCCGAGAGTGCGGCGTATGAGTTCGGCACCCGTGGTGATGTTGCCCCACTGGTCGCTGCCGCCCATTTGCAGTTTGCATCCCTTGTTCTTGTAAAGGTACAGGAAGTCGTAGCCCTGCAGCAGTTGATATGAGAATTCCGTGAACGAAAGGCCATCGCGCGCTTCGCCGTTAAGGCGCTTCTGCACGCTGTCTTTCGCCATCATATAGTTCACTGTTATGTGTTTGCCGATATCGCGGATGAAGTCGAGGAAGCCGTAGTTTTTCATCCAGTCGTAGTTGTTCACGAGTTCGGCACGGTTGGGGGCATCACTTTCAAAGTCGAGAAAATGCGAGAGTTGCCCTTTGATGCCGGCTATGTTGTGGGCCAGCGTTTCTTCGTCGAGCAGGTTGCGCTCCTGGCTCTTTCCCGACGGGTCGCCTATCATTCCCGTTGCGCCCCCCACGAGTGCCAGCGGCTTGTGGCCGGCTTTCTGCAGGTGGCGGAGCATCATTATTCCGCAAAGGTGTCCGATATGAAGGCTGTCGGCCGTAGGGTCGATACCCACATAAGCCGTTACCATGCCCTTGTTGAAAAGTTCGTCGGTGCCGGGCATCATCTGATGTAGCATCCCGCGCCATTTAATTTCGTCAACGAAATTCATCGAATGATTTGTTTGTAGATTGTTTGTTTGGTTTTAACGTTGCAAATTTACCAAAAAATTTGCGATATGGGCCATACGCTACCGGGGGCATTCGGGAAGCCTGAGAATTTCAGCCTGTTTGCCTCCGAGTTCTGCTGCTATTTCGGAAAACGAAGAGTAGTGGCTTCCGTAGATTTTGTCGCAGTGCGAGAGCGCAAACAGGTCGGTTGCCGCCGCAAGCATCCCGTGGCGTGTGGAGCGCGAAAGTTCATCATCCGACGTTATGACACGCTCGCCGAATTCGTCCGTAAACTCGTTTTTCACTTCGGGGCTGTCGGTGGCCAGGAACAGCATTGTGTGAGGATTTTTCTCCAGTTCCCATCGCGCTGCTGCTGCAAAAAGTGTGTAGGGGCTATATTTCAGAGCTTGCACATTGTCGGTGGTGCGCACATGAAAGCCCACAGTGCGGCACCCGAAACGTTTGACTACTGCCTCCACTGCACTTTCAACGAGGCGCGAAGGCTTGAACAACAACGACATGGGGATGTCGCTTTCGCAGAACTCGTAGCATGTAGAAATGTAAGCCTTTGCGTTGCGACGCAATGCAGTCACAATTTCGCCGCTTTGCGCATCGGGCGGGCACGCAAACTGCTTTGCGTAAACTGCCTTTCGCAAAAAAAGGGGGATATGCAGATTGTATCTCGACGGAGGCTGGTCAAACCATGTTGCTGTGCGCACCGTGAAATTGGGCAACCGCGGCTCGATGGGCGCAAACACATCGCCAAAATTGCAGCGGCATTCGCTGTTGGCGGCAAAAGCCACCTCTATGCGGCATTGGGTGGATTGAGCCAAAGAATAGGCCGAGCGTATAACTCGCATGCGGTTGCCGAGTCCTCCCATAGGCACAACGGTGAGCCGCGCATCGCTGCGGTGTTTCATTTCACTTTAACCTTGTCGAAACCCTCGCCGTAAACGCCTATCACCTTGCTTTGCGAAACGAAGGCCTGCGGGTCGGTGTGCTTGATGATGCGGAATATGTCTTTACTTTCGCGGCGTCGTGCCAACACCACAAGCACTTTCTGCTCCTGCTTGCTGTACCATCCGTAGCCATTGAGCACTGTGACACCGCGGTGGTAGTATTCTATAGCCGAAGCTATCTTGTCGTACTGCCGCGAAATGATGAGAAACTGCACACTCTGCCTTCCGGCGTTGAGCACGTAGTCGAGCGTAGTGTTGGTGATGATGAGTGTGGAATAACCGAACAACAGGAGCGTGAGATTTCCTATGGGCGTGAAGAGCGAAGAGGTAATTATCAGCAAGTCGAGCACTATCATCATCTGCCCAACGGTGATGTCGCGATGCTTGTTGACTATTGCGGCAATGATGTCGGTGCCACCGGTGCTTCCGCCTTGAAGGAACACTATTCCCACACCTATACCTTCGAGCAGCGAACCTATTACGCAGGCCATGAACCCCTGATTGTCGCCAAGCAGAATGGGAAGGTGCTCGGAATTCAGCGGAAATCCCTCAAGGCCCTGCATCAAGTTTTTGCCCAAAGCCATGAACGCACTGAGCACAAGCACCGAGTATATAGTCTTGACGCAAAAACGCCAGCCTAGTTCTTTTATGGCCGCTACAAGCAGCAGCGAGTTGACAAGCAGATAGGGATAATGGGCCGGGACTGCACCGTGGGTGGCATAGAACACAAGTGCGCCTATACCAGCCACGCCGCCCGTGGTTATCTGATAGGGAAGAATGAAGCAGGTGAAGCCCACGGCATAGCACAACAGGCCGAAGGTCATGAACGCGTAGTCGTGTACATACTGCATCGGCGTAGTCTTTACGCCCGGCATGCTCAAAGAGTGCTCCATAGTGCCAGTCTTTTTTCAGAGTAGGAACTGCGTCAACCTCGCACCACGATGTTCACGATTCGTCGAGGCACCACAATCACCTTTACGATTTGCTTGCCGTCGGTGTATTTCGCTGTTTGGGCGTTGGCCAGCACTTCCTTTTCGATGGCATCGGCCGCGGCGTCGGCAGGGAACTGCATCGTGAAGCGTGTCTTGCCGTTGAACGATATGCCCATGGTTACGGTGCTTTCCTGGAGGTATGCTTCGTTGTATGCAGGCCATTCCGCGTCACAAACACTCTGCGTGTTGCCGAGTTGCTGCCACAACTCTTCGGCAATATGCGGCGCAAACGGTGCCATGAGCGCCACAAGCTGGGCGAGCACCTTGCGCGAAGTGCATTTCTGCGTGTTGAATTCGCCAACGGCTATCATGAACGCCGAAATTGCGGTGTTGTAGGAGAAGTTTTCGATGTCTTCGGTAACTTTCTTTATAAGTTTGTGAAGCGTACGCAGGTTTGCCTCGGTAGGTTCGGCATCATCGGGCACAAACTTGTCACCCTTGCCGTTAAAAAGATTCCACAACTTGTGGAGGAAACGCGAGCATCCGTCAATGCCGTTGCTGTCCCACGGCTTGCTTTGGTTTACGGGGCCGAGGAACATTTCGTAGAGCCGCAAGGTGTCGGCGCCGTAGCGCTCTACCACCATATCGGGATTCACGACGTTGAACATACTCTTCGACATCTTCTCGATGGCCCAACCGCAAACGTATTTGCCGTCCTCGAGAATAAATTCGGCATTGTTGTATTCTGGTCTCCACTGACGGAATGCTTCGGTGTCGAGCACGTCGTTGGCCACGATGTTGACGTCAACGTGAATAGGCGTAACATCGTAGTTGTCCTTGAGCCCAAGCGACACGAACTTGCCCTTTTCACTGCCTTCCTTTATGCGGTAAACGAAGTTGGAGCGCCCTTGTATCATACCCTGGTTTATGAGTTTTGCGAAGGGCTCTTCGGTGACGGAATAACCGTAGTCGTGAAGCACCTTGTTCCAAAAGCGGGAATATATGAGGTGACCGGTGGCGTGCTCGGTACCTCCTACGTAGAGGTCTACGCACTTCCAGTAGTTGTCGGCTTCGGGCGAGACAAGGGCCTTTTCGTTGCGCGGGTCCATATATCGCAGATAATATGCCGAAGAGCCGGCAAAACCGGGCATTGTGTAGAGTTCGAGAGGGAACACCGTAACGTTGTCGATTAGTTGCTTGTCCACCACTTTGCATTGTTGTTCGTCCCACGCCCATTTTTTAGCGCGCCCCAACGGCGGCTCTCCGGTTTCGGTGGGTTCGTAGCGGTCCACTTCGGGCAGTTCCAAAGGCAGACACTCCAATGGAAGCATCTGCGGCATGCCGTCCTTGTAGTAAACAGGAAACGGCTCTCCCCAATAGCGTTGACGCGAGAATATAGCATCGCGCAGACGATAATTCACCTTCACGCACCCCAACCCGTGCTGCTCCACATACTGCTTTGTTGCGGCAATGGCCTGCTTCACGGTGAGCCCGTTGAGCGAGAAGTCGATATAGGGTTTTGCTCCCTTGCGAGGAGAGTTGGTCACGATGCCTTCCTTGGCATCGAAACTCTGTTCGGAAACATCGCATCCCTCGATGAGGGGCACAATGGGAAGGTTGAAGCGCTTTGCGAAAGCATAATCGCGACTGTCGTGGGCGGGCACTGCCATGATGGCTCCGGTGCCGTATCCGGCCAGCACGTAATCGCTTATCCACACGGGAATCTCATCACCGGTAAAGGGGTTTATGGCATACGAACCCGAGAACACACCAGTCACCTTACGGTCGGCGATGCGTTCACGCTCGGTGCGCTTTTTTGTGGCTTCGATATAACTGTTCACTTCTTCGGCCTGCCCTTCGGTAGTGAGCTTGTCAACGAGTTCGCTTTCGGGTGCAAGCACCATGAATGTCACACCGAACATCGTGTCGGCGCGTGTGGTGAAGATTGTAAACTTCATGTCGCTTCCCTTGACGCTGAATTCCACTTCGGTACCTTCGCTGCGGCCTATCCAGTTGCGCTGGGTTTCCTTGAGCGAGTCGGTCCAGTCTATGGTGTCGAGCCCATCGAGCAACCGCTGTGCGTAGGCCGAGACGCGCAAACACCACTGCTTCATTTTTTTCTGCACCACGGGATATCCGCCCCTCACCGACACGCCGTCTACCACTTCATCGTTGGCGAGCACTGTGCCGAGCTGCGCGCACCAGTTCACTTCGGTTTCGCCGAGGTATGCTATGCGCCAGTTCATGAGTGCCTGCTGCTTTTCCCGGTCACCCATAGCATTCCATTCGGCGGCGGTGAACTGCATCTCCTCACCGCAGGCGGCATCTATACCGGCGGTCCCGTTTTCTTCGAAATGCTTCACAAGACCCTCGATGGGCATTGCGCGATTTTCGGTATTGGAATAGTAGCTGTTGAACATGAGTATGAAGGCCCACTGTGTCCACTTGTAGAATACAGGGTCGCAAGTGCGCACTTCGCGGTCCCAATCGAACGAAAAACCTATCTTGTCGAGCTGTTCGCGGTAGCGGCTGATGTTCTTCACAGTGGTTACAGCGGGGTGCTGCCCAGTTTGTATTGCGTATTGCTCGGCCGGCAGACCGTAGGCATCGTAGCCCATGGGGTTGAGCACATTGTATCCGCGCTGACGCTTATAGCGGGCATAGATATCGCTGGCGATATATCCCAGCGGGTGCCCCACGTGCAACCCAGCCCCAGAGGGGTAAGGAAACATGTTGAGCACATAATACTTGGGTTTCGAAGTGTCTTCGGTTACGTGGTAAGTCTTGTTGTCGGCCCATACCTTGCGCCACTTCTCTTCTATTTTTCGAAAATCGTAGTCCATCTCAATTATTGTAGTTAAAAAGGCTTGCGCGCATCAAAGGCGCAAATCACGGCGCAAAGATAGTAATTTACTTTGATGTAATATTGCGGAAGCGAATGTAAAACGCTTATATTCCCAAAATGCCTCGACTTTCGGAATTTCTTGCCACAGAGAAGTTTCCGCCCATGAACGTGCGGCTTTCCCACTGCAGGTGAGGCGGCATTGCTGGCGCTGCCACACGGCCTTCTACTGGTGCCCTGCCGTGCTCCACCACAGCTTCGTCCCACAGTCCCAAGTCGATGAACTGCTGCAAGGTGCACGCCCCGCCTTCCACCAGCAGCGTCTGTATGCCGCGCCGGTGTAGCTCGGCTAGTATCTGGGGCACGAGCGGGCTTTGCCAGTCGGGGCAGAAAGTCTCTGTAAGCGGCCGCATTTGTGAGTAGGGTCCGGCGGTAACAGCTAATGTTGGTGCTTCGCCATTAAAAATGTTGAGCGTAGGCAGAAGTTGCGCCCCGTGGTCGATGACCACACGCAACGGTGAACTGCCGTGCCATACCCGCGCCGTCAGCGAGGGGTTGTCGCTTTCGGCCGTGCGGCGGCCCACAAGTATAGCCTGGTTCATGGTGCGTAAACGGTGGGCGTTCATTTGTGTCAGCGGCGTGGATATTATGGTACGGGCGCTGCCCGCAGCGGCTATGTATCCGTTGCTACTCTGTGCCCATTTCAGCGTAACATAGGGACGGCTGTATCTATTAAAGGTCACGAAGCGACGATTGAGTTCGAGGCATTCGCTTTCGAGCACTCCAACGGTGACCTCGATGCCGGCTTCGCGCAGACGGGCCACTCCGCGTCCCTGCACCTTGGAAAAAGGATCGATGCATCCCGCCACCACTCGCTTCACGCTACAACGCACCAGCAGGTCGGCGCACGGTGGTGTCTTGCCATAATGCGAGCATGGTTCGAGACTGACGTACACCGTACTTTGTGGTAATAGTGTTTTGTCGGCTACGGCAGATATAGCGTTGACTTCGGCATGGGGCCCTCCGCAGCGCATGTGGTAACCCTCGCCTATGATGCGTCCGTCGTGCACCACCACGGCCCCCACCATAGGGTTGGGCGACACCCCACGGAAGCCGCAACGTGCCAGTTGCAGGCAGCGACGCATGAACTTTTCATCGATCACTCTATCCATATTCCGGTTTGAAAGCGTAATTTTGTGCAAACCATAGGTTGCCACTGTATGAATTCCATATATACCGAAGCCCTGCAGCGTCTCTCGACCGTGTATGAACCGGGCGAGGCCCGTGCCGTGGTACGTGCGTGGCTGGAGGATGCCTTCGGCATAACGCTGAACGACATTTACGCAGGCAAAGATATACATTTTTCCGAAGAGGAACGGCAGCGGTTCCGTTCTATGCTTGCACGCCTTGCCTCCGGTGAGCCAGTACAGTACGTCACAGGCCTAGCGCCTTTCGGCGATATTGTACTGGAAGTAGGGCCAGGCGTGCTTGTGCCCCGCCCCGAAACGCTCGAACTGGCACAGTGGGCGGCAGAACAGTGCTCCCCCGGCGCACGCATCCTCGACATAGGCACTGGCAGCGGTTGCCTTGCAGTGTGGCTGGCCTTGCATGTGCCAAGTGCCAACGTCACGGCCGTCGACATCAGTCGTGAAGCCATTGCCGTGGCGCAACGCAATGCCGCTAGTATCGGTGCAAGTATAAGTTTCATTTGGGGCGATGCTTTGCACGATGGCGGAATACCCGCGGCGGAATACGACCTTATCATCAGCAACCCTCCCTATGTTTGCCTAAGCGAGCGCAACGCCATGCACCGCAACGTGCTTGACTACGAACCCCACGAGGCCCTGTTTGTTGACGATAGTGACCCTTTGTTGTTCTATCGCGCCATAGCTCGCTACGCCGCCGCCATGCTGGCTCCGCATGGTGCCACTATGGTGGAGATTAACCGCCGCTTCGCCCGCGAAACCGCTGACACTTTCCGCCTTGCGGGCTTCACAGCAGTAGAAACGCGCTGCGATATGCAGGGAAATCCACGGATGATATGCGCACGGCAATGAACACCTCCCACCCCCTAAGCCCGCAGAAGGCCCTCGAGCGCCTTGCGGCGGCATGTGCCAAGGCTGAATGCTGCGAAAGCGATGTGCGACGCAAGTTGCAGTTGTGGAACGTTGACTACGCGTGCCACGATGAGATTGTAGACACACTGCGTAGCGGCGGATATATCGACGACGGGCGCTATTGCCGCGCATTTGTCGAGGACAAGTGGAACTTCAACCGCTGGGGCAGACATAAAATACGCATGGAGCTACGGCGAAGGCAACTACCAGATGAATGCATTGCGCTGGCCCTGCAGACCATTGACGACGATGAGTATCACACCGTGCTCGCCGACATACTGCAGCGCAAAGCTGCTTCTACCGGCAAAACTGATGGTTGGGCGCTACGGCAGAAACTGATGCGCTACGCTGCCGGCCGCGGCTACGAACCCGATGTGGCGATCGAGTGTATTGAAAGCATTTTGGAAGAATGACACGTACACTACTGCGCAAAACCACCGCTACTCTACTTCAGGTTGCCGCACTGCTTGTGCCGCGCCGTTGCACCATATGCGGACGGCGCCTCGAAGCCGGCGAGCATTGCGTATGCGCTGCATGCACCTTAACCCTTCCCTACACTCGCTACTCGCACCTGCGCAACAATCCCGTAGAGATGCTTTTCATTGGAAGGTTTCCCCTCGGTCGCGCCGGTGCCTACCTGCTCTACAACAGTGGGGCTGCAACACCACAGTTACTCTACACGCTGAAATACCGCCACGGCGCGCGCATAGGACGTGAGTTCGGGCGGCGCATGGCGGTAGAGATGCTGGGATACGGATTCTTCGATGGCATCGACGCCATAATTCCCGTGCCGCTATCGCCACGCCGCGAGCGCTTGCGGGGTTACAACCAAAGCCTCATGATAGCCCTTGGCATTAGTAGCGTCACGGGTATAGACGTCGACTGCGAAATACTTGAGCGCACCGTCGACAACCCCACGCAAACGCGCCTTTCACGCCACGAGCGCATGGCCAATGTAAACGGAATATTCGCCACACGCCACCCCGAACGCATAGTTGGGCGACACTTGCTGCTCGTGGATGATATGGTGACCACAGGCGCCACCCTCACCGCGTGCGCCGATACCCTAACGGCAGTCGGCGCCGCACGCATAAGTATCGTCTCACTAGCCGCATCGGTGAACATCGGGGCGTGGTAGACGAATACCGCCTTTTTCGTCACTTCGTACACAATTATAGAATTGTGGGAACTTGCAAGCTTTGGAGGAAAATCATCTCCAAACAAAAAAGAGAGAGCATCGTAAAAATTAATTACGAAACTCCCTCTCCGAAAGTAAATAACCCAGAATAACTTTATAAAATGAATTTCAAAAACCCTATTTGTTCTTGTCTTTAATGTGTTGTTCGTACTCGGCAAGTTCGCGTTCACCGAAATGCGCAAGTCCGTAATGCTCGTTGTGCTGGCTAAGGTCGAGTCCTACGCGTTCGCTCTCAATGCTCACACGCATCGGAATGAACTTGTCGATAAGCCAATAGCCGAAATAGCTCATGCCGAAAGTATAGACGAACACTATCACCACAGCAAGCAAATGATACAGGAAAACTATAAGCCCGTCTGTGGTTCCGGAAATCAATCCTTCCTGAATGAAAATACCCGTCATCACTGTACCCACAATACCGCCCGTGCCATGCGTCGGGAACACATCGAGTGCATCATCAATGCGGCTCTGCGAACGCCAATAAACGGCGATGTTGCAAATTATAGCAATAGCAAACGAAATGAAAATTGTCTGCCCTACACTTACATATCCTGCCGACGGGGTGCAGGCCACAAGACCTACGACACATCCCACGGCCGCCCCCATTGCCGATGGCTTGCGTCCGCGAAGGCAGTCGAAGAATATCCACGTCATCATTGCCGTGGCCGAAGCCGTCGTGGTGTTGAGAAAAGCTTTCACCGCCTGACCGTCGGCATGCAACGAACTGCCCGCATTGAAACCGAACCAGCCAAGCCACAACAAAGCCGCGCCAAGAAGAACAAACGGTATGTTGGCAGGCTCCTCGTCTTTGGTGGAAGTGCGGCGACGGCCCAGAAAAATAGCGCCAGCAAGGGCAGCAACACCCGAAGACGCATGAACCACGATGCCGCCGGCAAAGTCGATTACCCCCCATTTCATGAAAAGACCGTCGGGATGCCACGTAAGGTGGGCTAGCGGACAATAAATGAACACAAAGAAGAATATCATGAAAAACAAATATGCCGAAAACCTGACACGCTCAGCAAAAGAGCCGGTAATGAGCGAAGGGGTTATAATGGCAAACTTCATCTGAAACAAAGCATAAAGCGCAAGGGGTATCGTGGCACCGCCAAGTATTTTTCCGGTGGGAGTGGTGTAAACTGCAGCCCCCACGTTGTGGAACATCGCAAACGTCGAAGGATTGCCTATAATCCCGCCTATGTCATCGCCAAAACATAGGCTGAAGCCAAATGCAACCCAAAGCACCGTAATAATACCCATCGCTATAAAACTCTGCAACATCGTTGAAATGACATTGCGCGCACCGACCATACCGCCATAAAAGAATGAAAGGCCGGGCGTCATCATCAAAACGAAAATCGTAGCAGTAATAAGCCACGCTACATCGGCAGCATTGATTGTCGAAAAGTCACACTCAAAACTCGGCTCCGATGCAAAAAGTCCGCAAATCGTGATTATTACCATCATCGACATCAGGACAATCCATTTCTTCTTTACTTTCATTGTAATATTTCTTTTTGTTCGTATCGTGCTGCAAAACTAGACATTTTGTTTGTTTTATCTTTTTTATTCTAGCAAAAATTTTTCGTTTTCCCTATTTATGTATCAAAAATGACAATTACAGTTTCAAAAATAGACAGTTTTGTATATTTACCATCGAATGAAACAGCTTAAAGCCACAAAAACATTATCTTTGCAAAATAAAGTTCTCACCCACGAAAACATACAAAACACTATAACGAATGC
>CAZDOH010000019.1:0-28417 GCA_964507005.1 uncultured Prevotella sp. | reverse complement strand
GTACTCCTTCATACCGTTTTCGCTCTGAACCCGATGTCAATGGAAAGAGCCTCGGCTTTCGCCTTGCCTTTACCGAATGACAAACCTTAAAATACAGAAATTATGATGAAGAAAACAATGATTGTGTTATTTGTTGTGTGCAGCTTCATGGCGTGCGCGCCGGGCAGCAAAACGGAGCCTCCATCTGCCGGGGATGTAGCGGCCGAGACAGAAAAAACAACGGTTGAGGCAGAAGCTCAATCCACGGAAAAAGTGCCGGAAGATACCATAACGGTAAATGGCGTATCGTTCGTAATGGTGAAAGTCGAGGCAGGTACGTTTACCATGGGCGCTACGCCTGAAATGCAGGACTCCAGTGAAAATCAAAAGCCAGTTCATCAAGTGACTATCACTAAAGACTTCTATATAGGGAAAACCGAAGTGACGAATGCACTTTGGGTGGCTGTGATGGGCTACAATCCATCAAACGTCGATGGCGACAACAAGCCCGTAGACTATGTGACGTGGAACAATTGCCAAGAATTCATCGAAAAACTCAACGCCTGCTCGGGCATGAAGTTCCGTTTGCCCACAGAGGCAGAATGGGAGTTTGCTGCCCGGGGCGGCAACAAATCGCGGCATTATCGATACAGCGGCAGTAACAATATAGACGATGTGGCTTGGTACTGTGACAATAGCGGTGATACCACGCACGATGTAGCAACCAAACAGCCTAACGAACTTGGCATTTACGATATGAGCGGCAACATGGCGGAGTGGTGTCAGGATTGGTACGGAAGTTATAGCAGTTCGCCTCAGACCGACCCCGCGGGTCCCGACCATGGTGAACGACGCGTGAGCCGTGGCGGTGACGCTTATAGCCACGCGCATTTCAGTCACCCTTCGGTGCGCTCCGGCAGTAACCCTGACTTCGCAAACTACCAAGGCCTCCGCCTTGCCCTCACCAAATAAGTATTGGAACTTCAATTCAGACAACAGTTATGAAACAGATACTCATTAGCACAATATTGGCACTTGGCTGTCTCTCAGCCAATGCCCAGCTCAAAGCCTCCTTTTCGGGCGGCACCTTGATAGTGAATGGCGCGCGCTACGAATTTGCGTTGGTTGAAGCAGGCACCTTCACTATGGGAGCCACCACGGAGATGAAAAATCCGAGGAAAGAAGAACTGCCGGCGCACAAAGTGACGCTTACCAAAGACTATTATATGGCCAAGACCGAGGTGACGCAGGCGCTTTGGAAAGCCGTGATGGGCAACAACCCTTCAGAATTCAAGGGAGACAGAATGCCGGTGGAGAGCGTAAGTTGGAACGATTGCCAAACCTTCATCAAGAAACTCAACGCTGCTACCGGCAAGAAGTTCCGCCTGCCCACAGAAGCCGAATGGGAATTTGCAGCACGGGGCGGCAACCGTACACGTCAAACCCCATATAGCGGCAACAACAATATAGGTTTAGTTGCCTGGTATGGCGGTAATAGCGGAAATACCACGCACGACGTCGCTGGCAAGCAACCTAATGAACTTGGCATATACGACATGAGCGGCAATGTTACGGAGTGGTGCAACGATGTGTTCGATTTTTACACCGACTCTCCGCAGACTGACCCCGCGGGAGCTTCGAGCGGGAATGACCGCGTGACGCGTAGTAGTGCCTATTCCTGGGCGTTTGCGGGCAACATATCGTTTCGTGACTGCCTTCCGGCGCAGGGCCGTGGCAGAGGCCTGGGTTTCCGCCTCGCCATCACCGACGACAGTGCACCAGCCGCAAAGCGGGCTTTATCAATAGCGGATGGAGGAACGGATGTGTCGTATTCCAATGGTGTGCTGACCGTAAACGGCGTCAGCTATGAGATGGTGGAGGTTAAGGCCGGCACATTCACTATGGGTGCTACACCGGAGATGCAAAACCCGGAGGACGGAGAAAAGCCTGTTCATAAAGTGACTCTTACCAAAGATTACTATATGGGCAAGACCGAAGTGACGCAAGCCCTTTGGAAAGCCGTGACGGGGAAAAACCCTTCGTGGTGGGAAGGAGACAACCGTCCGGTGGAAGGCGTGTCGTGGGATGATTGCCAGGCATTTGTCTCAATGCTCAATGCCGCGACGGGCAAGAAGTTCCGTTTGCCCACGGAGGCTGAATGGGAGTTTGCCGCCCGGGGCGGAAAGAAGTCAAAAAACTGTCAGTACAGTGGCAGTAATTCCGCAGAAGACGTTGCTTGGAACGAAAACAATAGCATGGGCAAGACTCATGATGTGGCAACAAAGAAGCCGAACGAATTGGGTCTCTACGACATGAGCGGCAATGTAGGCGAGTGGTGCTCCGATTGGTACGGCGATTACAGCAGTTCGCCGCAGACTAATCCCGCAGGTCCCGCGAGTGGCATAAATCGCGTTAGCCGTGGCGGTAGCTTTCGCTATGAAGAGGGGGAATGTCGCTCTTCTTACCGTAGCAACTGTCGTGACGGCAGGTATGCCAGCCAAGGCCTCCGCCTGGTCCTCTCCGAGTAAGTATTGAAACTTTAATTTATACGATAGATAATTATGAAACAGATTATTGTCATTTTAATGTGGGCCTTTTGCTGCATGACAGCAGGTGCCCAAAGCAATGTTACTAAAAGACAGACAACGACTAAAAAGGTAGCAGTGCAAAAGTCCACCACGACATCAACGCCCGTCGACTACGACAAGCTGTTGGTAGGAAATCACATGCTTTCATTGCAGTGGATTTCATGGGAAAAATTCGGGAAAGCTACCATCACAAAGACCGACACACCGAATGTTTATAGCATTTCCGGAATGCAGGACGGAGCAATATGTTCTGACGAGGAAGATGGACGCAAAAATGCCGATTACCTGATGATAGAAGGTACGATTACCCCCAAAAGCAAAACGCGTTTGGTTTTTGAAGGCAAGATAATTCAAAAGGTTCATCACATAAATGGCGGTATGCCATGTGTGCGTGAGGGAACGTTCATTTTCTTGTCAACTCAAGGGCGGCGCTATTGGCGTATGCAGGAAATGAAAAATCCTTGCGACGAATGTACTGATTATGTAGACATTTATTTCAAATAAAAAGAATACAGATATGAAGAAAACATTGATGGCGATATCGGCTGCATGCCTCTTCTTTGCATGTGGCAATGGCCAAAAAACGAAGCAACCGGCTGCCGACAGTACCGCAGTCAAAACCGAGGTTCAATCCACGCAGAAAGAGTCGGAAGACCCCTCATTCGAGAATGGCGTACTCACGGTCAATGGCGTGCGCTATGAATTCGCGCTTGTAAAGGGCGGCACATTCACTATGGGCGCAACACCCGAGATGACAGATGCCGACGATTGCGAGAAACCTGCTCACAAGGTTACGCTTGCCTATGGTTACTATATGGGCAAAACCGAAGTCACCGTGGGGCTTTGGAAGGCAGTGACGGGTAAATATCCTCCGGGACAAGAAGACGAGACCGACCTCAAAAAACCTGTTGACAATGTGTCGCAAGAGGAATGTGAATCGTTCATCGAGGATTTGAATTCGCTTCTTGGCACACAGTATTTCCATCTTCCCACCGAAGCCGAATGGGAGTTTGCTGCCCGTGGCGGCAACAATTCCAAGCATTACATCTACAGTGGCAGCAACACGCTTGAAGATGTGGCATGGAACGAAGAGGGAAACGTCGTAGCCCACGCCTATGATGTGGCTACCAAGAAGCCCAACGAACTGGGCATTTACGACATGAGCGGCAACGTATGGGAATGGTGTATAGACGGATGGGAAGACTACAAGAGCGAACCGCAAACCAACCCTGTGGGCATCAACGCCGAGCACTACGGCGTATTGCGCGGGGGCAACTGCACATGCGCCGACTTCTACTGCCGCGTTTCGTACCGCGATAAGCAACATCAGACTGAAAAAGTGCTCGACCGCTACTCTCCCTTGCGGGGCTTCCGTATAACTATCATAGAGAATTGGGATGAACCCGAGGAGGAAGAAGGGCTGTAATGCCGCGGCAATAATTTCTACTTATTTCAAAACTACTTCTTAATACTCATAGTTATGGGTTTATCCAACCTTCTCAAGAGTGTGTTCGGCGCTTCCAGCACCATGTCCGGTCTGCAAAAAGCTGTCAAGGATGCTGGGCTTTCCGCCCTCGCCCAGGCTGGCAGAAGTGCCAGGAGCGTGACTCTTCCATCGCTCCCCTCCACACTCGCCGAGCTTCAGGCTATGCCTGCCGCCGGCCTTACAGACGAATATGCCGTAACGGCGCTTGCCGTGGCAGTGCTGTGCAACTACGAACACGACTCAGCCGAGACTTTCCGTATGATGGATTTTCTGCGCGGCCCACGACCGCTCAATGGCGCCAGCCAGCAGTTCATCCGCGACCGTCTGAAAGGCCGCAGCTATATCATCCGCTCGTATCTGAAGGGCGCAACGCCCGACAACAACTACACTCCCGCTACGCCTTATGCTGTGGAGATAAGCGAAAACAGCAATTCGCGCGCAGAGCAGGGCTATGTGAAGCTGTTTGTCCGCTCGTCGGGAGCCGACAGCCCACGCCCCGTCACGCTCCGGCAGAAGCCTAGCACCGGGCAGTGGTTCGTGTGGCAGATGTCGCTTCTCACAGATGTGCGGCAACCAAAGGAAAACGACCCTTGGGCGTAGGTCAGAAAACGGAGGGCCGATACCGGCTCTCCGTTTATACAGGATACTGCGGAGCGAGATGCCTACCTGAATTGTAAAGGATATTGAAACTTTAATTCAAACGACAGATATGAAGAAAACTTTGATAACGCTATCGGCTGTATGCTTCCTCATGGCATGCGTTGGTGGCAAGGCAACAAAGCAACAGACTGCCGACAGTACGGCGGTCAAGACTGAGGCGCAGACAGGCAAAGGCTCCTCTAATAAAGATGAAGTAGTCATCGAGGGGGAATACTATAAGTTGGACATCCGTAAGGACAAGGCCGTGTTGACATTCAAGGGCGTCAGCTATGAGTTCGTGCGCGTTGAGGCAGGAACATTCACGATGGGTGCCTCGGCGGATGATGCAGAGGCAAGAGACGATGATAAACCTGCCCATAAGGTAACGATAACTGAAGACTACTACATAGGCAAAACGGAGGTGACATGGGCATTCTGGAAGGCTGTGACGGGCAATTATCCGCCCGACCCTGAAGGTGGGAAAGTGGAACATCGTGACAACTGGCCCGTGGACTACGCATCGTGGGAGGAGTGCAAGGCTTTCGCCAGCACTCTGGGTAGTAACTTCGGCGAGCTTTGTGAGTTCCGTCTTCCGACAGAAGCCGAATGGGAGTTCGCTGCAAGAGGCGGCAACAAGTCGAAAGGCTTCGCATATAGCGGTAGCGACAACATCGACGAAGTTGCCTGGTATGATGATAACAACGAAAGTGATATGCACGAGGTGGGTACCAAGAAGTCCAACGAACTCGGCATCTACGACATGAGCGGCAACGCAGAAGAGTGGTGCAGTGACATGTTTGGCAAATATAGCAGTAAGGCGCAAACCGACCCACAAGGACCTGAAAGTGGAGATGACCTTTACGTGGTACGTGGTGGCCGTATTTTCAGTGACGACAGTCGGTGTCGTGTGACTGCACGTTCAAAGGAGAATTCCGCCTGTTCCGATTTCTATGGTTGTCGCCTCGTCTTCAAACACTACTCCCAAGACGAGAGTGGGGAGGAGTGATGACGTTAACCAGTCGAAATTATGCAATTCTAACAATAAAATTACACGTATGAAGAAAACATTGATAGTGCTATCGGTTGCATGCTGTTTTATTGCATGTGCTGGTGGCAAGGCAACAAAGCAACAGACTGCCGACAGTACGGCGGTCAAAACCGAGGAACAAAAACAGGGCGATGATGAGGCCGGTGACAAGACAGATCCGATATCTGCGGATTTCTACGATGGTGACGACCCTTGCTTGTGTTTCTATGATTCCCTCGACGTTGAAATGCCCTATTGGATGGTGGAAGTGGAAGCCGGTACGTTCACCATGGGCGCATCACCGGAGCTGGAAAACGCCAGCGAAGAGGAAAAGCCCGCCCACAAGGTTACGCTCACGAAGAATTTCTACATAGGCAAGACCGAAGTAACCCAAAGAATGTGGAAAGCCGTTATGGGCTACAACCCTTCGGAGTTCGAGGAACGCGGCCCAAGCGAAAACAGACCGGTAGAGCGGGTGCTATGGGTGGACGTCCAAAAATTCATTAAGAAAATCAATGCGGCAACTGGCAAAAACTTCCGCTTGCCTACCGAGGCAGAGTGGGAATTCGCAGCCCGTGGCGGCAACAAGTCAAAGCACTACCTATATAGCGGCAGCAACGATGTCGACGAAGTAGCATGGTACGACTGGGGCGAGGACAACTACGACGACACTTACCGCGCGTTTGAGAACGTGGGCACCAAGAAGCCCAACGAACTTGGCATTTACGACATGAGCGGCAACGTGGCGGAGTGGTGCTCCGACAAGTATGGTGATTACAGCAGCGAAGCCCAGACCGACCCCCAAGGCCCTGCCACTGGCGAATACCGCGTCGTTCGTAGCGGAGGCGGATGCCGCATCACCACCCGAATGGGCAGCTACCCCGACAATATTTCCGAATGCATCGGCATAGGCTTCCGCTTGGTTCTCACCAAGTAATCAAGAACTTGTTGTTTTTGCCATAAATAAACTTGACAGCTCAAAGGTATATATCTCTCCCTGGCGGCAATAGTTTTGATTTTATGCGTACAGCGGGAAAATTTTGTGCGCAAAGAAGAAAAATTATATGCGCACAAAAGAAAAATTCTTTGCGGTCAGAAATAAAATTATGTGCGCATAGCGCAAAAATTATGTGCCTTTCTTTTTGAAGAAGGCTTTTGCTTCCGTTTCCAGCGCGGCAGAAAATGCAAAATCCGCATGCCTCTGTTTCGGGGCATGCGGATTTCGGTATATGTGCGCCGCAGGGCGTGTCAGTTCTTCTTCTCTTCTTTCTTGGTCGGCTCTTCTATTGAGAGCAGTTCTACCTTGAAAATAAGCGTAGAATAGGGCTTTATCTTGTCGTTGCGGTCGTTGTCGCCATAGGCAAGGTCCTGGGGGATGTAGATTTCCCAAGTGGAGCCCACGGGCATGTGGGTGAGCGCTTCGGTCCAGCCCTTTATCACGCGGTTGCACTCAAACGTGGCGGGCTTGTTGCGCTTGTAGGAGCTGTCGAACACGGTGCCGTCGATGAGCTTGCCCTCGTAGTTTACCTTCACTTTGTCGGTAGCCTTGGGCACGGCGCCGTTGCCCTGCTTCAGCACCTTGTACTGCACGCGCGAATCGGGAACCAGCTTCACACTGTCGTTTTTGGCGTTCTTGGCAAGGAATTCCTCGCCGGCGCGGCGGTTGTCACCGTATTTCTTCTCCATCAGGGCGCCGTGGTAGTAGGTCATCTGCTTCTGCACTATTTTCTTGGCCGAATCGAGCGGAAGCTTCATTCCGCTGCGCTGCGCCCCGGCAGTGAAGCCTTCCATGAACTGCTTTTCGTTGAGGAACTTCGAGTTGTCGGCGTCGGTAATCTGCTTGTTTACCGAGGGGATTATCTGCCCCGTCACCTGCTGCCCAATCTGTATGCCTGCCGAATAGTTGGCGAGCTTCTTGTTTTCGGGGTTGGCTACGGT
This sequence comes from uncultured Prevotella sp., assembly GCA_964507005.1. Classification (GTDB taxonomy): domain Bacteria; phylum Bacteroidota; class Bacteroidia; order Bacteroidales; family Bacteroidaceae; genus UBA6398. The sequence goes on along the minus strand of CAZDOH010000019.1, from coordinate 20,760 downwards.
TTCGTTGAAGCCGCGCATGAATTCCTGCATCTGCGTGGTGTCTACATTCAGGCGCTGGGCGAGGTACTGCACCAGGCCTTCGCTTTGAGCGAGTCCCATGGCGTAGCTGAAGTCGGCTACCGACACGGTGTCGACCACGGCAGCTGCGGTTTTCGACGATGCTTTTTTAGATGTTTTGGCCTTTGAGGCTTTCCCGGCCTTTGCGGGCTTCACTTTCTTGGCTGCCTTGGTGGTGGCAGGAGTAGTCTTTACCTGTGCCTGGGCTGCGGATGCTCCCATGAGCATGGCGCATGCCAGCAGGAGTGTTGTTGCTGTATTACGCATTTCTCTAAGTGGGGTTTATCGGTTGCTGTCTACTATGTCGAGAAGCTCAAGCTTGAACACGAGTGCCGAGAAGGGCTTGATGTCGGGGCCTACGCTGCGCAGACCGTAGCCCATGTTCTGGGGCACGTAGATTTCCCATGTTGAGCCTACGGGCATGTGGGTGAGCACTTCTATCCAGCCGGGTATCATCTGGTTTACGTCGACTTCTACGGGCTTGCCGTTGTTGTTCTTGTAGGAACTGTCGAACACCTTGCCGCTGATGAGGCGGCCTTCGTAGCTTACGTGCACGCGCGAAGTGTCGCGGGGGATGGGGCCGTTGCCCTCCTTTATCACCTTGTAGAGGGTGCCTTTGGGAAGAGCCTGGACGCCTGCGGTGGCCTTCATCTTGGCAATGAAGTCTTCGCCGGCCTTCTTGTTGGGGCCGTATTCCTTTTCAAGCGATGTCTGCTTGAGCTTGTCGACGTGGCGCTGAGCGCTCTTGAATGCCTGGTCGTAGTCCATGGCCATGCCCTTGCCGCGCACTCCGGCAATGAAGCCGGCAACGAGGTTCTTGAGGCTTATGGTCTTGGTGCTGTCTTCGCCGTAGATTTCGTAGTTGAGGCCCTTGTACATTTGGGTGCTCAGCTGCTGGCCTATCTGGATGCCGGCATAGTATGCGGCCTTCTTCTTGTCTTCGCCTGCCTGCGAACCGGCCTTAACGCCCTTTATGAATTCGTCGATATAAGCGGTGTCGACGCCCATACGCTGCGAGAGGTATTCCTTCACGCCGCGAGAGTTGGCCACGCCCACTTCATAGGATACGGAGTCAACGTCGGTCTTGAGGTTTGCCTTGGGCGCACTGCCGCCCTGGCACGAGCCGAGAAGCACCAGCGCTCCGGCTGCCATTGTAATGATTTTCTTCATTGTTGTATGTATGTTATGAATTTGTTTCGGGTTTTTACTGCACTTCGATGAGTTCCACATCGAACACGAGCGCTGCGTAGGGGGGGATGCTCCCGCCTGCGCCAGTAGCGCCATAGGCGAGGTCGTAGGGGATGAAGAAGCGGTATACGGCGCCTTCCTTCATGAGTTGCAGGCCTTCGGTCCAGCCGCGTATCACACCGCCTAGGGGGAACACCGCGGGCTGACCACGCTTGTAGGAACTGTCGAACACGGTGCCGTCGGTAAGTGTGCCTTCGTAGTGGCACTTCACGCTGTCGCTGGCTTTTGGCGAGCGGCCCGTGCCTTCCTTGATAACCTTGTACTGCAGTCCGCTGGGCAGAACCACAACGCCTTCCTTCTTGGCATTTTCGGAGAGGAACGCCTCGCCTTCCTTCCGGGCGGCTTCGCCGCGCACGGCTTGCTCGGCCTTTTTCTCGGCATCGCGGCGTTGCAAGTAGTCAATCACCATTTGTTGGCCTTCTATTTCATCGATTTCGGGCTCAGCCCCGGTATATATGTCTTTCACTGCTCGGGCGAAGTCTTCAACACAAAGTTCCTCGCCGCAAAGATCCTGCAGCTGGCGCGCTATGCCCAGCCCCAATGCGTAGCTTACTTTATTCATTTTTCCAAGTGTATCGGGGTAAGAGTCTTGACTTTAGGCTAATGCCCACATTTTGGGCGCAAATGTACCACTTTTATTTCAAGTACGCGGAAAGCACCGCGACTTTTTCGGTATCTTTGTATATAGTTAACAACAAAGAAAGAGGACATGAAAAAGATTGTAGTGCTAACCGGGGCAGGCATAAGCGCGGAAAGCGGCCTGAGCACATTTCGCGACTCGGGCGGACTGTGGGACAAATACCCGGTGGAACAGGTGGCTACTCCCGAGGGATGGAATGCCGACAGCGGGCTTGTAACAAGGTTCTACAACGAGCGGCGGCAGCAGTTGACTCACGTGGAGCCCAACGAGGCGCACCGTCTGCTGGCGCAACTGGAAAGCTGCTACGAAGTGGTAGTGGTGACGCAGAACGTCGACAACCTGCACGAACGCGCAGGCTCGAGCCGGGTGATACACCTGCACGGCGAACTGACAAAGGTGACATCGAGCCGCGACCCCGAGAATCCGCAATTCATACGCACGTTGCAGCCTGCGGAATACGAGGTGCCCGAAGGCGCGAAGGCGGGTGACGGATCGCTGCTGCGCCCCTACATCGTGTGGTTTGGTGAAGCGGTGCCGCGCATGGAGGAAGCCGTGGAGGAAGCCCGCCGGGCCGACATCTTCATTATCATAGGCACGTCGCTCAACGTGTATCCTGCTGCCGGACTGGTGAACTACGTGCCGCGCACGGCAAGAATTTATGTGATTGACCCGCAGACGGTGAAAATCTCGAATTCACCGCGCATACGCTACCTTGAGACTACGGCCACACAGGGAATGAAAACCGTAGTCGGGGAATTGATGTAGGATTTTCCTGAAGAGACAAATCAGTCGGCAAGTTCGCCATGGAGTGTAGCCGACGATGCCGAAGTGACTTTCACTTTGGCAAACTGCCCGATGCGGGCATTGCCGCGGTCGAACACCACCACTTTGTTTTGCTGCGTACGCCCGAACAACTGTTCGCGGCTACGTTTGCTTACTCCTTCAATGAGGATGTCGTAGGTGCGGCCTATGCATTTTTGGTTGTTTTCGAGCGAAAGGGTGTTCTGCAGCGCAATGAGCTCGTTGAGGCGGCGTATCTTGGTTTCCTCGGGCACGTCGTCCTTGAAATGGCGTGCGGCATAGGTGCCGGGGCGCTCGCTGTACTTGAACATGAACGAGGAATCGTAGCCGCAAATGCGCATTAGGCTGAGCGAAAGTTCCTGGTCTTCTTCGGTTTCGGTGCAGTAGCCGCAGAATATGTCGGTGGAAAGCCCGCAGTCGGGCACTATGCGGCGTATGGCCTCCACGCGGGAGAGATACCATTGGCGTGTGTACTTGCGGTTCATAAGTTTAAGTATGCGGTCGCTGCCGCTCTGCACCGGAAGATGTATGTGGCGGCACACATTGGGTTCCTCGGCAATGACATGCAGTGTGTCGTCGCTCATGTCTTTTGGATGCGACGTGGTGAAGCGTATCCACATGTCGGGCACTTCGCGGGCCACCATGCGCAGCAATTGCGGGAAGCCGGTAACTGTGCCGTTGCCGTCGTCGTAGGCATACGAGTTTACGTTCTGCCCCAGCAACGTCACTTCCTTGTAGCCGCGGCTTTTGAGGTCGCGCACTTCGGCAATAATGCTCTGCGGCGAGCGCGAACGCTCACGCCCCCTGACGTAGGGCACGATGCAGTAGTGGCAGAAGTTGTTGCAGCCGCGCGTTATGCTCACAAAGCCTGAAATCCTGTTGCCACAAATGCGCTCCGGAATAATGTCGGAATACGTTTCCACCATAGACAGCTGTACATCGATGGCCTTCTCTCCGTTTTCGGCTTCGCCGATAAGTTGCGGCAACATCTGGTAGGAATCGGGGCCGGCCACAAGGTCGGCGTGATGGTTGTTGATAAGGTCGTCTTTGGCACGCTCGGCCATGCACCCCAACACGCCTATCACCAATTTGCCGCGGCGCGCACGCTTTATGGCATTCAAGGCATCAAGGCGGTTGAAGATTTTCTGCTCGGCATTGTCACGCACAGAGCACGTATTGAGAAACACAGCGTCGGCTTCGTCGATTTCACTGACAGTGTCGTAGCCGGCAGTCTTCATCACCGAGGCAACAACTTCGCTGTCGGCAACATTCATCTGGCATCCGTAGGTTTCTATGTAGAGCTTCTTCATTTTCCGGTGTCGCTTTTTATGGGCGCAAAGTTACGAAAAAGGCTTGTGAATGAAAACAAATCGCTATCATTGCAGGCATAAAAACGGAAAAGACATGTGCGACAAACACCCTTTGCAACTGTTCAAATTCTGCCCGCGCTGTGGAAGCGGGAATTTCAACCCCAACGATGCCCGCTCGAAGCGGTGCAGCGACTGTGGGTTCGTCTATTACTTGAATGCCAGCGCCGCCACGGCGGCAGTCATACTCAACGACAGCGGCGAAGTGCTCGTAAGTCGCAGGGCTTTTGCCCCGGCAAAGGGCACGCTTGATCTTCCCGGAGGATTTGTTGACCCGGGCGAAACAATAGACGAAGGAATGCGCCGCGAAATTTTTGAGGAAACGGGCTGTAAGGTGAAAAGCATTCAGTGGCTATTCTCTGTGCACAACAGTTACCGCTTTTCAGGGTTCGACGTCCCAACGGCCGACAGCATTTTCCTGGTGCGTCTCGAAGAAGGCAGCATGCCTGCGGCAAACGACGATGCCGAATCGCTGCAGTGGATTGCCTTTGACAAGCTGAATCCCAAAGATTTCGGGCTTGATTCAATACGGGCCGCAGTGGTGAAAGTCAAGGAGATGTTTGAGCAAGGAGCATTTCGCCCACGGTAATTCCGCTCACCGGATGGCGCAAGCCGGGAGCTATCGACGCCAGAGGCTGCAGTACGAAAAGCCTTTCGGCAATGCGTGGATGGGGAACGGTAAGTTCGGGGGTGCTGATTACTGCATCGTCGTAGAAGAGAATGTCGATATCAATGGTGCGGTCGTGGTAAATGCCGTTGGCGGATTTTTGTGTGCGGCCCAGCAGGCGCTCAACTTTCTGCGTGGCCTGCAGCACCTCCTCGGGCGACAAGGCAGTGGTGAACTGTGCGGCAGAATTTAGAAAGCGGTTTTCGGACCGGAATCCCTGCGGCGCGGTGTCGACAGGCGCGGCAATCGAAACGGGCTTTAAGCCTTCGGTTTCGAGAAGGTCTAAAGCCCGCTTTATATTTTCTGTCCGGTTGCCCAGATTCGAGCCGAAGGCAAGGTAAACGCTGTGAAGCATCAGTCTACAATCAGCATCACGTCACCGTAGGGCCCGAACTTGTAGTCGTCCTTGAGAGCCTCCTTGTAGGCGTTCATCACGTTGTCGTATCCGCCGTAGGCCGTGGTGAGCATAAGCAGGGTGCTGAGCGGCAGCTGGAAGTTTACCACCATGGCATCGGCAAGATGGAACTCGTAAGGGGGGAATATGAACTTGTTGGTCCAGCCTTCGTATTCCTTGAGGCGGTTGTCGGCGCCCACGGCAGTCTCGAATGCACGCTGTACGGTGGTTCCTACGGCCACAACCTTGTGCCCGCCCTCGATGGCGCGGTTCACCGTGTCGCAGCATTCCTTGCCCACGAACATCTGTTCGGAGTCTTTCTTGTGCTTGGTGAGGTCTTCTACGTCGGTGGAGCGGAAAGTGCCGAGCCCGCAGTGCATTGTAAGGAAGGCGAATTCAATGCCTTTAATCTCCATGCGTTTCATAAGTTCGCGCGAGAAATGCAATCCGCTTGCAGGTGCTGTCACGGCCCCTTCGTTTTTGGCGAAAATGGTTTGGAAACGTTCAATGTCCTCTTCTTCCACGGGGCGCTTTATGAATTTCGGCAGCGGTGCTTCGCCCAAAGCATAGAGCTGGCGCTTGAACTCGTCGTGAGGTCCGTCGTAGAGAAAACGCAGTGTGCGTCCGCGGCTTGTGGTGTTGTCGATAACTTCTGCCATAATGCCGCCGTCTTCGCCGAAGAAAAGCTTGTTGCCGATACGTATCTTGCGTGCAGGGTCGACAAGCACATCCCAAAGGCGAAGCTCGGGGTTGAGTTCACGCAGCAGGAACACTTCGATTTTTGCACCGGTCTTCTCCTTGAGCCCGTAAAGGCGTGCCGGGAACACTTTGGTGTCGTTGAATACGAAAACGTCGTGTTCGTCGAAATAGTTGATTATCTCCTTGAACATCTTGTGCTCTATATCACCGCTGCTGCGGTGCAGCACCATCATGCGCGACTCATCGCGGTGGTGGGCAGGATAGAGAGCTATCTTCTCATCGGGAAGCTTGAACTTGAATTGAGACAATTTCATATTGTATCGTCGGGTTTTTGTTTGTTTGCAGTTGATGTCGGGGCAGCGGTGATGTCGGGGATTTCCAGTTCCACCGTGTCAAGCCATTCCCCTATTTTTTCGGGATCGAGACTTGTGTCGGCCCGGAAGTTCCCAATCCTTGTGCGGCGCAATGCCGTGAGATAGGCCCCGCTTCCGAGTTCCTGTCCTATGTCGCGGGCCAGGGCACGGATGTAGGTGCCTTTGCCGCAGTGCACGCGTATGCGTATGTTGGGCATGGAATATTCCAGGAGCTCTATGGCGTGGATGCGTATGGGCTTGGGCTGGAGTTTCACCTCCTTGCCGCGCCGTGCCAGATGGTAGGCATGCTTGCCGTCAATCTTGCATGCCGAAAACACGGGCGGGGTCTGCAGTATGTCGCCTTCGAACTTGTGCAGCGTGTTTTCCACCAGTTCGCGCGTGATGTGTTCCACGGGAAAAGTGGCATCTTCGGGATGCTCCATGTCGAAACTTGCCGTTGTGGCCCCGAGACGCAGCGTGGCTTCGTATTCCTTGTCGAGCATCTGCAGCTCTTCGATTTTCTTTGTTGCCTTTCCGGTACACACCAACAGCACCCCGGTGGCAAGGGGGTCAAGCGTACCGGCATGGCCCACTTTTATCTTGCGGCCGTCCATGCGGGCCGTAAGCGTGTTCCTCACCTTGTATACTACCTTGAACGACGTTACACCATAGGGTTTGTCGAAAGCAAGCACTTCGCCGTTGAAGAAATTCATCAGTCGACCATTTGCAGGTTATATCCCATGGCGAGCAGAATGAGGATGGCACCGCCCACTACTATGCGGTACCAGCCGAAAGCGGCAAAGCCGTAGCGGGTGACATAGTTTATGAAAAACTTGATGGCAAGTATTGCCACCACGAAAGCCACCGCCGAACCGATGATGAGCATAACGAGATTGTTGCCCTGTGCGAGCACAGAGCCTTCGCCGCCGTGTATCATCTTGAAAGTCTCGAGGCAGGTGGCGCCGAACATCGTGGGCACTGCCAAAAAGAACGAAAACTCGGCAGCAGCCTTGCGCGTGAGTTTCTGCGACATGCCGCCCACTATTGTCGACATCGAGCGCGAAACGCCCGGAATCATAGAAATGCACTGGATGAGCCCTATAGTGAAGGCCCGCTTGTAGGTGAGCTTGGTTTCCGCGCTGCCGTGGTTGAATATCCTGTCGCAGAATAGCATGAACACCCCGCCGATTATCAGCATCCACGCCACAAGCGAAACGTTGCCGAGATTAGCCTCAATGGCATCGTTGAATGCAAGCCCTAGCACTGCAGCGGGCAACACTCCCACCACAAGCCGCGCATAGAAGTCGAACATGGCACGCCAATAGCCTTTGCCCGCCTTCCCGGCATTGGGATAGAAGAAACGCTTCCAGTAGAGGCAAATCACGGAAAGTATTGCCCCGAACTGAATTATCACGGTAAACGCCTTGACAAACGGTGTGCTTTCAACCCCCAGAATGCTTTGGGCGATAATCATGTGGCCTGTGGAGGATACGGGAAGAAATTCCGTCAGTCCTTCAACTATGGCTATGATGACTGTCTGCAGAATATCCATCGCCGAGGGCTATTGCTTATCGTGCATATCGTTGCCGGTGCCGCCTTCATCGTCTTTCGGCTTCGAGGGGTAGAGAATGGCAATCACAATCATCACGAATCCCACGAAACACATGGCAGGCGCCAACTTTATGCGGCGTGCATCGAATATGGCAGGGTCGAAATGCGTTTCGGTGGAGCCCGGACCGGCCATCAGTATGAACCCTAGTATCACTATTGCCATTCCTATGGCAAGGAGGATGAAGTTCTTGCGTGTAAACGCCAATTTATTCTTGTCCATTGTAGTTTGGTTTTTTACGAAGTTTTTACAGGCGGTAGATGCGCTGTGTGCTCATGCGCAGATATTTGTTTACCGAAACATACGCGCAGAAAAGTATGAGCAAAATTCCGCATCCGGTTACGCTACCCAGTGTCAGTGCCCATACCTGCCATGTGATGTCGTGCCCCATCGCCGGGTCGAACTCTTCGAGCGCCGTTATGGCGGCTGCCAGCAGGGCACATGCGGCTGCGGCTGCTATGAATCCCACCCAAAAGGCGCTGAGCATGAATGGGCGGCGTATGAACGACGGGCGCGCTCCCACAAGCTGCATGGTGCGTATTTCGAAGCGCCGGGAATAGACGCTGAGGCGCATGGTGTTGTTGATGAGTACAAACGACACAAACATAAGCAGTGCCGCCACCACCATCAGCACGGTGCTCACGTTGCGTATGTTGCGGTTTATGCTGTCCATGAGTTTGTCGGGGTAGTCGATGTCAATAACGAAATGCTCGGCTTTGAGTGCTGGCATCACCCGTGCCAGACTGTCGCCGTTGGCATAGTCGGCTTTTAGGCGCATCTCGAACGAAGCGGGCATGGGGTTGTCGCCGTTGAAGTCGGCAGGGCTGCCGCCCAGGGCCTGCTGCTGCGTGAGCCTGGCCTGCTGCTTCGAGACATACGACACTCCGGCAGCGCACGGCAAAGCCTTGAGGCGCGCCTTGAGCGCAGCGGTCTCGGTCGGGGATATATCGTCGTCGAGCATGAGGGTAACGATGAAGTTTTCGCGCAGCTGCACGCTGAAGTTAGCCGCAACGCTCACGAAAAACACCACGGTGCCTACAAGCACCAGTACAAGCATCGTGCTGATGCACGAAGTCACGACGTTCATCTTGATGTTCTCGCGCGATTTCTGTTTCCTGGCCATATCTGTATTTGGTTTTTGCCTGTGGTGCCCTGGCAGGTTTATGATAGTTTTTCGAAAATGTAAATCACCGAACTGCTCTTCCCTTTGTTGCACGAAGCCTGTGTCCATGCCTTGAAACCCTGGTAAAGACCTTTGAGGAATGGGAATTTCGAGCCTTTGTTCTTTTCCGAGAGCATGGAAATGTAGAAGCCGTCGAACGGCATGGGGCGCATGCCGACGAGTTTGAAGCCGTGCTGCTGCGCCACGAGGCGCATAGTGTGGGGATTGAAATGCCACAGGTGACGCGGCACATCGTAAGCGGCCCACATATCGCGGTAGTGGCGGGCATCGGCGCTGGCGCAGTTGGGAACCGCTATCACCAGGCGGCCCTGCGCTTTCAGCAGGCGATGGAGCTTCTGCCATTCTTCCGACAAACGGTAAACGTGTTCAAGCACGTGCCACATGGTAATGGCATCGAAACTGCAGTCGGCAAACTTGTCGAGCGCCGAGGTGTCCTCTTCGGCAATGCCGAAATGCGAAGCGGCAAATGCGCGCGCTCCGGCGTCGATTTCCACGGCGTTTACATAGAAGCCGCGGTTTTTCATTTCGTTGGCGAAATAGCCGGTACCGGCACCGATGTCGAGAAGCCTGCCGCTGTTGCTGCCAAGCGCCTGCATAACAAGATTGGCCTTGCGGCGTAGCATCAACTTGCGCACGCAGTGGTAGATGCGGTTGACAATGCCTTTGCGGGTATCGGAATGCGAGATGTAGTCGGGCGAATGGTAATATTTCCCGGCTTCCTGCTCAATGGGGGCATTCTGTGTGAACTGCATGCCGCAGGCCGAGCATTCAAACACATCGAAAGTCTCGCCGGTGGCGGTGAAGTCTATGCCCGTGAATTTCCGGGCCACATGCTCCGCACCGCATGCCGGGCACCGTGATATGTATTGTCTGTCCATTCTAAGCGCTAATTTCGTGCAAATATACTAAACATCGTGCGGTTGCAGCCTTTTAGCCACCCATTTATTTCAAAAATGGGTATGCGCAAACCCCAAAAGGAATGTACATAGCTCAAAAAACTATCTTTGTCCGGATAGTATGGTGGTGAAAAACTTAGAAACTTGTAAATTTGTGTGACAACAAGTAATTCCGCCAACGAGTATGACTATGATAAAGTTTATAGCAGCAACGGCCCTGGCAATATGCAGCATATTGCCTTCGCCAGCAAAAAAGGATTTTTCTGCGCAACGCAACATCAGCGCCGACATTTGCATATACGGCGCTACTTCGGGTGGTGTAATAGCCGCATACACTGCACTCAAGCAGGGCAAAAGCGTGGTTCTTGTGGAACCGTCGTCGCGAATCGGCGGTATGACTACGGGCGGACTGGGATTCACCGACGTGGGGCACCGCGACATAATACGCGGGTATGCGCTCGATTTCTATTGCCGCGTGGGCAAAGCCTACGGCAAAAACGAGCCTGTGTTCAAATTCGAGCCCAAAGTGGCACTCGCCGTATACAACGACTACGCAAGCGAAACCGACATGCACATACTGCGCAACTACCGCATTGCCGGATGCACCAAAAGCGGAGCCACGGTGACAGGCATCACGCTCGAAAACTCACTTGCCCCGCAGCAAAGCCCCGGCAAGACCGTCACGGCCAAAGTATTCATCGACTGTTCGTACGAAGGCGACCTGATGGCCCGGGCTGGAATTTCCTACACCGTGGGGCGCGAAGGCAATGACAAATACGGCGAAACATACAACGGGGTGCAGATAGCTATAAACCACCAACTGCCCCCACATATAGACCCCTACAGGGAAAAAGGCAATCCGGCCAGCGGTTTGCTGTGGGGAATTCTTCCTGGCGAAATGGGGCAGCAAGGCAGCGGCGACAACCATATACAGGCCTACAACTACCGCATTGCCTTGACCGACAATCCCGAAAACCGCATTGAAATAGCAAAGCCTGAAAACTACGATCCGGCAATGTACGAACTTATGCTGCGCATGCATGAGGGCTATGAATGGCAGAGCCTTAACGACGTCTTTGCATGGGACCGCATGCCCAACAACAAAACCGACATCAACAACCGCAACGGCTTCAGCACCGACATGATAGGAGCCAATTGGGAATATCCCGAAGCCTCTTACGCCAAACGCGACAGCATAGCGAAAGCCCACCGCGACTATACGCTCGGCATGCTGTGGTTCGTGGGGCACGATAGCCGCATTCCCGAAAAGATACGCAACGAAATGCTAGCATGGGGGTTGCCCAAGGACGAGTACGAAGACACGGGGCATTTCACACCGCAGCTCTACATACGCGAGTCGCGACGGATGTTGGGATGCCTTGTAATGACGCAATACCATTGTCAGGGCATTGTCACCGCCCCCGATGCCGTGGGATGGGCAGCCTATACAATGGATTCGCACAACAGTGGGCGTTTTGTGGTCAACGGGCAGGTTAAGAACGAAGGGAATGTTGAAATGCCAGTTCCCGGCCCGTATGCAGTGGGATATGGCGCTATAGTGCCGCGGGCTTACGAAGCCGACAATGTCATAGTGCCGGTATGCCTCTCTGCCTCGCATATTGCCTACGGCTCAATACGCATGGAACCCGTGTTCATGGTGCTGGGCGAAAGCGCAGCGCTGGCCGCATGCCAGGCCATCGACCGCAAGGCACGTGTGCAGGACGTGGATGTGAAAAGCGTAATGCAAAAGTTCGGGGAAATAGAAACGGGCCTGGCGGAATGACGGAATGTGCGCGCAGGAGATTTCCTGTATGCGCAAAGCGGAAAAAAGGTGCTTTGTAGTATTAACGCCAAAGCACCTTTTTTCAAAAAACCAATTTACAGCGGCTTGTGGAAACAGCGGCGGCGCTTGTGGGTTTCGCTGTCGAGGTATTTCCACTGGCTTTGCACCTTTTCGTTTTCTTCGAGTTCGGGATTTGTCTCGCCATAGCTGAATCCCATCTCGATATATGCCGGTATAAGGTCGGCAAATAGCAGTGCATTCACGCCCTTGCTTTGGTATTCGGGCTTCACGCCCACAAGCAGCAAGTCGAGAATTTCCGAACGTTTGAAGAACAGGGCCTTTGCAAGGTGGAACCATCCGAATGGGAACAGCTTTCCGTGGGCTTTCTGCAAAGCCCGCGCCAGCGACGGCATGCTTATTCCCACAGCTACAATCTGATTGTCTGCGTCCTCGACTATTGTCACCATACGCATGTCGAGGAAAGGGAAATACGATTTCACGTACTGGTCCACCTGCCGGCGCGACATCCGGGAATATCCGAACAAAGGCGAATAGGCTTCGTTGATGAGGTCGAAAATGCGGTAGGGGAGGTCGGTTTTCAGAATTTCTTTGCGCGACTTTATTTTGTGAATGTGCAGGTTGCAACGCTTCATCACTATGTCGGCAATGCGCTGGTATCCGTCGGGCACCTGCTTGGGAACAAAGAGCTTCTTTTCAATCCAGTCGGTTTTCTTGGCAAAGCCCAAAGCCTCCATATGCTCCGGATAGTAGGGATAGTTGTATATGGTGGCCATTGTCGACAGCTGGTCAAAGCCTTCGATAAGCATTCCTTCGGCATCGATGTCGGTAAAGCCCAGCGGTCCCTCGATATCGGTCATGCCGTGCTCGCGGCCCCATTGCGCCACAGCATCGAGCAATGCTGCCGACACTTCACGGTCGTCGATGAAGTCAATCCATCCGAAGCGCACGGTGCGGGTGTTCCATGTTTCGTTGGCACGGCGGTTGATGATGCCGGCCACGCGTCCTGCCAGCTTGCCGTCTTTATAGGCAAGGAAGCACTCGGCGTCGCAAAACTCGAAAGCCGGGTTCTTCTCTTTCGAAAACGTGTCGCGTGCGTCTTCGTAGAGGTCGGGTACGGAATATGGATTGTTTTTGTAGAGTTCGTAGTTGAAGCGTATGAATTTCTTGAGGTCGCGCTTGGTTTCAACGCGGCGTATTTCTACAGCCATGTGTCTTTATTTGTTTTTTGCGGGTTTAAGTATATCTGAATACGCCTTGGGCGCGTTGAGTATCGCCATTGCGGCATCGAGAGTCTTGTCGCGGTTAAGCGAGTTGCGCACCGACCCTTTGCGGTAATAGTAGCGCAGCATAATCTCGGAATTGAGAAGTTTTTTGATTTCGGGCTTCCAATGCTCAAAATCGTAGTCTTCGTTGTGAATGAGTTTGGCTTCCAAAGCCTTTATTTCGTTTTCGACGTCGTATCCTTCAAACTTGGCCACAGTCTTGAGTTGTTTCAGCACTTTTTCGCTCTGCTTGTCGTATGAGAACTTGTGCTCGATGGCATACGCCTTGAATTTATCGTATTCATCGTCGGAAATGTCGAATTTTTCGGGGGCATCTATCTGCGGGTGCCGGTGGGTGTATTCGGTAACAAAGTCGAACAGCACTTGGCTGGCGAGCATCGAGGGGCTCAGGTAAAGCACGATGTTGGCCACGCTGTCGACAGTCACTACGGTGTCGGGCAAAATGCCGCCTCCGTCGCGCACGGGCCTTCCGCCGGCGGTGTGGAACACATGGGTAAGGCTGTCGGGGATTCTTCCAACCGAGCCGTCGGCATTGCGGTGAGAGTAGTCAATAGCCTGTATGCAGCGCCCCGAAGGGATGTAGTATTTGCTGGTAGTGAGCTTAAGCATGCCGTCGTAGGGCAGTTGGCGGGTTTGCTGCACAAGTCCCTTGCCGAAAGTGCGCGTGCCTACCACCACAGCGCGGTCGTAGTCCTGCAGCGTGCCTGCCGCGATTTCCGATGCCGAAGCGCTGCTGCCGTTGACAAGCACCGCCAGCGGTATGTCGGGATATGCCGCATCGTGCTGCGTGCGCAGCACCTGCTGCTCGCTCTTCACCTTTCCCTTCAGTTCCACAACGGTTTTGTTGCGACCGATAAAAAGGTTTACTATCTCCACCGCTTCCTCGAGCGACCCGCCGCCGTTGCCGCGGAGATCGAATACGAGTTTCCGTGCTCCCTGTCTGGTGAGTTCGTCCAGGGCCTTGCGCATTTCGTCGGCACATCCCTGGGTGAACTGCGACAGGTAGATATAGCCGGCATCGCCAGTGAGCATGCCGTAATAGGTAACTGCCGGAGTTTTTATGGCTTCGCGCACCACGCGGATTTCACGCGGCGTGTCTTCGCCCGGGCGCATTATTTTAATTATGAACGAAGTGCCGGGCTCGCCGCGCAGGGCATTGCTCACGCTTGAAGTGAAATCGCCTGTGTCGTCGCCGTCGGGCAGTGGTCCGAAAGCCTTGCCCTCTATTTCATAAATCACGTCGCCGGCTTTAAGCCCGGCCTTGACTGCAGGGCATCCCTCGAACGGCTCGGCCACGATACACCGCTTGAGGTCCTTGTTGTAGTGTATCAACGCGCCCATGCCGCCATATTTGCCGGTAAGCATCTGTTTAAGGTCGCTGCGGTCGGTGTCGGCGAAATAGTCGGTATAGGGGTCAAGTGTCGACAGCATGGCATCGGTAGCCACGTTTATCAGCTTTGTGGCGTCGACAGTGTCCACATAATAAAGGTCAAGCTGCTTGAACAGGCTGTTGAACACATCGAGGTTCTTCGCCACATCGAAATTATGGTTGTTCTGAGCCGTTGCCGGCAGCAGGCACAACGCCATGACGGTTGCGGCAAGCGTTCTGCGAAATATGTCTCTCATCTCGCCGCGGGATTATGCGTTGCAAAGAGTTTTCAACTGGCTGCGGAGCTCTGCCCATGTGGTTTCGGCAAGAGCCGTGCCCGTTACCTGTATCACGGCGGCCGAAAGCAGCGTACCTGCCTGCAGGCACACATCGAGCCCGCAGCCTGCAGTAAAGGCATACATGAAGCCAGCAGTAAAGAAATCGCCGGCGGCCGTGGTGTCGACCACCCGTTCCACTTCGCCTGCCGGGCAAGAAGCATAGCCCCCCGCTGCCGAACGCGAACGTGCGATGCATCCCCGCGCGCCGAGTTTTACTACGGCAGTGTCGCAGAGGGCCGCAATGCTTTCGAGCGATTTCTCGGGCTCGAGCCCCGTAAAGGCCATGCTTTCCTCCTCGTTGGCAAACACGATGTCAACGCTTTCGGTCACAAGCCTGGTGAAATAGTCGCGGTCGCTCTCCACAACGTTATAGCTGGCCATGTCGAGGCATATCTTTATTCCCAGTTTGCGGGCAACGTCTACGGCACGGTCAATAAGGGCATGGTTCTGCACCAGATAGCCTTCGAGATGGAGATATTTGTAACCCTTCATCTTTTCTTCGCTGATGTCATCGGGCGACAAGGTAACGGCCGCCCCAAGATAGGTGGCGAAAGTGCGCTGCCCGTCGGGCGAGATAAACGTCGAGGCAACGCCCGTTGGCTGTGGGGCATGGGCGAAACATACGCCTACACCGGCCTGGGCCATGGTGTCGGAATAGAATTTTCCCAGTTCGTCGTTACCCACCTTGCCTATGAATCCCGGCCTGCGTCCCAGATGGGCAAGCGCCAATATGGCATTGGCAGCCGAACCGCCAGTGGCACGGTGCGGATTGAGAGCACTGATTTTTTCACTAACATCGCCGAAACGCTTTTCGTCGATGAGCTGCATTGACCCTTTCGGGAGATTCATGCCGGCAAGCACGGAATCGCCCTCGATGTGGGCCAAAATATCGACAAGAGCATTGCCGATTCCTATTATTTCATCCATTTGCGTCGAATTTTGTGCAAAGATATTCTATAATTCAAAAATAACGCGTACTTTTGCCGCGGTTTTCAATGCCACGGCGGCATAATAACCGCACATTAACCGCTTCAATAGCTCAGTTGGTTAGAGCACCTGACTGTTAATCAGGGGGTCGTTGGTTCAAGCCCATCTTGAAGCGCCAATAGTTGACAAAGGAGTTGCATCGGCAGTTTCTTTGTCTTTTTTTTCGATAAAATCCACTCCCGCGCAAAGAGCCGCAATTTGCAAGTTGCATTTTGCGAAACGCGCGAATTGCAAATTTCGAAGCCGTTAATCAACCTTTTTCGACATTTATAGCCGCAATTCCGCTTATTTTTCCAAAAAATGTTACCGTTCAGAGCAAAATTCACTAAATTTGAAGGGTAATAATCATGATTCACTAATCAAAAACCAATCTAAGACTAAACGGGGAGGGTTTCGCGCCCTCCCCACCATGAGAGATATAAGATAAAAAAACTTGCAACCCAGAAAACTTGCGGGGGTATGGCGGACAAATTCCGTACGTACCCCCGCACTTTTTCTATCCGTTGGCGGAATTTATTGGTCACCGGCATCGCATGAAAATTATGTGCGCATAGCGGAAAAATTATCTGCGCACAAAATTTATGCCGCCTACGGGTGTTTCTATATGCTGCGCGTGCGCGGAATGCCAGTCGGGGCAGCATTGCGCGCCACGTGCCGGTTATCCCCTGGGGTGTTGCTTCTTTCTGAACAGATATTGCTTTATGCCTTCGTTGCGGTGGGTGCCGTAGTATTCTCCGTAGTAGCGGTTGCGCGAAGATTCCGTGGTGGCATTGAGAAGCACCGAAAGGTTCTTGAACTTCCCGTTTTCGTACCATTGCTCGAGGGTGGGCAGCAGGGAGCGGTCGAAAGAGTTGGCACGCACCACAAACAGCGTGGCGTCGGCATGCGGGTTGATTATGCCGGCGTCGGCCACGATTTCGCACGGCGGGCAGTCGATGAAGATGTATTCGTATTCCCCACGCAGACCGTTTATCAGCGACGCGAACTTGGGCCGGCCGAGCAGTTCGGTGGGGTTGGGCGGAATGGTGCCGCAGGGCATTATGTCGATAGCTCCGGAATTCACTATTGCGCTGTGGTAGTCGTCGATTTGCGAACCGAGCCAGTTGCTTACGCCGCACTGCGGACTGCCCGCGTAGGCCGACAGCGAGCCGCGGCGCATGTCGAGGTCCACTACTATTGTGCGCTTGCCGTTGATGCCCATGGCCATGGCGAGGTTGTGCGACACGAATGTCTTGCCGCTGCCGGGGTACATTGACGTGAGCATTATCACTTTTCCCCCTTCGCTTGCCCCGAGCAGGAATTCCAGGTTGGAGCGCACTACGCGGAACGCTTCGTTTATGGAGTTGCGGTTTTCAGATTCTACCACCACCCTGTGTGCGTTGCTTCCGGCACGGGGCTGCAGCGCGAAGAGGCGCTTTGCCGGTTTGCCCTCGAGGGGTATTTCGCCTGCAAAGGGTATGTTCAGCTTTTCGAAGTCCTTGCGCGAACGCACAGCGGTGTTGAGCGCTTCGCACAGGCTGATTATGCCTGCCGGCACCAGCAATGCCGCCAGCAGGGCAAGGGACAGAATATGGCGGTCTACGGGTGTTGTGGGGCCGCCGCCGACATGTGCCGGCTCTATGGTCTTGGTGTTGTAGGCAGTGAATGCCTGCGACATTTCGTTGTCTTCGTGCTTCTGCAGCAGGAATATGTAAAGCGCTTCCTTCACTTTCTGCTGGCGTTCCAGCGAAAGCAGATACTCCTCTTGCTTGGGGTTGGCCGCAATGCGGGCGTTTACTTGGCTCTTGGTGTCGTGCAGGCTGGCCTGTTGCGCCGACAGCATCGCTATTTCGTTGTCTAAGGTGCCGATTATTGCCTGGCGCCTCACTTTCAGATTGGCATCGAGTTCCTTCACCACGGGGCTTTGTTCCGACGCTGTGGCAAGGTGCTTGTTACGCTTCAGCAGCAGCTCGTTGTATTCGGTTATCTGCTGCATGATGCTCGGGTTGCCGAGTCCCGAGCTGCCGGGGAGAAGCTGGTTGGCGTGGGTGCCGTCGAGAATGTTGGCTCGGATGTAGCGCACCATGTAAAGCTGGTTGGCCAACTGGCGTGCTTCGCTGCTTGTCTCGGCCGATTGGCTCATGGCCTGCGCTCCGGCGGTCTTGACGTCGGGCATAAGGTTGCGCGACTTGTAGCTTGATATGTTTCGGTCGAAATTCCTCAGTTCGTCTTCTATCACCGAAATGCGCCCTTTTATGAATTCGTTGGTGCTCTGCGTCATGCAGTTGCGGTCGTTTACCCACGACTCGTTGTAGACAGCCACAAGGGTGTTGAGCACGTCGATGGCCCGCTCTATGTTGGCGTCGCGGTAGGTGATGTCGATTATTGAGGATTTAGGGTCGCGTAGCGTCGGTGTGATGCAGCTGCGCACGTGTGCTGCGGTAGCCTTGATGCTGGCGCGCTCTACGCGGTAGGTATACCGCCCGCGGGGCATGAATTCCGAAGCGGTTACGGTGGTTTCGCCCACGGGCAGTTTCGCCGTCTCGCCAAGACGAATGCGGACCTCGCCGCTGTAGCTTCTGCCGCCACGCTGCATGTTGCGAATCACGCAGTTGCCTTTTTCGTCAACGTTGAGCATGAACGACGAAGTCTCGGTGTCGGAAAGCCCGCCGACCGAAACCTTCACGGCCAGCGACGTGCCGTAGACTACCTCGTCGCGCAGCTTGCCTATGCGGTAGCAGCTTGTTTCGAGATTCAGGCGCCGTACCACTTCCTCGGCCATAGGGGTGCTCTTGATTTGAAGCCTTTCGTTTACGAGGTTCGGCGACGAAGGCGTGATGCCAAAATCCTGCATCTGCTGCTCGTTGGGATTTTGGTCGTCTTGCTTTACGAGAATGCTGGTGGAGCACGTGTATGTCTTGGGCGTTGTGGCAAGGTACCAAATGGCGCAGCCCAGGGCCACGGTCAGCGCGGCGGCAAACCACTTCCAGTGGGCCGCGTAGAGCTGCAGTGTGTCGCGCATCTGCACCGGTAAGCTTTTTCTGCCGCGCGGGGGCATCGCTGTGTTGATGTCGGGGAAATCGTTTTCGGCGGTGTGGTTATTGTTTAGCATTGAAATACGGTTGTCGGCAGTTTGTCGGGCTTTTGTCGTCATTTTTTGTTCATCGCCCTTCCTTCATGGCGGAAAGGGGATGTGAAATTACCAATTTTTTGGCAAATGCCGCCGGTGCGCAATACTGTTTATGGCCGTGGCCCGTGCCGCGCATAACAAACGAATGCGGCAAGGATTTGATTCCTGCCGCACTCGTTATATCGGTGTTTTTCGTTAGTATTGTTTGAGTGGTATTTACCAGTAGTCTTCGGGGTCGACGCCTGCATACACGTTCTTGGGCACCCACTCGAAGTAGTCGATGTCGAAGTTGGCGGCAGGGTTGGTAAGCACATCCTTGAATCTCACGTAGTAGGTTTCGTCGGGGCGCACCGTTCCGCGGTAGATGATGTGGCGCAGCTTGTGGTAGTTGAAGCCGTCGTCGCGTCCGCTGGTAGTGCCCGACGAACTGATGTTGCCGTAGTATTTCGGGCCTTTCATCACGTCGTGGTTGCGCATGTTGCGCTCCAGGCGCGCGTTCTCCTGCTTGTCGTCGGTGTCGCGGAACCATCCGATGTAGGTGGTGTTCTCGTTATAGCGCATGTCGATAGGCAAACCGATAGCCGAGAGGTTGTTCTTGTTTGTGCCCACGTACACCTGCATCATGCCGCGTGCCGAGCCGTTGGCCACGGCCACGCGCAGTTCGTAGGTTCCCTCGTAGGGCACTCGCGGCAGGCGGAAGGTTACGTCGTAGTCGCCCTCAAACTGCGGTTCGTCCTGCTCGAAGGCGCGGCAGCCGGCGTTGCCGTATACCATCATGAGCGAAAGGTCGGTTTCGTCGGTGAAGGTGATGCCTTCGCAGTATCCGCTGTAGATGTGGTAGTAGTTGGAGTTGGGCAGCGCGCGCATGCCGTTGGTGTGGAGCTCGGGCTGTATGGCGAGCACGTCGAAGCGTATTCTCTCGTTGAGCACCTTGTTGGGCACGTCGTCGTCGTACCACAGCACATCGTCGATGGGGTAGTAGAAGCCGTTGAGGGCCTGTATGTCGCGCACGCCGTTGTTGGGCGAAACGAGGATACCCTTGCGCGGCACTTCAAGCTCTTCGTAGGAATCCCAGTCGTATTTCGATACGTAGCGGTTGAGGCGCTTGCCGTCGGTCTGTTCGCCTTCGGTCATCTTGAGCATGTGCTTGTCCTTGCCCATTGTCTCCCAATACTGGAACTTGTCGATGGCCAGCTTGTTGGGGTTGGTGTAGGCGTATCCCACTTCGTTGTAGTGGATTACGAGCTTGTTGTATGCCATGGCGCCCTTCACGATGTGGTAGGCCACGAACTGGTTCACGGCGTTGTCGGGGCTGGTGAGGTCTTCGCTCTTGGCCTGCGGGTAGTAGGTTTTGCACATTTCGGTGGCGCGGGCCATGATTTCGTCCCAGTTGGTTACTATGCCGTTTTCCTTCTTGATTTCCACGCCCCATTTCTCGCAGAGCACGGAGTCGGGCTCAACAAACATGGTGAAGCCGAAGTAGCGGTGCTGCGGCACAATGCCTTTAATGGTTACACTGCTGTCGTATTCGGGCAAGTCGCGTGCCTCGTATTCCTCGTCGCGGATATCCTGGAGACTGTCTTTCCAGTTGGTGTAGAACAGCAGGCGCGAGAATATCAGCAGGTTGTCCTGGCAGGCGATAAGGTCGGGCAGGGTGCTGGAGTAGGGCATCACCACGCGGTTCACCACGTGCACCCATCCGTTCTCTGCCTCAAGGTCGGGCTCGGTTATCTCGGAGTAGGCGTCGATGAAGAAGCGCACGTTGCCGGCGGTGTCGTTGCCGAATGTCACGGTAGCGAAGCGGTCGGCCATTGTCTTGTAGTCGAACGTTCCCTCGATGAATGCCGTGGTGCGGTAGCCTTCGTTCTCGTCGGTGTCGATTATGGAGTTGAACACGATGTCTTCGGCCACGGAGTCGGGCGTGTCGGCCACGTTGTAGTTGGGCGTAGAGAACAC
>CAZDOH010000018.1:5987-28487 GCA_964507005.1 uncultured Prevotella sp. | reverse complement strand
CAAAGCCCGCTCCCTTGTCTTTCAGTGAATTCATTACTATGAAGTCAAGGTTTTTAGGCGAGTTTGCGCTGGGCGTTGTCCATTTCGTTGTCGGTTTCGAGTGCGAAACCTATGAGTTTTTGCCCTTCGCGTTTCTGCCGCCCGAGTTCGGCCGCGATGTCTTTGGTAGGCATAAGGCGCAGAGTCATTTCGCCTTTCTCGCGCTTTATCTTCGAACCGGCTGTGGTTTCGGGGGTAAAGTCGGCTACGGCGGCACACAGTATTGCAGCATTGCAGTTGCCGAATTCTGCGGTGGCGGCATCGTACATCTGCTGTGCGCTTTCCACACCGACGACCTTGATGGCTGCATTACGGGCCTTAACCGACACCGGACCGCTCACGAGCACCACTTCGGCGCCGCGCTGCGCGCATTCTTCGGCCAGGGCGTAGCCCATCTTACCCGATGAATAGTTGCCTATGAACCTCACCGGGTCGATGCGCTCGTAGGTGGGCCCTGCTGTGATGAGTATGCGCTGCCCCTGCAACTGTTGCAGCTCGGAAAAGTACTTTTCCAAACACTCCACTATGCGGTCGGGCTCTTCCATGCGTCCCTTGCCTTCGAGACCGCTGGCAAGGAAGCCCGTGCCGGGACTTATTATGCGGTTGCCGAACGACTGCAGACGTGCCATGTTGGCCTGCGTCGAAGGGTGGGCATACATATCAAGGTCCATGGCCGGGGCAATGAACACGGGGGCTTTCATCGAGAGGTATGTGGTGACGAGCATATTGTCGGCAACACCAGCGGCGAACTTTGCCATCGTTGCTGCCGTGGCAGGCGCCACAAGCATTGCATCGGCCCACACCCCTAGTTCAACATGGCTATGCCACGAACCGTCGCGACGGTCGAAGAACTCGCTCACCACGGCATGGCGTGTCAGGGTGGCCAGAGTGAGCGGCGTCACAAATTCCTTTGCCGACGGTGTCATCACCACCTGCACTTCGGCTCCCGCCTTGACAAGCAACCGCGCCACGGTGCATGCCTTGTAGGCGGCAATGCTCCCGGTGATGCCGAGCACTATATGCTTGCCTTGCAGCGCGCTACTTACCATTTGCCTTAAACCAGAGCCTCGTGAGCACCTGCTTTGTGTTTTGCGGGAAATCGCCCTGCATCATCCATCCGTAGTAGCCTGAATCCTTTGCCAGGATATCAAGCACGGGCTGCCCCTTAAACTTGCCGAAGTTAAACACAGGCACGTTCTTTTCGTTGTATACGATGCGCCCGGCGAGGTCTACGTTGTTGTTCATCTTCGAGAACTGCGCCAGGAAGTCGATGTCGTTTTTCAGCACGTCGGGATATTTGTCGAGCTGTGCCTGAATCACTTCGTATGTGGCTTTGATGTCGGCAGCTGCAGAGTGTGCTCCGTCAAGGTCCTTGTTGCAGTAGAAGCGGTAGGCTGCCGAGAGGTTGCGCGGCTCGAGCTTGTGGTAGATGGTCTGCACGTCGACGAGCCGACTCTTGGCAATGTCGAAGTTTATGCCGGCATTGAGCATTTCCTCTATGAGCATCGGAAGGTCGAAATGGTTGGAGTTGTACCCGGCGAAGTCGCATCCCTCGAAATCCTTCACCAGCTGCGCGGCTATCTGCTTGAATGTAGGGCAGTTTTTCACGTCGTCGTCGGTGATGTGGTGTATTGCTGTCGATTCTTCGGGTATGTGGCGTTCGGGGTTCACATAAATAGTTTTGGATTCCTCGGTGCCGTTGGGATAGACTTTTATGTAGCCTATCATTATTATCTTGTCACGTGTGATGTTGAGTCCGGTGGTCTCAAGGTCGATAAATACTATCGGCTTTTTCAGATTCAGTTTCATAGTGTCTTATTTTTCTTTAGGTTGTATATTGTGTATTAACTATTTATAACGCTCGGCATCATGAGCATTACTATTGATTCCTTGTGCAGCTGGTTTCCGTTTTCGTCTTTCATTTCGCACGGCTGCGGCGATGGCACCATAATTATGGGGCGGCTCTGGTCGGCTATCTGGAACTCCACGTTTTCGCATCCCACATTGCCCAGGAAATCAACGAGCGTTGTTCCCTTGAGCCCTATGTTCATTGGCATGCCGTCGTATTCGCATATCATTTTCTCTTCGGCAGCCAGCGAGTAGTCGATGTTCTGCACGCTTGCCACCACCTGGTCAGCCTCGAGATGCAACTTCACGAGCGAGCTCACCGAGTCGGCAAACACCAGCATTCGGCGCAGCATGTTGATGAAAGCCATGCGGTTTACTGTGAGGTGGTTGGGGTTATTGCGCGAAATCACCTTCTCGTAATCGGGGAACTTGCCGTCTACAAGGCGACATGTCATGCCGAAGTTGCCCATTCTGATTTCTGCCTTCGTTTCGGCGAAACGCACCTTCACTTCTCCGCTTTCGCGTGCCAGCAGGTTGCGCATCAGCACCGCAGGCTTGTTGGCTATCACGTATCTTCCCTGGGGCAGGTTCTGGGTGTTGGGCCAGCGCGTGTACTCCAGTTTGCGCCCGTCGCTCGCCACCACCGACACGTTGCTTTCGCCGCCTTCGGTATTCACCACGTCAACCAGCAATCCCGACATCACCTGATGGGCGCTGTCGGCCGATGCCGTGGCATAGAGGGCACGGCTTATAGACTCGGCCAGCAGTCGTGCATCGACAGTCATCTCGCTGTATCCGTCGGGAAATACCGTGTACGAGGGGAATTCATCGGCATTCTGCCCCACCAGAGAGAAATGTCCGTTCTGATAGGTGACGGTGATGCTGAAGTTCTGGTCGTCGACATCGAAAGTTACGGGCTGATCGGGAATGCCCTTTACGGCATCGAGCACCGTCTTGGCATTTACCGCGAAACGGAAAGCATCGCACTGCTCGCTGAGATTTACCGTTGATACAAGGGTGTTCTCGTTGTCGGAAGCCGTGACCTGCAGCTGGTTACCGTTCACTTCAAACAGGAAGCAGTCGAGTATTGACATTTGGTTTTTTGTGTTTATCACCTTGCTTATGGCCTGAAGCCTATCGGCAAGTTCTGAACTCGGGAGAGAGAATTTCATGACTGTATATTTTTTGCTATTCTTCGGTATCGGTTGCGGCTTTGCGCCACATTGCAAAGATAGTTATTTTTTCAATGCCAACAAGATGCTGCGCGAATTGCAACGCGGTTGCAGGGACGGGACGATAATTTTGCATCCGTAAACCCGAAAAACATGGAATCATGGACAGGAAAAAGATAGCGAGAATAGCTGTTGCGGCGATTTTGCTTGCCATTGCCATTGCGGTGGAACACACTGTGCACCTTCAGGTGTGGCAGTTGCTGCTGATATATCTAGTGCCGTTCGTATACATAGGCCATGACGTAGTGGCGGAAGCTGTGGAAGGGCTGTTCCACGGCCACGCGTTCAACGAGGAGATGCTCATGACCATCGCCACCATCGGGGCACTGTGCATAGGTTTCCTGCCTGGTGCCTCCACCGAGTTCCCCGAGGCCGTGTTCGTGATGCTCTTCTTCCAGGTGGGCGAACTTTTCGAAGACTATGCCGAAGACAGGAGTCGCGCCGGCGTATCATCGCTCATGGACCTGCGGCCCGACACAACCTGCGTGGTGCGCAACGGCACAACCTTGGCCGTGCACCCCTCGGAGGTGATGCCAGGAGAAACGGTGGTTGTGAAACCTGGAGAGCGCATACCGCTCGACGGCCGCATCGTTGAAGGACATTCCAGCCTCGACACCTCGGCGCTCACCGGCGAGAGCATGCCGCGCGATGTAGCCGAGGGCGATGACGCGGTTTCGGGATGCATCAACCTTTCAGGGCTGCTGAAGATTGAAACCACGAAGCCGTTCGGCGAATCGACGGCATCGCGCATCATAGACCTTGTGGAAAATGCCAGTGCCGCGAAATCGAAGAGCGAGACATTCATAGCCCGCTTCGCGCGCATCTACACCCCTGCCGTAGTGGCAGCCGCCGTGCTCACGGCCTTCGTGCCCCCGCTTTTCAGCGACAGCTATACCGCGGCCCTCGCCACATGGCTCCAACGCGCGCTGATGTTCCTTGTGGTGTCGTGCCCGTGCGCCCTCGTGGTTTCGGTGCCGCTGGCTTTCTTCGGGGGCATAGGCGGCGCTTCGCGAAGGGGCATACTGGTGAAGGGCTCTTGTTACATGGAGACGCTGGCACGCACGGGCACCATAGTGTTCGACAAAACGGGAACCCTTACACGCGGCCGCTTCGAAGTATGCGCCGTGCACCCCACGAAACTTGATGCCGACGCCCTGCTCCACCTTGCCTCGCACGTGGAGCACTATTCCACCCACCCCATTGCAGCTGCGCTGCGTGACGCCTTCAAAGGCGAATGCCCGGGATGCAGTGTGGAGAACGTGGAGGAGATTGCCGGACAAGGGGCAAGGGCGCGCGTCGGCGGTCATGACGTGTGCGTTGGCAACCCGCGGCTGATGGATGCCGTGGGAGCCGCATGGCACGACTGCCACCGCACGGGCACCGTGGTGCACGTAGCCGTCGACGGCGAATATGCAGGGCACATCGTGGTTAACGACAGCGTGAAAGCCGATGCCGCGCAGTGCATCGCCGCCCTCAAAGGCATGAGCGTGAAACGCACCGTGATGCTCACGGGCGACCGCCGCGACACTGCCGCCGAAGTGGCCCAAAGCCTTGGGCTGGACGAATGGCATGCCGAACTGCTTCCTGCCGACAAGGTTAGCCGGGTAGAAGAACTGCTGCGGGAGACGCCGCGCGGAAAGAGCCTGGCCTTTGCGGGCGACGGCATCAACGATGCCCCCGTGCTGGCACGCGCCGACGTGGGCATAGCCATGGGAGCAATGGGCAGCGATGCAGCAATCGAGGCTGCCGACGTAGTGATTATGGACGACAAGCCGTCGCGCATTGCCGATGCCATTGCCATAGCGCGCCACACCGTTGGCATTGCGCGACAGAACACAGCGTTTGCCCTCACCGTGAAATTCGCAGTGCTGGGACTTGCCGGCGCCGGAATGTGCACCATGTGGCTTGCGGTATTCGCCGATGTGGGCGTCACCGTGATTGCCGTGCTCAACTCCCTGCGCACCCTGCGCGCATAGCGTGCCTCGGGCCTGCAAGTTGGCAATACCGCCCGCACACCCTATAAATACACGGAAATCCCGGCTGCCGCACACGGGGCGGGCCGGGATTTTCCTTGTTTATGGGTTACAATGTATGGAATCAGAGAATTCCCTGTGCCATCATAGCCTTTGCCACCTTCATGAATCCGGCAACGTTGGCTCCCTTCACGTAGTTAACGTATCCGTCGGCTTCGGTGCCGTACTTCACGCAAGCTGCGTGGATGTCCTTCATGATGTGGAGAAGTTTCTGATCAACCTCTTCGGCAGTCCAGTTCAGACGCTCGGAGTTCTGCGACATCTCGAGGCCCGATACCGACACACCGCCGGCGTTTGCAGCCTTGCCCGGAGAGTAGAGAATCTTGGCATCCTGGAACACCTTGATAGCCTCGGGAGTGCTGGGCATGTTGGCGCCTTCGCTCACTGCGATTACGCCGTTAGCCACGAGCTTGCGTGCGTCGTCGCCATCAATTTCGTTCTGAGTTGCCGAAGGCAATGCGATGTCGCACTTCTCGCCCCAGGGACGTGCACCTGCTACATACTTCACGCCGTATTTCTCGGCATATTCGCGAATACGTCCGCGCTCCACGTTCTTCAGCTCCATCACGTAGTTCCACTTCTCGCGGTCGATGCCGTCGGGATCGTAGATGTAGCCGTCGGAGTCGGAAAGGGTAACCACCTTTGCGCCGAGGTCGATGAGTTTGTCAACCGTATACTGTGCCACATTGCCCGAACCGCTGACGCACACAGTCTTGCCCTTCACGTCGATGCCCTTGGTCTTGAGCATTTCAAGCATGAAGTAAACGTTGCCGTAGCCGGTAGCCTCAGGACGGATGAGCGAGCCGCCGAACTCGAGGCCCTTGCCGGTAAATGTGCCGGTGAACTCATGTGTGAGTTTCTTGTACATGCCGAACATGTAGCCCACTTCGCGTCCACCTACGCCTATATCGCCTGCGGGAACGTCGGTATTGGGGCCGATGTTGCGCCACAACTCGGTCATAAAGGCCTGGCAGAAGCGCATGATTTCAGCGTTGCTCTTGCCGCGCGGGCTGAAATCGCTACCGCCCTTTGCACCGCCCATTGGCAGAGTGGTGAGCGAGTTCTTGAAAGTCTGCTCGAAGGCAAGGAACTTCAGAATGCCGAGGTTCACCGACGAGTGGAAACGGATGCCGCCTTTGTAGGGGCCGATAGCATTGTTGTGCTGGATGCGGTAGCCATTGTTAACCTGCACGTTGCCTTTGTCGTCAACCCATGTCACACGGAACTGGTAAACACGATCAGGCACGCAGAGGCGCTCGATGAGGTTGGTTTTCTCGAACTCGGGATGCTGGTTGTAAACTTCCTCGATGGTGGGAAGCACCTGCGAAACGGCCTGAATGTATTCGGGCTGGCCCGGATAGCGGCGTTTCAGGTTTTCAATCACTTCGTTTGCTTTCATTTCTGTTACTCTATGTTTAGGTAAATACTTCTTGTGGGGTGCAAATTTACAAAAAGCCGCCGAAATGCCAAAAAAAACGGCAAAAAATCGCTTTTTCGTACCGAAAACGCACAAAACGGCCCATTTCGCCACGCATGCAGATGCTTTGCCGCCAGTGTGTCATAATATAGGCACAAGGAAAAATCTTGATTAATTCCGGCAAATTCCATGAATGCCACAGGCAAAACTACTGCGCAATAGCAAAACACTAAATACAGTGTAAGCAATGCGCTCTGCGCTCAGAAGATTTCCGCTCTGCGCAGAGCGCGGCACCGGAATGCGCAGAGAATTTGAGCGCAGAGGCATAAAAGCATTCGGACCACTAATGAAAGAGCAGGATAAGTGTGCGTTAACACACTTTTCTTAAGTACATTAACACCCTTTCCACTTGGCAATGGCCGCAGCCACTCGCGCCACGAAGATGAATTCGAACAACAGCAGCACGCCACCTAAAAACATGAAAGAGAAAGTGCTTCAACGCACGAAGCCTTTTCGAAATAAAAGCGGACTCAAACCCGGCGAACAACCAAGGCAAGAAATATTATAAAGAAAGGAAAAAGAAAGGGTTACCGTTCCAATTCAGCTGGGCTTTCGGAAATTCCTTTTACAAGGAAGTCTTCGGCTTCGTGCAGCGTGTTGAGTTTCCCCACATCAAGCAGTCGCAGGTTGCGGCACACGGCGCCGCGTATGTCGAGCCTCACGCACTCCTCGAGATAGAAGTCAACGATGGAGAACTCGTCGGGCCAGCGGTCCATAGCCTTAAGCGCCACGGGGGAAAGGGCGTGTATCCCCGAAAAGGCATAGCCGGCGCATAATTCGGGATTGAAGTCGGGATACGGTGACTTGGTTTCGCCGGTGGTGAGGTTCTGCCATCCCTGCAGCCGCATGGTTTCGGGGTGAAAATAAAGCTGGCGCGTGGAACTGCGGCGACTCACCAGGAGCAGTGCGTCGCCGCCATGGCAGGCATGGGCAAAGAATTGCTGCAGCGGTGCATTGCTGAGGATGTCGACATTGTGCACCAGTACGGGCCGGTTGTAACCACCATCCAACAGTTGCGGGCGTGCGTGCTTCAGCGCCCCCCCGGTATTGAGCAGGCGAAGACGCTCGTCGGATACCTGCACGTCGAGCCCTGCGGGTGTGTTTTCGGCGATGTAGCTACACAGCATGTCAGCAAAATGGTGCACATTGACAGTGATATGGCCGAAGCCGGCATCCATAAGCTTGAGCATCTGCCGCTTCACGAGCGGCATACCCCCCACGGCTACGAGGGCCTTGGGCATGGTGTCGGTGAGCGGGCGCAGGCGTGTGCCCTTGCCGGCCGCGAGTATCATGGCACGGCGCTGTTCAGTTTCCCTGCAAGGCATTTTCGTAAAGTTTTTCGTCGGCAGGAAGCACCGAACTGATATTCTGTTCGCGGTGGCATACCCTCACTTCCACGCCGAATTTGCGATTCAAGTGCTCGGCAAGGTGTTGCGCCCCATAGACGCTGCGGTGCTGGCCGCCGGTGCAGCCAAACGAGAACATTATGTCAGTGAAGCCACGCTGCATATAGCGGAACACGTGGGTGTCGGCAAGATTGTAGACGCTGTCGAGGAACTTGAGTATTTCGCCGTCGTCTTCCAAAAAGCGTATCACAGGCTCATCGAGACCCGTGAGGTTCTTGTAGGGCTCGTAGCGCCCGGGGTTGTGTGTGCCGCGGCAGTCGAACACATATCCGCCGCCGTTGCCGCTTTCGTCAGCCGGAATGCCTTTGTGGAACGAGAAACTGTATACCCTTACCACGAGTTTTCCCTTGCCGTCGTACTTCGACCATGTGGCCGGTCCGTCTTCCTCGTGGGCGCTATAGACGTTGGTGGTGGCAACACGGTAGCCATCGGCACGCTCTGCCTTTTTGGCCTTAGGCTCGGCATACTGCGGCAGCGCGCATATCGAAGTTAGCACCTGGTTGAGATAGGGATAGGGGCACGCGCCTTCGGCCAGCAGATTGCGCAGGTTGGTGACGGCGGGCGGTATGCTGTTGATGAAATGCGGTTTGCGCTCGTAGTATCCGCGGAAGCCGTAAGCCCCCAGCACCTGCATCAGTCTGAAGAGCACGAAGAGCGGCAAGCGCTTGCGGAAGCGCTCCTCATCGATATCGGCATAGCGGCGCGCCGAAGCGATGTATTTCGCCACTAGTTCCTTGCGTAGTGCAGGTGAATAGCGCGCCGAAGCCTGCCACAGGAACGAAGCCACGTCGTATTCGCACGGTCCGCGGCGCCCGCCCTGGTAGTCGATGAAGCGCGGACTGCCGTCGTCGGCAAGCATCACGTTGCGTGCCTGGAAGTCGCGGTACATAAACGACTCGCAATGCTCAGCCGTAAGTTCGTCAGCCATGAGCTGGAAAGCCGCCTCAAGCTTCATTTCATGGAAGTCGATGCCCGCAGCCTTGAGGAAACAGTACTTGAAGTAGTAGAGGTCGAAGAGCACTCCAGTGCGGTCGAATTCCGGCTGCGGGTAGCAGCACGAGAAATCTAGCCCCCGTGCCCCACGGAACTGCAATTCGGGCAGGGCCTCTATGGTGCGCTCGATGAGTCGCCGTTCCTTAACGGTATACCGCCCTCCGGCACTACGCCCCTTCTGCAGGGCGTCGAAGAGTGTGCGATTACCCAGGTCGGTCTGCAGATAGCGCATGCCGTCGTCGCTCACAGCCAATATACGCGGCACGGGAAGCTTGCGCAATGTGAAGTGACGGGTGATTTTCACGAAGGCGTTGTTTTCGTCGCGCGACTCTCCCACTACCCCTATCACGCTACCACCGGGGCATTTGTCGCCGCTGAGGCGGTAATAGGCGCGGTTGCTGCCCGATGCCGCCAGACGCTCCACGCTACGGGGCTCTTCGCCGTAGGCGGCGGCATATAATTGTTTCAGTTTGTCCATGTCAAGACTACGTTGTGAAATGCAAAAGTATTAAAAAAGTCATAGAGCCACAAAGCTCTTTCACGCCAAAATGCGATTTCATGCCATCGTCCCCTCCTCTTTTAGTCAGAGGTTGACCGCACAACTTGCTTTCTCCGGAAATTTCGCTACCTTTGCGGGAGTTTTCTCTATTATATAATATTGAGCAACATGACAAAGACCAAGAAATTCCTTTTGCCCGAATCGGAAATACCCACACAGTGGTACAACATTCAGGCCGACATGAAGAACAAGCCCATGCCCTTCCTCAATCCCAAAACTCGCGAGCCGCTGGTGCCCGAAGACCTCTACCCCATCTTCACGCAAGCATGCTCGAAGCAGGAACTCGACCAGGAAAACGCATGGATACCCATCCCCGACGAGGTGCGCGATCTTTACAAGAACTACCGCTGCACACCCCTCGTGAGGGCCTATGCCCTCGAGAAGGCGCTCGACACCCCAGCCCACATCTATTTCAAGAACGAGAGCGTGAGCCCCGTGGGCTCGCACAAGCTCAACTCGGCCCTGGCGCAGGCATGGTACTGCAAGAACGAAGGCGTGACAAACGTCACCACCGAAACAGGCGCCGGACAGTGGGGTACCGCGCTGGCATACGCCTGCCGGCAGTTCGGACTCGAACTGGCAGTCTACATGGTGAAAATCAGTTTCGAACAGAAGCCCTACCGCCGCAGCATGATGCAGACCTACGGCGCACAGGTGACGGCAAGCCCCTCAATGAGCACACGCGCCGGCAAAGACATTCTCACCGTAGACCCCGCATGCAACGGTTCGCTCGGAACGGCCATCTCCGAAGCCATCGAGCTGGCCATCAACACACCCAACTGCAAGTACTGCCTAGGCTCAGTGCTGAACCACGTGTCGCTGCACCAGACTATCATAGGTCTCGAGGCCGAAAAGCAGATGGAAATGGCAGGCGAATACCCCGACAAAGTGATTGCATGCTTCGGCGGAGGCTCGAACTTCAGCGGAATAGCATTCCCCTTCATGCGCCACAACATACTCGAAGGCAAAACCACCGAATTCATCGCCGCCGAACCCGAAGCGTGCCCCAAGCTCACACGCGGCAAGTTTGAATACGACTTCGGCGATGAAAGCGGCTACACACCGCTGCTGCCCATGTACACCATAGGCCACAACTTCCAGCCTGCCAACATACACGCCGGCGGACTGCGCTACCACGGCGCCGGAGTGATAATCTCGCAATTGCTCAAGGACGGATACTTGCGCGGCGTTGACATCAAGCAGACCGACACCTTCAAGGCCGGACTCCTCTTCGCACGCACCGAAGGCATCATCCCCGCACCCGAATCGTGCCATGCCATCGCGGCCACCATACTTGAGGCACAGCGCTGCAAGGTGGAAGGAAAATCGGAAGTGCTGCTCTTCAACCTCTCGGGCCACGGCATCGTCGACCTCGCAGCCTACGACCGCTACATCGCCGGTGACATACAGAACTACTCGCCCTCGGAAGCCGAAATCGAGAAAAATCTTGAAGAAGTAAAAACCCTAAACTGACGCACACGGCAACGGCCACGGCGGGCAGCGGGCATGCCCGTCGCCCGTCGTGGTCGTTGCCGTTCTCTCCGCTTGTCTGAAAGATGCTGAAACTACCATGCGCCAAGATTAACCTCGGGCTCAACGTGGTGCGCCGCCGCAGCGACGGCTACCACGACATTGAGACTGTGTTCTACCCCATACCGCTCACCGATGTACTGGAACTCCGTCCGCTGCCCGAAGGCGATGCTCCCGACATACAGATACTCGGCATGCCGCAGGGTGAAGCCGCTGCCGACAACCTGGTGTGCCGCGTATACCGCGACCTGCAGCGTGAATTCAGTCTGCCGCCCGTTTCGCTCTACCTCTACAAGAAAATACCCGTAGGTGCCGGCCTCGGCGGAGGCAGCAGCGATGCCGCCGACACCCTAGTGGCAGCCAACGAGATGTTCAACCTGGGCCTCACACCCTCCGAAATGCAGAGCCGCATAGCCCGCTACGGCGCCGACTGCGCGTTCTTCATCCGTCGCCGCCCCGTGTTCGCCACAGGTATTGGCGACGTGTTCGAAGACATCAGTCTGAGCCTCAAGGGGTACCATCTGGCCCTCGTAAAACCCGCCGAAAGCGTGAGCACACGCGAAGCATATGCCGGCATCGTGCCCTCGCCGGCTGAAACCGACATACGCCAAGTGCTGCAAGGCGACCCAGCATCGTGGCGCACACAGTTGAAAAACGACTTCGAACCTTCGGTGTTCGCCGCACACCCCCGCATCGCCGCCATAAAGCAGACGCTCTACGACATGGGGGCGCTCTATTCCTCGATGAGCGGCAGCGGAAGCGCCGTGTTCGGAATATTCCAGCGCCCCGTGCCCGAAGTGCAGAGCGTGTTTGCCGACTGCTTCACGTTCACCAAGCAACTCGCAAAATGATATACTACTTCTCGGGCACAGGCAACAGCCGCCACATAGCCACGTTGCTGGCCCGGCTCACCGGCGACACGCTGCAAGCCATACCCGATGCCGCGCCGTGCCCGCCCACAGGCACCACGGCCGTGGGCCTAGTGTTCCCCGTATATGCATGGATGCCGCCGCGCATCGTGTGCCGCTTCGCCGAAAGGCTTACCGCAGCCATAGCACCCGGCACCTACTTATATGCCGTGATGACATGCGGCGACGATGCCGGCAAAGCCCTCGACGTGTTGCGCCGCACTGGTTTCCGTCCCCACAGCGCGTTCACCGTAATCATGCCCAACACCTACGTCAGTCTGCCGAGCTTCAACGTAGACAAAGATGCCGTGCGCCGCAGCAAACTTGCGGCATGCCATGCCCGTGTGCAGGCCATAGCCGCCGCCGTGAGTGCTCGCCGTCGCATGACCGATGTGCACGAAGGCTTTCTGCCGCGCACCAAGACATATATCTTAGGCACCCTTTCCGCACGATACATTACCCTCGACTCCCGCTTCACCGCAAACGCCAGCCTGTGCACCTCGTGCGGAGCATGCGCCAGGGCCTGCCCCACTGGCAACATCAGCCTGCCGGGCGGAAGCCCACAGTGGAACGGCAACTGCGCAGGATGCCTTACCTGCTACCACACCTGCCCCGTGCATGCCATAAACTTCGGGCGCGCCACACTGCACAAGGGGCAGTACACATTGCAACGGCATCTAGGCGAAACCGCCGCGCCACAACAATCAAACGACCAATAGAGAATGAAAATACTGCTTCTGGGAGAATTCAGCAACGTGCACTGGCCCCTGGCCTGCGCACTGCGGCGCTTGGGCCACGAAGTCACAGTGGTTTCCGACGGCGACAACTGGAAAGACTACCCGCGCGATGTCGATGTGCGCCGCTACAGTCTCGGACTGCGCGGCACCGCATCGTTCGTGCGCCGGTTGCTCGCCATACTGCCCAGCCTCAAAGGCTACGACGTGGTGCAAATCATCAACCCCGTGTTCCTGCCCGTAAAAGCAGAGCGCATAGGCTTCATCTACAACATACTGCGCTCGCGAAACAAGTCGATGTTCCTGGGAGCTTTCGGCATGGACCATTTCTGGGTGCACGCAGGATGCAACTGCACTACATTCCGCTACAGCGACTTCAACCTCGGCGACACCGTGCGCCACGACGGCGACAACGACACGTGGATAAGCGAATGGGGCACGGGAGCAAAGGGGCGCCTCAACTGCCGCATAGCCGAAAACTGCGACGGCATAATCGCCGGACTCTACGAATACTACGCCTCATACCAGCCCTATTTCGAGGAAAAGCTGAAGTTTATTCCCTTCCCCATCGACCTCTCAACCGTTACTCCGAAAACCGCAGAGCCTCACGACAAAGTTCGCTTCTTCATTGGCATACAGAAGCAGCGCAGCCAATACAAGGGCACCGACATCATGCTGCGGGCGCTGGAACGCGTGGTGCGCGAATTCCCGCAGAAGGCCGAGATGGTGAAAGTGGAGTCGGTGCCATTCGAAACATACCAAAACCTAATGAATTCGAGCGACGTGCTGCTCGACCAGCTCTACTCCTACACTCCCGCCATGAACGCCCTGCTGGCAATGGCCAAGGGCCTGGTGGTAGTGGGCGGAGGCGAAGAAGAAAACTACGACATTCTGGGCGAAAGCCAACTGCGGCCTATAATCAACGTGCAGCCCAACGAAGAAAGCGTGTACAGCGCACTGCGTGAAATCACGCTCACCAGCGACCGTATTCCCGAACTCTCGTGGCAGAGCGCCGAATACATACGCCGCCACCACGACTCGCTCAAAGTGGCGCAGCAATACGTCGACTTTTGGACAAGCCGAATAAAGTTGCGCAACGCCGCCCGGACAAATTCCACTGCCCGCGGCACTGCCGCTGAAATATAAACCACACGATACTTACGCGGCCCGATATGGACTTGAGTCAATTCGAAAGGAAATTCGCCGAATGCAGCCCCATGCGGCAACTGCTTGACGAGACATCGCGCCTAGGCGGCAAAGGCACTATAAAGGTCAACGGCTTGCAGGGCTCGGCATGCGCCATGGCCGTGCACACCCTCTTTGGCAGAATGCTGGCTATGCGCAAATCGGAATGCCTCGTGGCAATGCTCGCCGACCACGACGAGGCGGCATACTTCTTCCAGGACCTGGAAAAACTCTCCGCAAAGGGGCCGCTGGCAGGAAACTGCGTGTTCTTTCCCTGCGACACGCGCCGGAAAGGCACAAAGCACGTCAGTGACGACGACAATATGATAATGCGCACCGAAGTGCTGGGGCGGCTTGCCCACAGCGACGGTCCGCTGGCCATAGTGACATACCCCGAAGCCATTGCCCGCAAGGTACCGAGCGCCGAAGAAGTGGCGCAACGCTCGTTCACCGTGAGCCAGGACTCAACACTCGACATTGACGACATCAGCCGCAAGCTGACGGAATGGGGCTTCAAGCCCGTTGACTACGTCTACGCCCCAGGGGAATTCGCCGTACGCGGCAGCATCATCGACATCTTCTCGTTTTCGTGCCCCTACCCCATACGCATTGACCTTTTCGGCGATGACGTCGACAGCATACGCACCTTCGACGTCACCACGCAGCTCAGCGTAGAGCAGCAGACAAGCGCAATAATCGCGCCCAAGGCAGCGGAAGCCGACAGCCTTGTAGCATTCACCTCGCTTTTGCCGTCGGGCACCGTTTACGTGGCGGGAAACCTGAGCGTATGCGCATCGAAAATCGAGGAATACAAACAGTCGCTCGGCGAAAACGCCACCCCGGGCGAATACATTGCAGGCCACGACATCGAGGCATTGCCGCAGACAAATGCAGTACTGCTTGCCGGACTGTCGCAGGATGCCACGGACGCAGTGCCGCAGGTTACTTTCCACACCTCACCGCAACCGCTTTTCCACAAAGACTTCGAACTGGTGAAAACCACCTTTGCCGAATTCGCGGCAAAGGGTTACAATATATATATAGCCGCCGACAGCGCAAAGCAACTCGAGCGCATAGCCGGAGCACTCGAAGGCATCGGCGCCAAAGACGCCTTCGAGCCGCTGCCGGCAACGCTGCACGCCGGATTCAGCAGCGACGACGTGAAAGCCTGCCTTTTCACCGACCACGAGATATTCGACCGCTTCCACCGCTACAGCCTCAAGGAGAACAGCGCCCGCAGCGGGAAAAACGCACTCACGCTGAAGGAAATCAACGAACTGCAGGTGGGCGACTACGTGGTGCACATCGACCACGGCATAGGGCAGTTCATGGGACTTGTGCATACCGGCGAAGGCAACACGCGGCAGGAGGCGATAAAGCTGGTTTACGCCGGAGGCGACATAGTGATGGTGTCGATAAACTCGCTGCACAAGCTCAGCAAATACCGCGGCAAGGAAAGCACGCCGCCAAAGCCCAGCCATCTCGGCACCGGAGCATGGCAGCGCATCAAGGAGCGCACGAAGAAGCGCATCAAGGACATCGCACGCGACCTTATAAGGCTCTACGCCGAACGCCGCTCGAAAAAGGGCTTCGCCTTCGCAGCCGACAACTACATGCAGCACGAGCTCGAGGCTTCGTTCGTGTATGAAGACACGCCCGACCAGTCGAAAGCCACACTTGCCGTGAAGGAAGACATGGAGAAAGCACGCCCCATGGACCGCCTCGTGTGCGGCGACGTGGGCTTCGGCAAAACCGAAGTGGCAGTGCGCGCAGCCTTCAAGGCTGCATGCTCGGGGAAGCAGGTGGCCGTGCTTGTGCCAACCACGGTGCTTGCATTCCAGCACTACAAAACCTTCAGCGAAAGGCTCAAGAACTTTCCCGTGACAATAGAATACCTGTCGCGCGCGCGCACCGCAAAACAGACGAAGGAAGTGATGCAGAAACTTGCCGACGGGAAAATCGACATCATCATCGGAACCCACAAGCTTACGGGCAAGAGCATAAAGTTCCACGACCTCGGACTGCTGATTATCGACGAAGAGCAGAAGTTCGGTGTGGCCGTAAAAGAGAAGCTGCGGCAGATAAAGACAGAAATCGACACGCTGACACTCACGGCAACGCCCATCCCGCGCACGCTGCAATTCTCGCTTATGGGGGCGCGCGACCTTTCGGTGATACGCACCCCGCCACCCAACCGTTTCCCCATCGAAACCGAAGTGGTGACCTTCAACGAGGACACCATTTCAGAGGCAATCAACCGCGAGCTGGCCCGCGGCGGACAAGTGTTCTTCGTAAGCAACCGCGTGGCAAGGCTCGACGAAATACGCCGCACGATAAACCGCATCGTGCCCGAAGCCCGCGTGGCAATAGGCCACGGCCAGATGCCCCCCGAAGAAATGGAACGCACCATACTTGGATTCGTGAACTACGACTACGACGTGCTGGTGTCGACCACCATCATCGAAAGCGGCGTGGACATTCCCAACGCCAACACCATAATAATCGAAAACGCCCACAACTTCGGGCTCAGCGACCTGCACCAGATGCGCGGGCGTGTGGGGCGCTCAAACAAGAAGGCATACTGCTACCTGATGGCGCCTCCGCTCTCCTCGCTGCCCGACGACGCCCGCCGGCGCCTTGAAGCCATCGAGGGATTCTCCGACCTGGGAAGCGGCTTCAGCATAGCGCTGCAGGACCTCGACATACGCGGGGCCGGAAACATGCTGGGAGCCGAGCAGAGCGGCTTCATAGCCGACCTGGGATACGAAACCTACCAGCGGGTGCTCACCGAAGCCGTGAGCGAACTCAAGGCACAGGAATTCGCAACGCTCTACGAAGACGAAATACAGAATTCCAAGGAAGGCGAAGGCAGCTTCTTCGTCGACGACTGCAACGTGGAAAGCGACATGCCGATGTTCTTCCCCGAGACATACGTGCCCGGCCCAAGCGAAAGGATAATGCTCTACCGCGAACTCGACTCCATTGACGACGAAGACGAGCTGGCAC
The DNA here is from genome assembly GCA_964507005.1 of uncultured Prevotella sp. Lineage (GTDB taxonomy): Bacteria > Bacteroidota > Bacteroidia > Bacteroidales > Bacteroidaceae > UBA6398. The sequence continues at coordinate 11,537 of CAZDOH010000018.1, read as the reverse complement.
GCTACCGCAGCCGTCTTGCCGACCGCTTCGGACCGCCGCCGCCGCAGGCCGAAGCGCTCATGAAACTTCCCGTGCTGCGCCGCAAGGCAAGGGCGCTGGGAGTGGAAAAGGTTTTCCTGAAAACGGGGGGCATGACACTCTTCTTCGTGAGCGACAAGACGAGCGCCTTCTACAAGAGCGCAACCTTCAGCCGGATCATCGACTATGCCATGCAGCACACCCGCAGCTGCAGGCTCGACGAAAGCGGCGGCAAGCGCAAGATGCTGGTTGCCGGCATAGCTTCGCCCCAGGCGGCCGTCGACGCGCTCAACGCCATTGCTTCGCCGGAGCGCAGGGCATCGTGACACTCCGGCATGCGGCAGGCCCGAACGGCACAAGGCAGCGCCACGGCAACTGCCTGTTTTCCGCTGCGCGGAAAAGGACACAAAAGAAAGGCATATAATTTTCACGCTATGCGTACACAATTCTTGCGCTTCGCGCATATAGCAAAAATCCCATACCGCTTGCGGAATCAGTCAGCCGATGCCTCGTCGGCTGACGTCGGAGCACAGCCGCCGTCTGCCATGCCGCGCACTTCCACTATGCGGCATTCGGCATTTTCCATGCGCTGCACCCGGCTTTTGTCTATGCCGTAAATCTGGGCCAGTATGCAACGGTCGATAAACCCGTGGCCCACACAAAGAATGCGCTTGCCGTCGTAACGGCCGAGCATGAGGTTCACGAACTGCCGTGCCCGCTGCATGCCGTGCTCCAAAGTTTCCACGTCGTCGGGAAACTTTTCGAGCGCCTTGGCATCGGCGCATTTCCACAGCGTGAGCGAACCCCAGTCGCGCTCCATCAAAAGGTCGCACAACTCAATGTCCACAGCGGGCCTTCCGCGCATTATTATTTTTGCAGTGTCAACAGCCCGCTGCAGGGGGCTCGACACCACGGCATCGAAACTCACGTCCTTCAGCTTTTCGCCCAGGGCTTCGGCCTGCTCCCTGCCCAGCGGCGTCAGCCGGCCCGGCGTAATTCCCTGCAACACGCCGGCGCGGTTTTCTTCGGTCTCGCCATGGCGCACCAGATACATCGTTAGCATACAAACAAATTTCTGATATATTACGAATGCGCAAATATAGCATATAAAACGTGCAGGGAAACGAAACAAGTGCGTATCTTTGCCCTATAACTCAAAAAACAACCGCCAAAAAACAACCACAATGAGCAAACCCATCCTCGCAATTCTCAGGGCAGCCATAGCCCTTGCCATCGGCACACTGCTGGTGCTTCACCCCGAAAGCGCCACGAAAATAATAGTGATACTCATCGGACTACTGTTTCTGCTCATAGGCATAGTGTCGGTAATCTACAACGTAAAGGCAATGCACCGCCTCGATGCCTCAAACGACACGCAAACTGTCACGCAATTCCCCGTAACAAGCATAGGATGCATCATTTTGGGCCTTGTGCTGGCGCTGATGCCCGACACGTTCCTCACCATATCGATGTTCATACTCGGGGCTTTCCTTGTGCTGGCAGGGGCATTCCAAATGGTGAATTTCCGCATTTGCTCGCGCACCGTGCGCACGCCGCTGGCCTATTACATTATTTCGGCATTGGTAATGGCCGCAGGCCTGTTCATCTTCGTAAATCCCATTGAATCGGCATCGCTGCCGATGATTGTGCTCGGCACATCGTTCATCGCCTACGGGGCAATGGAGGTGGTGCTGTCGGTGGAAAGCACAATGGCAAGCCGCCGCATCAAAAAGGCCGAAAAAGAGGCCGCGGCGGCAGAACAGACTGCCGCCCCGAAAGTAGAAAAACAGGAAGAAAGCCGCAGGGAATACATCACTTTCGCCGATGACAGCAGTCAAAGCGAAGACTGACATCGGGCAATAGCGCATTTGGCATTTGTTTTGCTGCAATTCAAAACAAAAAACGCACTATGGCATTCATTGACTACTACAAAATCATGGGAATTGCCAAGGATACCCCGCAGAAGGATATCCGCAAGGCATACATGAAACGCGCAAAGCAGTTTCATCCCGACCTTCACCCCGACGACCCGAAGGCAAAGGCCAAATTCCAAGCCCTGAACGAGGCATACAATGTGCTGGGCGACCCCGAGAAGCGCAAGAAGTACGACCAGTACGGCGAAAATTGGGAGAACGCCGAAGCATTCTCCGGGCGCGGCGGTTTCGGCAGCGCCGGCGCCGGCGAAGAAGGATTCGGATTCGGAGGTTTCGACTTCAGCCAGTTCTCGGGCGGCGGCGGATTCTCGAGTTTCTTCGAAAACCTATTCGGCTCGCGCCGTGGCACACATTCCGGATGCGGCTGCGGCGGACACGGAGGATGCAACGCCGACAGCGACACGCACGCCACTGTAAATCTCGACATCTATACCGCAATGCTCGGCGGCGATGTGGTGGTGCAGACTCCAAGCGGAAAATTCAAGCTTCACATCAAGCCCCTTACGCAGCAGGGCACCAAGGTGAGGCTCAAAGGCAAAGGGCAAGCCCAAAGCGGCGGCACGGCAGGCGACCTGATAATCTCCTACAACGTAACCCTGCCCAGCGCGCTCAACGCCCGCCAGCGCGAACTGCTGGAGCAAATGCGCGGCGCAGCCGGATAAGGCACAATTAAAGAAACAATTAAAGAAACAATCTGCCAGCATGAAGGAAATACATTATTTCTACATACCCGATGCCGCACGGCGCGACGACCTTCCCGAAGAGGAGGCACGCCATGCCGTGAAAGTATTGCGCCTCGGTGTGGGCGACCGATTGGCCATCACCGACGGCAAAGGGCATTTCTACGACGCTGAAGTCACCGCTGCAGGCGCGCGCTCGTGCTCATACCGCATCACGGGCACGCGGCAAGCCGGAAGTTCGTGGAGCGGGCACCTGCACCTGGCGCTGGCCCCGACGAAAAACATCGACCGCACGGAATGGTTCGTGGAAAAGGCATGCGAAATAGGCATCGACGAGATTTCGTTTGTCGACTGCCGCTGCAGCGAGCGCCATACCGTCAAGCCCGAGCGCATCGAGCGCATTGTGGTTGCGGCCATGAAGCAAAGCCACAAAGCCGTAAAACCAATTGTAAGCCCCATGGTTCCGCTGACGGAATTCCTGCGCCGCCCCGATTTGGGCGAAGAGAAATACATAGCCCACTGCCTGAACGGCGAGACATGCAGTTCTGTTCCGGCAGCAGTTTCAGCCTCATCGCCGCGCTGCTGGCTTCCTGGCGTAATGGGCTGCGGCAGCAAGACAATCCTCATAGGCCCGGAAGGCGACTTTGCCGTGGAGGAAGTCGACATGGCTGCCCGATGTGGCTTTGTGCCGGTAAGCCTGGGCGAAAGCCGGCTGCGCACCGAGACCGCGGCACTGTATGCCGTGATGCTCATGAATCTTAAAAACTCCAATCTGCAACGCACACTGAAATAAAATAGGGCAATACGGCAAGAATTTCGAATTTGCATTTGGCAGTTTAAAATTGTTTCCCTATTTTTGCACCCGCAAACAAGCACAATGGTGTCATGACCGAGTGGCTAGGTAACGGTCTGCAAAACCGTCTACAGCAGTTCGAATCTGCTTGACACCTCACGAAACAGTTTGGGAGAGGCTTCCGCCGGAAGTTTCTCCCATTTTCGTTTTCCCACACCAGCTCAGGGCAGTTTAAAATATTGAGTTTAAAAACTTATTGCTATTTTTGCATCTAAAACACGGCGGCGGAATGAACAAGGCAAAATCAACCAGCATGTGGGTGCTACGACACAAATGCATAATTTTCATCGCATTTTTCGTGGCAGAGATAGCCTTTTTCGACCACAACTGCCTGCTGAACCGCTATCGCTTCAACCGCCAAAAGGCCGAACTGAATGCCGACCTGCAGAAATACAGGCAGATTTCGAAAAACAACATCCGCCAACTGCAGGCGCTTGAAAAAGACCCCGCATACATCGAACGTATCGCCCGTGAAAGATATTTCATGAAAACCGAAGATGAGGACATCTACGTTGTGGAATATCCCGAACAGGAAAACGCCAATACCTCTATAAATCAATGAAGAAGTTAAGCCTGCCCGAATTGATTGTGTACGATGCAGGAGCTGTGATAATGCTTCTAAGCCTGCTGCTGCTGCACACTCCCCTTTCCGCATATATGCCTTACGTCTACGGGGCCGGAGCGGCAATGTTCTTCGCCATGCAGTTGAAGTCGCAGGGCGGCGGAGGAAATTTCGTAGTGCGACGCCTGAAGAGGCAACAGGCTCTTGGCGCGCTGCTGCTGCTGCTGGCATCGGTGGCAATATGGATGGACGTAAACTATGTATGGCCCCTGCGCCACAACGAATGGATTGCGGTAGTGGCCATCGGAGCATGGATGCAGCTGTACACCGCATTCCGCATACCAAAAGAACTGGAAAAAGAAGAAAATGCTGACAAATGACGACAAAGCTCTGGTTGTGCTTAGCGGCGGCCAGGATTCTACTACGTGCCTCTTCTGGGCACTGAAACGATTCAAGGGCGTAGCGGCAATAACCTTCAGCTACGGCCAGCGCCATATCGCGGAAGTGAAAGCCGCAGAAGCCATTGCAAAGGCGGCAAACGTCGATTGGGAACTGATAGACTTCCCGTTGGCCGGCTCGCTGGGCCACAATTCCCTCACTTCCGGCGACATTGAGATGGACAAGGAAAAGCCTTCCGGCAGTCTGCCAAACACTTTCGTGCCCGGGCGCAACCTGTTCTTCCTGAGCATAGCCGCAGTCTATGCCCGCGAACGCGGCATACGCAATATAGTTACCGGCGTGGGGCAAACCGACTTCAGCGGGTATCCCGACTGCCGCGACTCCTTCATACGAAGCCTCAACGTCACGCTCAACCTCGCCATGGACGAACAGTTCATAATCCACACTCCGCTGATGTGGCTCGACAAGGAAGAGACTTGGGCTATGGCCGACTCGCTGGGTGTGCTCGACATTGTGAGAGAAAAGACCGTGACATGCTACAACGGCGTTCCCGGCGACGGATGCGGCGAATGCCCGGCGTGCAAACTGCGGCGCAGAGGGCTGCAGAATTACCTTGACAAAAAAGCAGGCACGACACATGAACAGAACTGATGACGGACTGAAAGCCCTGGGCCGCAAAACAGAATACACTGCCGACTACAACCCGCAGTTGCTTGAAACGTTCGAGAACAAACATCCCCAAAACGATTACTGGGTGAGGTTCAACTGCCCCGAATTTACAAGTCTGTGCCCCATAACCGGGCAGCCCGACTTCGCCGAAATACGCATAGAGTACATTCCCGACATACGCATGGTTGAAAGCAAAAGCCTGAAGCTTTATCTTTTCAGCTTCAGAAACCACGGTGACTTTCACGAAGACTGCGTCAACACCATAATGAAGGACCTCGTAAAACTGATGGACCCGAAATACATAGAAGTGGAAGGTATATTCACGCCCCGCGGCGGCATCAGCATTTATCCCTATGCCAACTACGGCCGCCCCGCAACGAAATACGAGGCGCTTGCCGAATACAGAATGAACAACCACGATTTGAAATAATAATT
>CAZDOH010000018.1:0-5887 GCA_964507005.1 uncultured Prevotella sp. | reverse complement strand
GAATATGTTTGAAAACCTTACCGAGCGGCTTGAGCGCTCGTTCAAGATATTGAAAGGTGAAGGCAAAATCACAGACATCAACGTTGCCGAAACCCTGAAGGAAGTGAGAAGGTCGCTGCTCGATGCCGATGTCAACTACAAGGTGGCAAAGACATTCACCGACAGCGTGAAGGAAAAGGCCATGGGCATGAATGTGCTTACAAGCGTGAAGCCCGGGCAGATGATGGTAAAGCTCGTGCACGACGAACTTGCCGCCCTTATGGGCGGGGAGACTGCCGAACTCGTTCTCACAGGGCGCCCGGCCGTGATACTGATGTCGGGATTGCAGGGCTCGGGTAAAACCACTTTCTCGGCAAAGCTTGCAAACTGGCAGAAAAACAAGAAAAACCGCAAGCCGCTGCTTGTGGCCTGCGACGTGTACCGCCCCGCAGCCATTGACCAGCTCAAGGTGCTGGGAGAGCAAATTGGCGTGCCGGTATACAGCGAGCCCGAATCGAAAGACCCGGTGCAGATAGCACAAAACGCCATAAAGGAAGCCAAGGCCAAAGGCAACGACCTGGTGATTGTCGATACGGCCGGGCGCCTCGCCATCGACGAGCAGATGATGAACGAGATTTCGGCCATCAAGAACGCCATAAATCCCGACGAAACACTTTTCGTGGTAGACTCGATGACCGGTCAGGATGCCGTCAACACCGCAAGGGAATTCAACGAGCGTCTGGACTACAACGGCGTGGTGCTCACAAAACTCGACGGCGACACCCGCGGCGGTGCGGCCCTTTCAATACGTACCGTAGTCGACAAGCCTATCAAGTTTGTGGGAACCGGCGAAAAGATGGAAGCGCTCGACGTGTTCCACCCCATGCGAATGGCCGACCGCATACTCGGCATGGGCGACATCGTTTCGCTCGTTGAGCGTGCGCAGGAGCAGTACGACGAAAAGGAAGCACGCCGCCTGCAGAAGAAAATAGCGAAAAACCAGTTCGACTTCAACGATTTCCTTGCCCAAATAGAACAGATAAAGAAGATGGGCAACATCAAGGACCTCGTATCGATGATACCGGGCCTGGGCAAGGCCGTAAAGAACCTCGACATCGATGACAACGCGTTCAAGAGCATCGAAGCCATCATACATTCCATGACTCCCAAGGAGCGCACCAATCCCGAAATCATCAACTCCAGCCGCCGCCGCCGCATTGCCGCAGGCTCGGGCACCGACCTGCAGGAAGTCAACCGCCTGCTGAAGCAGTTCGACCAGACACGCAAGATGATGCAGCAGATGACTGGCGGACGCATGCAGCAGATGATGGCCAGAATGAAGAAATAAACTTTTATCCGAAACACAAAAACATACTGGACTATGCAACTTATAGACGGAAAGCAGACTGCAGCCGTGATAAAGGCTGAAATAGCCAAAGAAGTGGAAACACTCGTGGCAAACGGAGGGAAACGCCCGTGCCTTGCGGCAATACTCGTGGGCCACGACGGAGGCAGCGAAACATACGTGGCAAACAAGGTGAAAGCCTGCGAGGTTTGCGGTTTCAAGTCTGTGCTTGTAAGATATGAAGACACCGTGAGCGAAGAGGAACTGCTTGCAAAGGTGCGCGAGCTCAACAGCGATGCCGATGTCGACGGAATCATCGTGCAGCTTCCGCTGCCCCGACACATACGCGAACAGAAAGTTATCGAGACCATCGACTACCACAAGGATGTCGATGGCTTCCACCCCATAAACGTCGGGCGCATGGCCATTGGGCTGCCAGCTTTCGTTTCGGCTACTCCAAAGGGAATCATGGAACTGCTGAAACGCTACGGCATTGAAACCTCGGGAAAGACATGCGTAGTGCTGGGACGCAGCAACATTGTAGGCAAACCCATGGCACAGCTCATGATGCAGAAAACGGGAGGCGACTCCACCGTTACCGTATGCCACAGCCGCACGAAAGACATCAAGGCTTTCTGCCGCCAGGCCGACATAATCATCGCCGCGCTCGGCAGCCCCGACTTTGTGACAGCCGACATGGTAAAGCCCGGAGCCGTGGTAATCGACGTAGGCACCACCCGCGTGCCCGATGCCACAAAGAAAAAGGGCTTCCGCCTGAATGGCGACGTGAAGTTCGATGAAGTTGCACCGCTGTGCTCGTTCATATCGCCCGTTCCGGGAGGCGTGGGGCCCATGACTATCTGCTCGCTGATGCAGAACACACTGCTTGCCGCCACCCATAAACTCTACGAATGATGTCACAGAGTCCGCTTGTAACTTGCTATGTGGAAAACAGCCGGGAATTCGCGGCGGCGGGCGGTTTCTTCACAACCCGGAAACTGCCACAACGCGTAAAGCCCGAATCCACATCTGCCTTGAGATACATTGCCGGCAGTTGCAGCACTCCCTACGTGATGCTCGCGCTGGAGCCCGAACTGTTGGAATTCGAAAAAGACGCACTGCAAAGTTTCGGCAATGCGCTGGGAAGCCCCGACGCCATTGCTATAGCCTACAGCGACTACACCGACTGCCACGAAAACGGCAACGCTGCGCCCCACCCGCTCAACAGTTATAGCGAAGGCTCGGTGAGCGACAATTTCGAAATGGGCAAAATGATACTGACCACCGCTGAGGCAATTAGGCAGTATTTGCTCCAAAAGCCTGCAAACCGCGCCTATGCCGGAGTTTACGCTTTCCGTCTGTGGATGAGCCTCAACGGAAAGATAACGCATATCGGCAAAAGCCTCTACACCGCCATTGAGCGCGACAATCGCAAGAGCGGGCAGAAGCAGTTCGATTACCTCAATCCTTCGTTGCGCCGCCGCCAGAAAGAAATGGAAGTGGTGTTTACCGAGTATCTGAAAAAAATCGGGGCCTACATCGCCCCCGAGCAACTCAAGAAAACAGACTATGCCAAGTTCCCCGGTTTCGAGTGCGAGGCGTCGGTGATAATCCCCGTACGCAACCGTGCGCGCACCATAGCCGACGCAGTTGGCAGCGCATTGGCACAAAGCACGAAATTCGCTTTCAACGTGATTGTTGTCGACAACCATTCCACCGATGGCACAACCGAGATTCTGCAGAAGCTGGCGCAGGAAAACCCTTCGCTGATACACATAGTGCCCGAACGCACCGACCTTGGGATCGGAGGATGCTGGCAACTTGCCGCCGACGATGCGCGCTGCGGCAAATTTGCAGTACAGCTCGACAGCGACGACATATATTCCGACAACCAAACACTTGAGAAGATTATACACTGCTTCCACCGCACCCGTGCAGCTATGGTAGTTGGCAGTTACCGCCTCGTTGATTTCAACCTCAATCCGCTTCCCCCCGGAGTAATTGACCATAAGGAGTGGACCACACGAAACGGCCACAACAACGCCCTGCGTGTAAACGGCCTTGGCGCTCCTCGGGCATTCTTCACGCCCATGTTGCGCGAAATACGCTTTCCCAACACTTCCTACGGCGAAGACTATGCCATGGGACTGGCATTCTCACGCCAGCACATCTTGGCGCGTATCTACGACGTGCTCTATCTCTGCCGCCGTTGGAACGACAACTCCGATGCCGCCCTTTCGCAGGAGAAGACCAATGCCAACAACGCCTACAAAGACAGTCTGCGCGCCGCTGAAATAATTGCGCGCAAGAAACTCAATTCGCAATGACACACTCCCCGGCAAGCCAATTCCCTTCGGTAAGCGAAACCGAAGCCTTCTTCCAAAGGCAGCTTGAGCGCTGGGAAGATGCCCGTGGGCGGTTCTGCGCCCTCGACACGGTGCAAACCAAGGAACTCACACTCGGCGCCGCTTCGATTAGCGCCCAATACAATCCTTCGCGCATTGTATCCACAGGAGCGAAAACCGACAAAAGCAGCATAGCCAAGCGAGCATGCTTCCTTTGCGCCGCCAACCGTCCTCCGCAGCAAATCATGCTCGAGGCTTTTGACGGGAACTTTCAGGTGCTTGTCAATCCGTTTCCTATTCTCCGCGGGCATCTGGTGATTGCTTCGGCAAAGCACGAAGAGCAATGCCTTGCGGGGCATTACGCCGAGCTCTGCACCATAGCCGCAAGGCTCGATGGCTACATAGCGTTCTACAACGGGGCGCGATGCGGTGCTTCGGCCCCCGACCATCTTCATTTTCAGGCAGGAAAGCGCGGCAACATACCGATTGAGAAAGACTGGGCGCACTACCGCCAAAGCTTGCGGCCTACGGTAATGCCCGGAGTATCCATGCTTGAAGGCTTCGCATGCCCTGCGGCGGTGATAACGGAAAAAAGCGTGGAGCACAGCATTGCCGTGTTTGAACCGTTCTATGCCAAACTGCAGAAGACATTCAACGAAGGAGAATTTCCCATAAACGTGATGGTGTGGAAAGAAGGCGACGAACTTGTAACCGTGGTATTCCTGCGCAGCAAGCACCGCCCCGACTGCTACTATGCCGCAGGCGAAACGCAACTGCTGATAAGCCCGGGCTCTGTAGACATGGGCGGACTGCTGATAACGCCGCGCAGTGAGGACTTCGAAAAGATAACGCCCGAGAAAGCCTTTGCCGTACTCGCTGAAGTTACATTCCCTGCCGAAGATATTGACACATTTCTTGATTTTTGTACCGCTATAAAATAAAAGCTACAACACTACAATGCAGAAAACCATGGGAAATACCGCCACGCCACAGCCCCGAAAAGTTGCAGTAGGAATAATGGGCGCGCCAAGCATCGCGTTCACGCTCAACGGCGATTTCACGTATGCCGCCGACAAGACTGCAACAGGCAAATGCACTGCGTCGCTCCAAAGCGACGGAAGCATCTGCTTCTGCGGCGAAACCTACGGTGAACTGCATTTGGTGCCCAACGGCGCGAATTCCACATTCACGCTCCACGGCGTTACCATAGGCAAGAAGTTTCATTGGGAACGCAGCGAAGACGAAACATTTGCCGGTGAACTGAAAATAGCCGTCGGCAACGGTGAACTCGAAGCCATCAACATACTCCACATAGAAAAATACCTGCAAAGCGTGATATCGAGCGAGATGAGCTGCAACGCTCCCCTCGAATACCTCAAGACGCAGGCTGTGGTTTCGCGCAGCTGGCTGGCACGCATACTACAGCGCCGTGCCGAGGCTGCCCACGATAGCGCCACGCAACACTGCGACACCCACTGCGGCACAGAGCGCTGCATAAAATGGTACGAAAACGATGCCCACACTCTGTACGACGTATGTGCCGACGACCATTGCCAGCGCTATGAAGGCTTGCAGCGGGCATCGAATCCCGCAGCCCTGCGTGCCGTCAATGATACCTGCGGCGAAGTGATTGTAAGCGGAGGGGAAATATGCGACGCCCGTTTCTCGAAATGCTGCGGTGGCGCAACCGAGCGTTTTTCTAGCTGCTGGAGCGACCACGACGTGCCTTATCTCTCGCCCGTTGCTGATACCGGCTCCAGCGCTGCGCTTCCCGACCTCACGATGGAGAGCAATGCCGAGGCTTGGATACGCAATGCCCCCGAAGCTTTCTGCAACACAGCCGACGAAGCCACGCTTTCACAAGTGCTCAACGGCTACGACCTCGAAACCAAGGACTTCTTCCGCTGGAAAGAAGAATACACCAACGCGCAGCTTTCCGAAATACTGCGCCGCAAGTCGGGCATCGACTTCGGCAGCATTGTAAGCCTCACCCCGCTGCAGCGCGGCCCAAGCGCAAGAATCGTACAACTCATGATTACCGGCACGAAAAAGCGGATGATAGTGGGCAAGGAACTCGAAATACGCCGTCTGCTAAGCGACAGCCACCTCAAAAGTTCGGCTTTCGTGGTTGACGGCCTCGACATTGCCGATGGCATACCCCAGCGCATAGTGATAACCGGTGCCGGCTGGGGCCACGGCGTGGGACTCTGCCAGATAG
>CAZDOH010000017.1:27018-29085 GCA_964507005.1 uncultured Prevotella sp. | reverse complement strand
TCGGCCGCGACATATTCAACAACAAGCTTCTCAGTTTCGAACCTAACCTTAACATAGCTACTCCGCAGAACTACGTGGTGGGGCCTGGTGACAATGTGATAATCGACGTGTGGGGTGCTTCGCAGAAGACATTCGAGCAGGAAGTGTCGCCCGACGGAACGGTAACCATTGACGGTTTTGGCCCGATAGAAGTAGGCGGGCTAACCATTGCAAAAGCCAATGCGCTCATACGCTCACGCCTGGGGAGCCGTTACAGTTCATCGAAGATAAAGCTCACGCTCGGACAAAGCCGCACCATTACCGTCAACGTAATGGGCGAAGTGAAAGCACCGGGAACGTACACGTTGTCGGCATTTGCCTCGGTATTCCATGCCCTGTATATGGCGGGCGGAACAAGCGAGATAGGTACGCTGCGCGACATAAAAGTCTACCGCAACGGAAAGCTGATGACCAGTGTGGATATATACGACTACATCCTTAACGGCAAACTCAGCGGAAACATACGGCTCAACGACGGCGACGTAATAGTTGTAGGTCCGTACGACTGCCTTGTAAACATCAGCGGAAAGGTGAAACGCCCAATGTACTACGAGATGAAGAAAACCGAAAGCCTGGGTTCACTGCTCAGGTATACCGGCGGATTCACCGGCGATGCCTACAAGAACTCCGTAAGGGTGATGCGCAAAGACGGCGCCCAGCGTTCGGTATTCAATGTAAGCGAATTTGAATTCAACGACTTCCGTCTTTCGGATGCCGACTCAATAACCGTCGACAGCGTGGTTGACCGCTTCTCTAACATGGTGGAAGTCAAAGGCGCCGTGTTCCGCCCCGGCAAATACAATGTGGGCTCCGACATCACTTCGGTAAAGCAACTGGTGGAACGCGCCTCGGGGCTGAGCGAAGACGCCTTCCGCGGGCACGCGGTGCTGCAGCGCCTGAAGGCAGACCGCACCTACGAGACACAGAGCGTGGACGTGGGCGGAATAGTTGACGGCACTGTGGCCGACATACCGCTGCGCAACGGTGACGTACTGTTTGTGCCTTCCACGAAGCAACGCACCGAAGGCCGCACCGTATCGATTTTCGGCGAGGTGTTCTATCCCGGCACTTACGAGTACTCCGAAAACATGAGTATTGAGGACTTCATTCTGCAGGCAGGCGGCCTCAAAGAAAACGCATCAACGGCAAAAATTGACGTGTCGCGAAGAATATCCAACCAGAATTCTTCGGAAAGCAGCGACATCATAGCTGAGACTTTCAGTATGTCGCTTGAAAACGGTTTTCTAGCAGGCAAGGACTCCTCTTTCAAACTCAAGCCCTATGATGAAGTATACGTCAGAATTAGCCCCGCCTACAATGTACAGAAGAACGTATACATCGACGGCGAGATAACTTTCCGCGGCGTATACACACTGTCGAAGAAAACCGAGCGACTTAGCGAACTTGTGAAAAAAGCGGGCGGCCCGACCAACATGGCCTATATACGCGGTGCGCGCCTTGAGCGCCGCATGACCGAAGCCGAAAGGTTGCGTATGGAAAGCGTACTGAAAACGGCTCAACAGTCGTCATCGGGCGAAGACTCAGTATCACTGGCAAAAGTGGAAGTAGGAGACACCTACACAGTCGGCATCGAGCTCGACAAAGCGCTTGCAAACCCTGGCAGCGAATACGACATCGTGCTGCGTGAAGGCGACCATATCATGATTCCCGAATACAACAACACCGTGAGAATATCCGGAAACGTGATGTCGCCCAATACCGTGCCCTACCACAAAGGCTACAGCGTGAACAAATACGTGAAGCAGGCCGGCGGCTACGGCATGCGCTCAAAGAAGAACCATACATACATTGTATACATGAACGGTATGGTAGCGAAAGCCGGAGGTAAGGTAAAGCCAGAGCCGGGTTGCGAGATTATCGTGCCCAGCAAGCCCAAGAGCAACGGCAACTCCATGGCACAATGGCTGACTTTGGGCACCGGACTGGCTTCAATTGCCACAATGATTGCCACAATTACCAACCTGCTCAAATAGCGCAACAATCCCCAAAGCGAAGTGTGCCGGACGC